>DASUZY010000087.1:0-8189 GCA_036376635.1 Sphingomicrobium sp.
ATCGGAAACGAGACGCGCTATCACTCGCCCGGCGACAACATCGCGGCGCTTGATCGCGACAGTCTCTCCGAAATGGGGAGCGAGGTCTTGGCTTCGACGCACTCGCTCGCTGCGGACTCCAATCCCGCCGCCGCGGGCAACGGCCGCGTGGTCTTCACGGACCTTGGCGGTCGATTCCTGATAAGGATGCCGCTCGTCGTGGCAGCGACGGCTCTGGGCCTGTTGCTTGCCATCGGATTCTTGCTCGCCTGGCGTTCGAAGAGCCTGGGCAAGCCCCTATTGAGCGCGGCAGCGATGGCGGTCGGGGGCATTGCAGCCGCATGGTTCGGCAGTTTCACCCTCACCATGATGCGTGCAGGCGATTTCTGGCGCGCTTATCCGCTGGTCGCTTATCTCGCGGTCTACGCCCTGATGCTGTTCGGAATGTCGTTGGTCCATTCTCGTATGGGACGGGCTATCAGTCGCGAGCAGTTTCGAACCGCAGCCTGGCTGCTGGTGCTCCTTTTCGGAGCGGCGCTCAGTCTCTTGCTTCCGGGAGCAACAATCTTCTTCCTGATCGCGCCGGCGATCGCGCTTGGCGGCATCGCTCTGTGGTCTCGGTTCCGGGCTCTTGGCTCTGCCCTCGTGATCGCTGCGATCGTCCTGCAGTTCGTAATGTTCGCCGAGCTTCTGAGCGCGATCGAAATGCTGCTGATCGACGGGCCTTTGTGGGCCGTAGCCCCGCTCGGCGCGCTGGCTGCTTTGACTGCGATAGCCGAAGTCGATCGGAATGATCTGCGGTCTGGCCTAGGCTTGACCTTCGTGGCCAGCCTGGGCTTCTTCGTCGCCGCATTGGTCATGCCGCGAGCAAGCTCGGAGCGGCCACTCGGCTTCAGCATCGATTACTTCCGAGATGCTGAGAGCAACAAGGCGAGTTGGGGAATCGCCACCAAGCAGGCGCCGCTGCCGGCCAATTTCCCGGGGCGCTGGCACAAGGGCGAACTGCCGTACAATGGGCGGCTTCGCTGGATTGCTGACGCGCCACTCCTGCCGACGCCAACGCCTCAGGCACGTGTCGTGGTGGAAACTCCTTATGGCGCCGGCAGGCGAGTTCGGATTGCTCTCGCCACGGGCGGTGGCAACAGCATCGCACTTCGCTTCCCCGCGAACGCCAAGGTTACGGCGCTCGGTCTGCCGGGAGCGGCAATACCAATCCCGGCGCACGGAGAGCCGGACAAGGCAGTACTTCGATGCACCGGGCGTTCATGCGATGGTATGCAGATTGAAGTGCTTCTGGGCGATCGTCGGTCCGTGACGGCAGAGCTTTTCTCCACCCGGTTTGGCCTGCCGCCTGAAGGTCAGAAGCTGGAGGCCGCACGCCCGCCCAACTCGCAGCCCCAATACGCGCCGGACAGCACGATCACGCGCACGATATTCAAACTCTAAACTCAATCGCGCTTGCCGAGCACCTTATCGTCGAGGAAGCGCTCGATCGTCTCCTGAACGTGTGCCTGCCTGCCCTCCCCGGCGATGTGGTGCGTCTGGCCGACGTAGAACATCATCTCGAACGGGCGGTCCGCCTTCTGCAGCTCGTCCGCCAGCATTGAGGAGTTCTCGAACACGACATTGTCGTCGGACATTCCATGCATCAGCAGCAGCGGCGCATCGATCTTCACCGCGTCGGCGAGCGCGTCCGAGCTCTGGTAGGGCTTCGGATCGATCGCAGGATTGCCGAGATAGCGTTCCGTATAGTGGGTATCGTAAAGCTCCCACTTCGTGACCGGAGCGCCGGCGATACCCGCCGCATACAGGCCCTTCGGGGCCTTCTCGAGCATCTTCAGCGTCATGTAGCCGCCGTAAGACCAGCCGAAGATCGCGATCTTCTTCGAATCGACAAATGGCTGCTTCTGGAGCCAGCGCGCGGCGGTGGCCTGATCGTCGACCTCGACCGTCCCCATCGCATGATAGATCTGATCCTCGAACGACTTGCCGCGGTTGTAAGACCCGCGATTGTCGATCTGGAAGTAGATCCACCCCTTGCTGACCCAATATTGGCGCATCGGGTTGGCCCACGCGCGGCTGACCTGCTGCCCCGTTCCCGGACCGCCATAATGCTCGAAAAAGACCGGATACTTGCGCCCTGGCTTCAGCGGCGGCGTGATCAACTCCCAATAAAGCGTGGTGCCGTCGGCGGCCTTCAACGTGCCAAACTTGACTTCACGATGGGCCGCCATGAACGGCGCGTAGGGGTGCGATGCGTCGAGCTTGTTTTCCTCGATCCATGCTAGCCGCTTCCCGGCATCGTCGGCGAGATAGACCTGCGGAGGCTGGTCGGGGGACGACCTGGTGACGATCAACCGTGTGCCCTGCTTGTCCATCTCGGCGCCGTTCCAGAACCCTGGCTCGGTCAGCCGCTGCGGCTCGCCTGGGTGAAGGTAATCGACCGAGTAGACATGCTGCTCAAGCGGAGCATCCTTGTTGCCCGTGAAGAACAATCGATGGTTGGCTTCATCTATCCCCACAAGGCCCGTCATCACCCACTCACCATGGGTGATCGGCATGAACCGTCCGTTTGCCCAGCGGTAAAGATGGTGAAAGCCGCTCCGCTCCGAGCCCCAGATCAGGCTGCCGTCAGCGAGCGAGCGGAAATCGTTGTTGAGGTTGATCCACGTTTTCGCGGTTTCGCTAAAGACGATATGGCTTGCGCCGGATGCCGGGTCGACGGCGAGGAGATCGAGCGTCTTCTGGTCGCGGCTCTCACGCTGAACGAACAAGGCGCGCCCATCCTTCGACCAGTTCACGCGCGCCAGATAAATGTCGGGGTTGGACCCAAGATCGACTCTCACTCGCGCGCCGGTGCGCGGATCGATCACCCAAAGGGCCACAGCCACATTGGCCGTTCCGGCCGCCGGATAGCGTTGATCGAAGGTCTTGGTCCCGTTCGCGCCGATCGCGGCACGAGTGACGACCTGGACCTTGCTTTCGTCAAAGCATTCGACGGCGACGCTGCCATCGCCCGGCGCCCACCAGGTGCCGGTCCGGCGCCCCATTTCCTCCTGCGCGACAAACTCGGCTGTGCCGCAGGTCACTGCATCCCTGCCTTCGGTCGTCAGCGGGCGCTCGATCCCGGTGGTCAGATCGAGGGCAAATAGATTCTGATCTCGAACGAAGCTGACGTAGCGACCGCCCTCGGACACATGGGCATCGATTTCGGTCTGAGGCGTGTTGGTCAGCCGGTGGATGGCTCCCGTCGCGATATCGGCAAGGTAAAGGTCGCCATCGACCGGAGCCAGGATCGACTTTCCGTCGGGCGCCCATTCATATTCTACAATACCTCGAGTGCCGCCGATGCGCGCCCTTTCGCGGCGCATCTTCTCAGCCTCGCTGATCTCGCCGCCGCCGATCTTGGTTGAATCGATCAACATCCGCTGCCGACCGGTCGACGTATCCATCGCCCACAGGTCGTAACGCTCGCGATCCTCGGCCCGCGGTTTGAGGAGGCTCGCGTACCTGCCGTCGGGGGAGAGCTTCAGGAGGCGTGGCGTAGCGCCGGAGATCGGTGGACTGGCAGTGATCCGCTCGATCGTCAGTGGCTTCTGGGGAACTCCTGGCGGTGGGGTCATGGCGAGGACAAACGGCGCGACCGCCGCAACGAAAAAGGAGCGCATGCCGCTGTGGTAGCGGCTGCGCTCCTTCTCGCAACTGCCATGTTGGAAGGTTAAGCTTCGGATGCGGTCCCAGCTGCAGCATCGCGACGGACGTCACGGCGCTCCGCGATACGAGCGGCCTTGCCGGTGCGACCACGCAGATAGTAGAGCTTGGCGCGGCGAACGTCGCCGCGGCGGACGACCTCGATCGAATCGATGATCGGCGAATAGAGCGGGAAGACGCGCTCAACGCCCTCGCCGAAACTGATCTTGCGGACGGTGAAGCTGGACCCGACACCCTTGTTGGCGCGGGCGATGCATACGCCCTCAAACGCCTGAACACGGGTACGGTCGCCTTCGATGACCTTCACGCCGACGCGCAGAGTGTCGCCGGGGCGGAATTCCGGAACGGGCTTGTCCTTGGTCAGCGCGTCGATTGCCTCGCGCTCCAGGGTCTCGATCAGATTCATTGCTCTTTTGCCTTCGTATCTCGTCGCCGCGCGCCAGAGGGCGGTGCCTGCGATGCGCCCCCGTGGCGCTCGATCAGGTCCGGCCGCCTTAGCCGTGTATCTTCGACCGCCCGTTCGTGTCGCCACGCCGCGATCTTCGCATGATCCCCCGACCGCAGCACTTCGGGGATCGTGCGTCCTTCCCATTCAACGGGTCGGGTATAATGCGGATATTCGAGCAGCCCCGTTTCGAAGCTCTCCTCCTCACCGCTGGAGGCCGCGCCCATTACCCCGGGAAGCAGCCTCACGCAAGCGTCGAGGATCACCATCGCGCCAAGCTCCCCGCCGGAGAGGACATAGTCACCGACGGAGACCTCCTCGACCGCCCTTCCCTCGAAGATCCGCTCGTCAAATCCCTCGAAGCGGCCGCACAGCAGGATGAAGCCCTCGCTGCCCGCAAGCTCACGCACGCGGTGCTGCGTCAGCGGCTTCCCGCGCGGCGTCAGCGCCAGCATCGGCCGCCCGTCCGCGACGCTGTCAATCGCCGCCGCAAGCACGTCCGGCCTAAGCACCATCCCCGCTCCCCCGCCGGCGGGTGTATCATCGACACTTCGATGCTTATCGGTCGCGAAGTCGCGGATGTTTATCGCGTCCAAGCGCCAGATTCCCTCCTGCAGCGCGCGGCCCGCAAGGCTTGTGCCGAGTGGCCCCGGGAACATGTCGGGGTACAGGCTTAGGACGGTAGCACGAAACGACATGGGAACCGCCGCTATCACAATCCATTGGGGCGCGCATGGATGAGCAAATCCTCGATTGCCTGATCATCGGCGGCGGGCCGGCTGGTCTGACCGCTGCAATCTATCTCGCGCGCTTCCACCTCGACATCCTGGTGGTCGACGGCGGGAAGAGCCGCGCGGCTTTGATCCCCTGCACCCGCAATCACGCTGGTTATCCGGAAGGCATCGAGGGCAAGGAGCTGCTCCGCCGGATGCGCGAGCAAGCCTGCAAATATGGCGCCAAGATCGAGACCGAGTACGTCACCAAGCTCGAGCGAAGTGAGGAAACGGGCCTGTTCACCGCGACCTGGGGTTCGGGCCAGGCAAATGCCCGAGCAGTTCTGCTGGCGACCGGAGTATCCAACCGTCGGCCGCCGATGGACGAGGAGCTTCATGACGACGCCTTGGCGCGTGCCCTCGTCCGCTATTGCCCGATCTGCGACGGCTATGAGGTTACCGACAAGAAGGTCGGAGTGATCGGTAGCGACAGCCATGGCGTTGCCGAGGCGATCTTTTTGCGCAGCTACACGCCGGACGTGACTCTGGTCGCCCCGGATAAATCCTTGAGCCTGAGAGCCGAGGATCAGAAGAAGCTCGCGGATTTCGGGATTGGTTGTGTCGACGGGCCCGCACAAGCAGTCGCGATCCCTGACGGATGCATCGTCATCGATACCGCCGAAGGGCATTACACCTTCGACAGCATCTACCCCGCGTTAGGATCGGACACGCACACCCAGCTGGGCGAGATGGTTGGCACGAAGCTCGCCGAAGACGGCTGCTTCCTGTGTGACGCCCATCAGCGCACCAGCGTGGAAGGGCTCTATGCCGCGGGAGATGTAGTACACGGTCTGGACCAGATCAGTCACGCCATGGGCGAAGGCGGCGTCGCGGCCACGACGATCCGCAATGATCTTTGCGCCAGAAAGCCGCTCTTGCGTGAATGCGGCCAGGAACTGGTAGACGCGGAGGATGGAACCTAAGCGAGGAAATACGGATCGATCAGTACGCGGCCGTCCTCCAGATCGGCAATGCCGGCCCTGAATGGGATCAACGATCGCCGACCGTTGGCCCCTTCGATCTCGAGCAGGTCTCCGGCGCCGTAGTTTTCGACCGATGTGACGATGCCAGCAGCATTCCCGGAACGGTCGAGGACTTCGAGGCCGATCAGGTCGGAATAATAATATTCGCCCTCATCGAGCGGCGGCAGCGCCGAGCGGTCGACCTCGACGAGTGAACCGCGCAGCGCTTCAGCTGTCGCGCGATCGCTTATCCCTTCGAAGCGGGCAACGGGTGCCTTGCCTTCCCGAACGGCGAGAAGGCGCCGCGCAGCACCGCGGACGTAAAGCGTATCGTGTGCGGTGAGGCTATCGACGCTGTCGCTGAATAGCTTCAGCCGGACCTCTCCCCTGACGCCGTGAGCGCCGGCGATGGCGGCAAGCGCAATCCGACGCTCGCCGCCCTCGCTCATGTTCAGGCCTGGGTGTCCTCGGCAGCGCCCTCAGCCGGCTCGGCGGTCGATTCGCCTTCGACGGTTTCCGCCTCGGCCGCCTGCGGCGACTCGCTGCTCGGCGGAGCTACGTCGTCGGCGCCCTCGGCGGGTTCGGCTGTCGATTCGCCCTGGTTGTCAGCCTCAGACGCGTCCGCAGCGGCTTCCTCCGCCGGAGTTTCGGCAGCCGGTGGGGTTTGCTCGGCAACTTCCTCGGTCACCGCTTCCGCTTCAGCGGTCGGCTCGGCAGTGGCGGCCTCGATTTCCTCGGCGACGACGGCTTCTGCCTCTTCCTGCGTGTCCTGAGGAGCTGCGGCAGCCTCGGCAGCGGCAGCCTCAGCGTCGGCAGCGCGCTTGGCGCGCTCTTCGATCCGCTCCTTGGCCTTCTCGCCCGGCTCCGCCTTCTGCGGATTATTGCGGGCTGCACGCTCGCGGATGCCGGCCGCATCCAGGAAACGAAGCACACGGTCCGAAGGCTGCGCGCCAACGCCCAGCCAATGCTGGATACGATCGGTGTCGAGCTTCACGCGCTCCGGCGAATCCTTCGCGAGAAGTGGATTGTAAGTGCCCACCTTCTCGATGAAGCGGCCGTCACGAGCATTACGGCTGTCCGCGACCACGATGCGGTAATATGGGCGCTTCTTGGAGCCGCCCCGGCTCAAACGAATTGCAACTGCCATTTTGTAGTCCTTTCAGTGTGTTCGATTATTTCTTTGAAAACTTGTCGAAACCGGGCGGGAGATTGAACTGCGAGCTGCCGCCGAGGCCGGGAAGCGCTCCAGCGCCGCCTCCACCAAGGCCTGGCATTCCGCCGGGTCCGCCCAACCCGCCGAGTCCGCCGCCGCCGCCAAGCATCGCAGCCAGCTTGCCGAACCCGCCCATCTTCTTGAGCCGCTTCATCGCGGTCGCCATTTCCTGGTGCATCTTCAGGAGCCTGTTGATCTCCTGAACCGTCGTACCGCTACCCTTGGCGATGCGGATCTTGCGCTTGGCGTTGATGATCTCGGGCTTGGAGCGCTCCCTGGCGGTCATTGACGAGAGCATCGCCTCCATGTGGACCAGCGCCTTGCTGTCCTGCGCTTTGTCCATCGCGCCCTTCATGCCCTTCAGACCCGGCATCATGCCGGCGAGCGCACCGAGGCCGCCCATGCGCTGCATCTGCCGGAACTGAGCCCAGAGATCGTCCAGATCGAACTTGCCCTTGGCCATCTTGGCGGCGAGCTTCTCGGCCTCTTCGACCTGGATGGTTTCAGCGGCGCGCTCGACGAGGCTGACGACGTCGCCCATGCCGAGAATCCGCCCGGCCACACGGTCGGGGTGAAACGCTTCGAGCTTATCCAGCGCTTCGCCGACGCCGGCGAACTTGATCGGTTTGCCGGTGACCGCACGCATCGAAAGCGCCGCACCGCCGCGAGCGTCGCCATCCATCCGGGTGAGGATCACGCCGGATAGATCCACCTCGGCCGCGAATCCCTTCGCTACGTTGACCGCATCCTGGCCGGTGAGGCTGTCGACGACGAGCAGCGTCTCGGTGGGATTAGAGGCCGCCGCGACGGCCTTCATTTCGCCCATCAACTGATCGTCCACGTGCAGGCGACCCGCGGTATCCAGCAGCACGACGTCGTAGCCCTGCAGCTTGGCCGAATTGAGAGCGCGCTTGGTGATGTCCACCGGTTGCTGACCCGCAACGATCGGCAGCGTGTCGACGTTGGTCTGCCGCCCGAGCACCGCCAGCTGCTCCTGCGCCGCCGGGCGAGCGACGTCGAGTGACGCCATGAGCACCTTCTTGCGATCGCGTTCGGTGAGCCGCTTCGCCAGCTTGGCAGTGGTCGTCGTCTTACCGGAGCCCTGG
>DASUZY010000088.1:0-32285 GCA_036376635.1 Sphingomicrobium sp.
GGCAAGACGGTGTATCCTAATCTGAGTTAAATATTGGTGCACCGATGCGCGGGCAAAAGAAAAGCAGCCCGGCGGAAGGGTGCCGGGCTGCTTGGCGCGCTGGGGGAGAGAGGGCGCGCTGTTCGATTGAATCTAGATGTCGATGCCGGCGGCGATCGCTTCGAGCTTCCGGACGCGTTCGCGGAGGTCCGCGATTTCGATCCGGCCGGTGGCCGGCGGGAGGCCCCGCTCACCGGCGATCTGGGTCAGCTCCATCTTCTTGAGCTCGAGCCAGCCGGCCCATGCCTTGAGCCCCGCGATGCTCGCCGCGCCCAAGCCGGCGAGCACGCTTGCCGCAAGTACTCCAATCGTCACAGGGTCCATCACTTTTCCTCCTGGCGGAGCGCTTCGATCTCGCGCGCCAGCTCTTCGTTCTGAGTGTTTATGTGATGATCGATCGCCATCAGTCGGCGGTCGGTCTCGTCGAGATCATTCACCATCGCTTTGGTCGTCGGCTTCCGGCTCATGACTTCGCCCATCCGGTCGAAGTCGCTCATCCGCCGGTCGCCGACCGTCGAGTTCTTCTTCTGGATTGCAAGGTAGATGCCGGCCGCCGCATAAGCGATCAGGGCAACGCTGATCGGGATGTGGGTCAGGAGCGGCACCGCGATCCAGGCGATGCGGATGAAGGTCGGGTCGATTCCCCACTTCGCGCCCAGGGTCGAACACACGCCCGCGATCTTCGCATCCTTGCGATCGAGCGAGTAAGGATATTTCCGCGCCATCGTCATTGTCCCCTTCCTTCCGTTCAGTTGGCTCGCGCTTTCAGCGCGGCTTTCATGGCTTCCAATTCGGCGTCGATCTTCTCGTTCGCGCGAAGCTGGTCGATCTCATCTTCAAGGCTGGTGATGCCCAGCGCATCGCAGCGGCCTTCGGCGAAGTCGGCGCGTCTCTCGAGCAGCTCGAACTTGGAGAATGCGTCCTGAGTCCTGTTGCCGTGCATTATCTCCCGGGCCTTGGCGCGGGTCACCGCACTTTCGAATCGGGCGGCGATCGCGTTCTGCCGGGCCCGGGCTTCACGAAGCTTGCCCTGGAGCTTGCCGATGTCCGCCTCATAGCCGCGAAGAACCTGCTCCATCTGGTTCAGCTCATCGCGCAGGCCGGTAGCCATTTCGTCGGCTTTCTGCCGCTCGACCAGCGCCGCCTTGGCGAGGTCGTCACGGCCCTTGCTGAGCGCCAGTTCGGCCTTCGCCGTCCAGTCCGACTGGAGGTCGTCGAGGCGAACCACCGCACGGCGCATTTCCTTGATGTCAGCGATCGAGCGGGCCGCGGTGGCGCGGATCTCGACCAGAGTCTCTTCCATCTCGAGGATGATCATGCGGATCATCCGCGCGGGGTCCTCGGCCCGGTCGAGCAGGTCGGTCATGTTCGCCGCGAAGATGTCACGGGCGCGGCTGAAGACCGGACCGCTGAGCCAACCGGCGACAGGGCCGAAGCGCGTGTTCTGCGACTCGGGCTCAACCTCGATCAGGCGAGGCGTGCGCACCGGGACCTTGGCTTCGAGGACTTCCAGTTCAGGCATTGATGCTGACTTTCTCATTGAGGTGGGTCGGAACCGGGCCGACCGCCGCGCCGACCGCGACCGTGCTGACGGCAAGCGCCGCCACGATGGCGATCAGGGTCCGGGTGAATTGCGACGTGGATGACATTTGAAATCTCCCTTTTGGCCCGCCGCTTTTGTCTGCGGGCTCATGCAAAGGGATAATCAAGGAGCGTGCCAATCCCGAAAAACCGCCAAAAACAGACTTTACGCGGATCGAGTGGCGAATTTTACCAACCAAGAGTTGGCGGCGAATCCCAAGCTTCGGTTGGGAACATTCACCACCCCCGGCGCGTCGAATCCCCCAATCTATTCGAGAAGGAGTAGGCGTGATGTTGGGCAAGCTTGCAGGCGCGTGGCTTGGCGAGAAGATCGCGGGCAGGAATGAAGGCGCGAAGGGCGCAATCCTCGGTTATGGCGCGACTGCGCTGGCCAGGCGGAGCGTACCGACCCTGGCGGCACTGGCGCTCGGCGGATGGGCGTGGCGGCGATGGCGTAATCGGCGCTCGTCGCCCTCTTATCCGTCCGAAGCTTCGCCTTCCTGAGCGTCGCCTTCAGCCGGGCCCTGGAAATAGGGTTCGACCTTGCCCTTGAGCTTGATGGTCATCGGCTGGCCGTAGCGATCGAGGCTGCGACCGGCCGCGACCCGAATCCACCCCTCGGAGATCGAATATTCGATCACGCTCGTCTTTTCCTGCCCATTGAACTTGACGCCCACTCCCCGGCTGAGCAGCGCTTCGTCGTAGAACTCGCTTCGGGGATCGAGTGAGAGACGGTCCGGTGGGGTGCTGTGATCTTCGGCCATAAGCTGCCCTACCCGCCGGCGCCTTTCCGCGTCAACGAACCTGCTTGTAAAGACTCCTTGACACTCGGAGTTGCCGCCTGCGCGAGTCAGGATTAAGCGCTCGCTCCAACTATGAGTGACAAGGACCCTTCGCTCCGGCGCAATGCCCCGAAATTGGCTTTGCACGTCCCCGAGCCGCCGTTTCGCCCGGGAGATACCCCCGATTTTTCGTCATTGAAGGTCCCGGCCGCGGGGAGCGCGCCGCGACCCGATACGAATGTGCCAGCCGCCCAGACACACGACCTGACCACCGCGCTCGTTCGAGTGCTCGGCGAGGACAATAAGGCGGTCGGACCGTGGGATCCGAAACTTGACGCCGACACCCTCCGCAGGATGCTCCGCGACATGGTCACGGTGCGCATTTTCGATGATCGCATGTACCGTGCACAGCGCCAGGGGAAGACCAGCTTCTACATGAAATGCACCGGCGAAGAGGCGATCGCCGTCGCGGCGCAAACTGCGCTGGACCGAGAAGACATGCATTTCCCGACCTACCGCCAACAGGGGCTGCTCATTTCGCGCGGCTATCCGCTGACGGAAATGATGTGCCAAATCTATTCGAACAAAGGCGACAAGCTGAAGGGCCGCCAGCTGCCGATCATGTATTCGGACCGGGAGCACGGCTTTTTCTCGATCTCCGGCAATCTCGCGACACAATTCCCGCAAGCGGTGGGTTGGGCGATGGGCGCGGCGATCAAGGGCGACAGCCGGATCGCGATGGGCTGGGTCGGGGATGGGGCAACTGCGGAAGGCGACTTCCACAGCGCTTTGACCTTCGCGACGGTCTATAACGCCCCGGTCATCCTTGCGGTCGTCAACAACCAGTGGGCGATCTCAAGCTTTTCGGGAATCGCAGGAGCAGAGCGTGCCACCTTCGCACAGCGAGCGGTAGGTTATGGAGTCGCCGGTCTGCGCGTTGACGGCAATGATGCGCTCGCCGTCTATGCGGCGGTGAAATGGGCGGCGGATCGCGCGAGAGCCAATGGCGGCCCTACTCTCATTGAGTTCTTCACCTACCGCGCCGAAGGCCATTCGACCTCTGACGACCCCTCCGGCTACCGCCCGACCAACGAAGCCAAGCTCTGGCCGCTCGGGGATCCGATCGAGCGGTTGAAGGCGCATTTGCTTGCGATTGGCGAATGGGACGAAGAGCGCCACGCCTCGATGACCGCCGAATGCGATGCTGCGGTACGGTCCGCGCAGAAAGAATCCGAGAAGCTCGGCGTACTACCAGAACAGGGCAAGGACGGGATCGAGACCATGTTCGACGATGTCTACGCGGAAGTGCCGGCAAGCCTCGCGGAGCAGCGAGAACAGGCTCTGGAAGAAGGTCGCGCCTGATGGCGACGATGAACATGATCCAGGCGCTGAACGACGCGCACAAGGTGATGATGAAGCGCGACGAAGACATCGTCGTGTTCGGAGAGGACATTGGCTATTTCGGCGGTGTCTTCCGCGTAACCGAAGGCCTTCAGAAGGAATTCGGCAAGACCCGCGTGTTCGACGCACCGATCAGCGAGGGCGGCATCGTCTCCACTGCGGTCGGTATGGCCTGTTATGGCCTCAAGCCGGTGATCGAGATCCAGTTCGCCGACTACATTTACCCCGGCTACGATCAGATCGTCAGCGAGGTCGCGAAGATCCGCTACCGCACCGCCGCCGAGTGGACGATGCCTATGGTCATTCGAACGCCCTATGGTGGCGGCATCTTCGGGGGCCAGACACACAGCCAATCGCCCGAAAGTCTGTTCACCCACATCGCCGGCCTGAAGGTCGTGATCCCGTCAACGCCCTACGACGCGAAGGGCTTGCTCATCGCCGCGATCGAAGATCCGGACCCGGTAATCTTCTTCGAGCCGAAGCGCATCTACAATGGCCCATTTGACGGCCATCACGACCGCCCGGTCAAACCGTGGGCAAAGCATCAGGCGAGCGAAGTTCCAGAAGGTCATTACGTCGTGCCAATCGGCAAGGCGGCGGTCGTTCGAGAGGGTGCCGACCTGACCGTGCTCGGCTATGGCACGATGGTTCACGTCGCGATCGCAGCGGTCGAAGAGCAGGGCGTCGACGCCGAGGTCATCGATCTGCGCAGCCTCGTCCCGCTAGATCTCGAGACAATCGAGCAATCGGTGAAGAAGACCGGCCGCTGCCTTGTCGTCCACGAGGCGCCCCGCACCAGCGGCTTCGGCGCCGAGCTCGTAGCGCTGGTGCAAGAGCGCTGCTTTTATCATCTGGAAGCACCGGTCGAGCGAGTCACCGGCTGGGACACACCCTATCCGCACGCTTATGAATGGGCCTATTTCCCCGGCCCGAAGCGAATGAAGAAAGCGCTCGAGAAAGTGATGGCAGACTAATGGCCCGCTTCGAATTCAAACTGCCGGACATCGGCGAAGGCATTGCCGAAGCCGAGATTGTCGCGTGGCATGTAAAGGTCGGCGACACGATCGCCGAGGACCAGCAAATCGCCGACATGATGACCGACAAGGCGACGGTCGAGATGGAGTCGCCGGTCGCCGGCAAGGTGCTTCAACTGGCCGGGGAAGTCGGAGACCAGGTGCCGATCGGTTCGGTGCTTGCGGTGATCGAGACGGCAGGTGCAGATCGTGCCGCCGAGCCTGTCGAGGACAGCGCGGAAGAGCGACCACTCGCCGACGGCGCAGTCGAAGCAACGCCCGAGCAGGCGAAAGAAATTCCGGTGGTCGCGGTAGAGGAACCGAAGGCTGCGCCGGCCGCCTCGCCAGCTCCCCGTGTTGAGCCAGAAGTCGCGCACAAGGAATCGTCAGGGGTTCAAGTATTGGCCTCTCCTGCCGTCCGTGCCCGGGCCCGTGATCTTGGCATAGATCTCACTCAGGTCAGAACCGCGAGTGACCGCATCCGGCATTCGGACCTCGACGCTTATCTTCTCTACAACGGCGGCAGTGTTTCGGCTCGCGGCGCGGCCACCGCGCGCGCCGACGAGACAATCAAGGTCGTCGGCCTGCGCCGCAAGATCGCCGAGAACATGCAGGAGGCGAAACGTCGGATCCCGCATTTCACCTTGGTCGAGGAGTTCGACGTCACAGCGCTGGAGCAAACGCGCGCGATGATGAATGCCGACCGCGGCTCGAACCCGAAGCTGACACTCCTACCTTTCCTGATCATCGGCATGGCGCGCGCCCTCGCCGACTGGCCGATGCTGAACGCGACCTACGACGATGACGCGAACGTCATCACCCGTTCCGGCGCGGTCCACATGGGCATGGCGACCCAGACTCCGAACGGGCTGACGGTACCAGTCATCCGAAACGCTCAGGGCTTAAGCGTCTGGCAGATCGCGAGCGAGATCCTTCGCCTGTCCGACGCCGCCCGCACCGGCAAGGCGGCGCGCGAGGAATTGATGGGCTCGACGATCACCATTTCCTCGCTCGGACCGATGGGAGGAATTACCTCGACGCCGGTGATCAACCGGCCTGAAGTCGCGATCCTCGCGGTCAATAAGGTCGAGGAAAAGCTGGTCCCGATCGATGGCGACATCGAGGTCCGCAAGCGCATGAACCTGTCCCTCAGTTGCGACCATCGGGTGGTCGACGGCTGGGACGCGGCTAGCTTCATGCAGACGCTGAAGGGCTATATCGAAAATCCGATCAGGCTGCTTTCGGCCTAACGGGGATCGCGAAAGAAAGATTTTTGACAGCCTTCCCGGAAGACATTTTCACCGAACCGGCGAATGTCGATCCCGACACGCTTAGCAATCTGGGGCCTCTGACGCGTCTCGCGGGCGAGTGGGCGTCATCGAAAGGGGTCGACCTCAATCCCAAGGCAGATGGTCCTGAACGGCGTGATTACATCGAACATGTGGTCATGCACCCAATCGATCCGCAGACGAATGGACCGCAGCTTTTCTACGGCCTTCGCTATCACACCCACATCAACACGCCCGAGGAAGACATCGCGTTCCACGACCAGGTCGGACACTGGCTCTGGGAACCCGCGACGGGCCTCATTCTTCAGACCGTTTCGATTCCTCGCGGTCAGGTCGCGATTGCCGCGGGACATGCTTCAGCTGGCGACGACAAGCTGTTTCTGACAGCCGAGCGCGGGTCTACGGAATATGGCATCTGTTCGACTGCGTTCCTCGAATATGCCTTCCGCACCGACCGTTATCGGATCGAGGTCGACTTCCATCCTGACGGTAGCTGGAGCTACCTTCAAGAGACGACCCTCGCCGTGCGCGGTCGAACTGAACCATTCATCCACCGGGATCAAAACCGGCTTGTGAAGGTCAACGAACCATCACCGAATCCCTGGATGCAGATCATCGCCAGGAAAGGTGCCGCCAGCGAGAAACCCCGCAGGCGGACCTAGCAGATTCTGTGCAATCCTCGGATCAGCTCTTTTTCCCGAGTTCGTGCCAACTCTTTTCGCTGACTTCGACGCCGTGCTTCTTCGCCGCTTTCTTGATTCGGCTCCACGCTGCGTCTCGCTCATCGTCGGAAACACCTTTGACCTGATCGAAGCGGGCTATGGCGTTGCGGACGTGGCTTGCGTTGTTGAGGGGCTCCTTGCGCTCCTTCGGAAACGCGAATTCGTCCTCATCGATCTTGTTGCGATGTTTGGCGTCGAGTTCTGCCATGAGATTGCTCCTTTCAGGAGATCAAACGCCTGAGAAGGAAGTGAGTATCATCAATTTTTGAACCCCGGTGCCGGGAGGGGCAGGCACCGGGGCTCGTGATTGGCGGCGCCTGGAGGTAGCGATTGGGCGCCGCCGCGTGGGTTAGGCGGCGAGGCGGACCGTCTCGCCGAGAGCGCCTTCCAGCGCCTGAGCGCGCTGATCCGGGCCGAGGTTCAAGCCTTCCGCAACGACGAACTCCGGTTCGATGCCGATGAAATTGAACACGCCGCGAAGGTAGGTTTCCAGGTGCTCGAGGGCGGACGCCGGCGACGTCCCGCTGTAAACGCCGCCACGGGCAAGGCCGATGATCACTCTCTTGCCCCCGGCGAGCCCTTCGGGGCCGTTCTCGGTATAACGAAATGTCTTTCCGGCAATGGCGATGCGGTCGATCCACGCCTTGAGCTGCGTCGGCAGGCTGAAATTGTACATCGGCGCGCCGATCACGACGGTATCCGCTTCGAGAAACTCATCGACGACTGTGGAATCGGCAAATGCCTCCAGTGTGAGATGCGGAAGGGGGTTTGCGGCGAGATCATGATAGACGACCGTCGAGCCTGGCTGAGTTCTCTTGACCTGCTCGACGATCGAGCGGCTGATCGCACGGCTTGCGCTGTTCTCGCCATTTATGCTGGCGTCAAGATGAAGGATGGTCACTATTGCCTCCTAAGTATGGATTTGTTACTGAGGCACCCCAAATAACCACCAGCCCATCCCTCGCAAGAACGCACTTTTTTGTGGTGGGCGAACAAATTTGTGGCCCGACAACAGAAATGTGTTGGGGGAACAGTGAGGTAACCGATGAAGGACCCGACCAGCCCTGTATGCCGGACGATCAGCACCTTGCTCTCACGCATCGGCGACAAATGGACGGTACTGGTGGTTCAGACCCTCGGCGAAGGGTCGAAACGCTTCAACGAGCTCAGGCGGGAGATCCCGAGCGTATCGCAGCGCATGCTGACGCTGACGCTTCGTAACCTCGAACGAGATGGTCTCGTGAACCGCACCGTGACTCCGACCATCCCGCCGCGCGTGGATTACGAGCTGACCGAGCTTGGCAAATCACTCCAGAAGCCAATCTGCGGCCTCGCTAGCTGGGCGATGGAGAATGTCGACATGATCCACGCGGCGCAGGCGCGGTTCGACTCGGAGCAGGACAAAGCTGCGGCGGCGTAAGGCGATCAAGCCGTTCGGATTGGCATCCGGAGAATGCTTCGAAAGCCGCCGCCAGACTTCGAGCCCGCGGCGAAATCCGTTTCCGTACCGAAATGCGTGCGGAGCCGATCGGAAACGTTCGTCAGTCCAACCCCAGCTCCCTTGCGCTGGGTCTGCGGAGAATTGCCGCCATCGTCCGCGATGACCAGCTCAAGCATATGCTCTGCGACACGCGCGTAGATTGTGAGTTGAACCGGCTCGGTGCTTTGCGTCACCGCATATTTGATTGTGTTCTCGATTAGCGGCTGACTGATGAGGCTTGGCACCATCGCTCGCCTCGCCTCATCCGTGACGTCAACATCGACCTGGAGGCGGCCCGGAAATCGTACCTGCTCAATATCGAGATACAGACGCTGCAGACGAAGCTCCTCCTCAAGGGGAATGAGCTGCTGGGGATCAAGCGAAAGCGTCAACCGGAGGAAATCCGACAGATTCTCGGTCATGACTTCAGCTTCGCTCGGCCGATCGACGGAAATCAGCGCGGCAACCGAGTTTAGAGCGTTGAACAGAAAGTGCGGGTTCAGCTGATTTCGAAGGGCGCGCAACTGAGCCGCCTGCGCAAGACCCTGAAGCGAATGGATCCGATCCTCTCGGTCCACAACGTCGGCGGCGTAAGACAAGGAAAGGATGATCGCCGACTGCGATGCAAAGAACCATATTCGAAATATGAAATCGGTAGCGTAGTAGAGCCATAGAGAGCTGCTCGGCTCAGTATCCGGAACGAAGATCGTCCAGACCTTGTACGTCAGCAGGGTGTGGATGACCGTTCCTACTATGGACAACAGGACCGCGGCGACTGCGCGCACAGACATGGGTTTGAACCGCAGCCGCTCCAGCGCAATTGCGATTCCGCAGGAGAGAAGCGCTCCGGAGCCTGCGATCAGCAATCTTGGAACAATCATCGAGCGGGCCATTGGCTCGGGATCGTTCATAAGGCTCCGGGCGACGTAAGCCACGTACCAGGTTAGCCAGAAGCCTCCGATGACATAGAACGTCAGGCGAGGCGGCAGGAAGCCTGGGCGACGAAGTCCTGCGTCCACCTCGGCGCCGGCGGGCCCGGCGATGGCATCCAAGGACGCTGGCGAAAACCGCTTCTCCATCATTCGGCGAGCAGGCTTCGGACTTGCCTCTTGTAGATCCGGCCTACGGGCAGCTCCAAGCCTGAGACGAGCTCGACCTTGGTGCGGTCACGGCTTGCCTTGATCCGGGCCAGCTTGTGGCGGTTGACCGCCGCCGATCGATGAATCTGCACGAAGCCTTCGGTGGAGAAGTCGCGCACGAAGGATGAGAGCGAGTGGCGCAGCAGATAGGAACGTGAGCCAATATGAAGCCGCACATACTGCCCCTCCGCTTCTATCCAGTCGACTTCGCGCGGAACCAGCCGGACTGCCTCACCCCGATGCTGCAGCCAGAAGTCCCTTTCCACAGGTGCTCTGATCGCCCGCAGTTCGTCGAGATTGCGACTTAGCTCGGCAAGGCGTTTGGACCCGGCGCGCTGTTCCAAGGCAGAGCGAGCTCGCTCAATTGTCTTCTGCAGCCGTTGCAGCCGGATCGGCTTGCAGAGAAAATCGAGCGCGCCGCTATCGAAAGCCTGCAGTGCGAACTGGGGATATGCAGTCGCGAACGCGACCAGCGGCGCCTGATCGAATTCCCGTCCAGACATTCGCTCAACGACGTCGAAGCCATCCATTTGCGGCATCTCGACATCTAGGAGAACCAGATCGGGCCTGAGGCTTGCGACCGCATCAATTGCGTCTCGGCCATTGGTTGCTGTCCCAGCGAGCTCAACACCCTCGATCTCTTCCAGAAGGAGAGTCAAACGTTCGAGCGCCAGCGGCTCATCGTCGACGGCAAGGACGCGAATATTCATCTAAATCGCCGCGAGCGGCCGGGAATCGCCGTCGGACTCGCGAATCGGCTTCGCCGGAAGCGAATCGCGCCGAGTGAGAAGCCGCGCATTCCGCGGTCGTTCATGGCTTCTCGGATGCCGTTCATTCGCCAGTCCAACCGTTCGCTCCACGACCGGCGCCGTTCGGACCACAGGCCCCGCGCCGCCCTCAACAACGGTTATTCTCGCACCACCGGACAGGCAACAGGGGACGCCAGATGGGTAGCGAGCAAGCGGCAAGGCCCCGCCCTTGCAGACCGAGATCGGAGGAGCCGATCGAGACGCGCACTTCGGACGAGCAACGCCCGGTGGTTGTGCAGTTCCCATTCCCCATTTCGAGGACATTGCCACCCGCGCTCTATTGAAGAGCAACATCCGATGCACCGAGCTTGTCGAAGTTCGTTGGTTGCTTCTAGACGGACCGATGGGTGGGCCTCCTCCGGCTCGACCCAACGGAGTCCTTTGTGCTGAAGCCCGTAACCACCGACATTGCCGCGCTGAAGTCCCTCGACGAGCGACTGCGTTGGCTATCGGCCTGGACCATTCACCACGCTAATCATCTTCGCGAGAGCGCCGACGGGCTGAAGGTCGGCGGGCATCAGGCGAGCTGTGCGTCGATGACGGCGATCATGGCGGCGCTTTATTTCCATGCGCTGGGACCGAACGATCGGGTTGCGGTCAAGCCGCACGCTGGGCCGGTGCTTCACGCGATCCACTATCTGCTCGGCTCACAATCACGGGAGGCGTTGGAGAACTTCCGTGGGCTAGGAGGAGCGCAGAGTTATCCCAGTCGGACCAAGGACCGGATTCCGGTCGATTTCTCGACCGGATCCGTCGGCCTCGGGGTGGCGATCACGCTCTTTGCCAGCCTGGTGCAGGATTATCTGACCGCGCACGGTCGAATGGACGAACAGGACCGGGGGCGGTTTGTCGCACTGATCGGCGATGCGGAGCTCGACGAGGGGAACATCTACGAAGCGATAATCGAGGGCGCGAAGCATGACGTTCGCAACCTCTGGTGGATCGTCGACTACAATCGGCAAAGCCTGGATGCGACCAGCGCAGATCGGATGTTCGAACGGTTCGACGAGATCTTCCGCAGCTGCGGCTGGCGGGTCGTCGAATTGCGCTACGGAAAGAAGCTCAGTGCGGCATTGGCAAACAACGAGGCGCTGAAGGACTGGTTCGAAAGCCTTTCCAATGCTGAGCTGTCGGCGCTTCACTATCAAGGCGGGACTGCCTGGCGAAACCGCATCGAAGCGGAGCTTGGCAAAAAATCGGCGTCGTTCCTTAAGGACTATGATGACTCCGCGCTGACAGCGCTGTTCTCAGACCTCGGCGGCCATTGCATGGAGACCTTGATCGAGGCCTTCGATGAGGCCCAGGACGATGTCCCGACTTTGTTCATCGCTTGGACGATCAAGGGCTTCGGCCTGCCCTTTGCCGGCCACAAGGACAATCATGCGGGACTGATGAACCCGACGCAGCTTTCCGTCCTCCGCGACGCCATGGGAGTTCGCGAGGGGCAGGAGTGGGAGCCGCTCGAGGGTCTCGGCGACAATGCCCGGACGGGCGTCGAAGCACTGATCGATCGGACACGGATTGTTCGGGAGAAGCGCTCACGTAGCTTCGGCACGGCAGCGGTTCCCGCCATCCCCGCCCCCGCCGGAGACGAGCAGTCGACGCAGGCAGCGTTCGGCAGAATCCTGCTCGACCTCTCAAAATCAGGCGGTGATGTGGCCGACAGGATCGTCACCACATCCCCGGACGTCACGGTCTCGACCAACCTGGGCGCCTGGGTGAACCAACGGGGGTTGTTTCGCCGCACTGCGCTAGCCGACATCTTCGCCCAGGAAAAAATTGCTTCCGCGCAAAAGTGGAGCGCGAACAACAATGGTCAACACATCGAACTCGGGATCGCCGAGAGCAACCTCTTCCTGATGCTCGCCGCCGCTGGGTTGTCTGGAGACCTGTTCGGTACGCGGCTATTCCCGATCGGAACGCTATACGATCCATTCATTGCCCGCGGCCTCGATGCGCTCAACTACGCCTGCTACCAGGACGCGCGCTTTCTACTCGTCGCCACTCCGAGCGGCATCACCCTCGGGCCTGAAGGCGGAGCGCATCAATCCATCAATCCGCCGTTGATCGCGCTCGGCCAACCAGGCCTTCGCCATTATGAGCCCGCGTTCGCCGACGAGCTTGCGCTGATGATGGAAGCGGGGCTCCGCCTGATCGACGACCCTGCCGGTGAAAGTACCTATCTTAGGTTGTCGACGCGCAGCATCGACCAGGTGGACCGTATCAACGAGGACTGGCGCGAAGGGGCGATCGCAGGCGGCTACTGGTTGCGTGAGCCGGGTCCCGAGGCTGAAGCAGCGATCGTCGCCATGGGTGCCATAATGCCGGAGGCGCTCGCAGCCTGGGAGGAATTGAGCCAGGACATCCCGGGCCTCGGCCTCCTTTCAGTCACGTCGCCCGACCTGCTGCACCGTGGCTGGACGGCGGCACAGGCGGCGCGGTGGAGGGGCGAGCGGAAGCCAAGCCATATCGAGCGGCTTCTCTCCAGACTTGCTCCAAATGCGGGCCTCGTGACCCTCGCCGATGCCGCTCCCGCCTCGCTTTCGTGGCTCGGCGGCGTTCTCGGACACCGCGTGGCGCCGCTCGGCGTCGAGAAGTTCGGGCAGACTGGCAGCCTTGCTGATCTCTATGCGACGTACCGCCTTGACGGCACCGCGATTACCGAAGCGGTTGCCGAGTTGCTGCTCGCTCAATAGAGCGCCGCGAATGGCCGGGCGTTATTTCGACGAGTGGCAGGTTGGAGACCGGGTCGAGCACGCGCTCACCCGAACGGTGACCGAGACCGACAACCTCCTGATCACCACCCTCACCCACAACCCGCAGCCACTGCATCTCGATTACGAGGCCGCCTCGCAAACCGAGTTCGGCAAACCGCTCGTCAACAGCTGCTTCACGTTCAGCCTGCTGGTCGGGATCAGCGTCCACGACACGACGCTCGGCGTGCTGGTCGCCAACTTGGGCTTTGACAAGGTGAAGCTGCCCAACCCGGTGTTCGCCGGCGACACTTTGCATTGCGAGAGCGAATGCATCGATCTTCGCGAAAGCAAGTCGCGGCCGACGGCGGGAATCGTCACCTGGGCCCACCGCGCCTTCAATCAGCACGGCCAGCTAGTCTGCGAGATGACGCGCACTGCCCTTATCCAGAAGCGGCCGCAGTGACCCAGCCCCGCTCCTGGCTATTCGTCCCGGCCGACAGCGAGCGGAAGATTGCCAGGGCGCTCGACAGCGAGGCGGACGCAATCATCTTCGATTTGGAAGACAGCGTCGCTCCGGGCCAGAAGCAGGCCGCGCGTGACATTCTGAAGCAACTGCCCGGCCGCAAGGGCGGCCCGGAATGGTGGGTCCGCATCAACCCGATCGGCAGCGAGTTCCACAAGGACGACCTGCACCTGATCGGCTCGGGTGATATCAGCGGCATAGTGCTGCCCAAAGCCGAAAGCGGTGCCGACGTGACCCGGCTCGCGCATCGCACTGGCAACATCCCGATCCACGCGATCGTCACCGAGACGGCAGCTAGCCTGTTCGGGCTACTCTCGTACCGCCAGCCGGGATCGCCGCTCGCCGCGATGAGTTGGGGCGCCGAAGACCTGTCAGCGGCGCTGGGCGCCTCATCGAAACGTGACGCGGATGGGGAACTGAGCTTCACCTATAAACTCGCGCGATCCCTTTGTCTGGCGGGGGCGAGCGCCGCTGGGGTGCAGCCCGTCGATGGAGTCTTCGCCGACTTCAAGGATGAGGACGGCCTGCGCGCGGAAGCCGAAGCTTCGCGCCGCGAAGGGTTCACCGGCAAGCTGGCGATCCACCCGGCGCAGGTGCCTGTCATCAACGCCGCCTTCACGCCATCCGCCGAGGACGTAAGCCAGGCCGCCGAAATCGTGGCCGCGTTCGAGGCACATCCCGACGCAGGCGTGCTTTCGGTGGGCGGCAAAATGGTCGACCGACCGCATCTCGTGCAAGCACAACGCGTTCTGGAACGCGCGCGTTGAAGGAGTAAGTCATGGCCACCACTGCGGAGCCGCAATCCCAATCCACGCCGCGGCAGTCAGGGGCAGCGAGCACGGCGAAAGCCTGGGGCACCGATGCGCCGGATCAGCCGCTTCGACCGATGGAGATCGAGCGCCGCGCGCTCCGTCCCGACGACGTCGCCATCAAGATCACTTACAGCGGCATCTGCCACTCCGACCTGCACCAGGCGCGTAACGACTGGCGCAACAGCACCTATCCGGTCGTGCCGGGGCACGAGATCGTCGGCGTTGTCACCAAGGTCGGCTCCGACGTGACCAGGTTCGAAGCCGGACAGACCGTTGCGGTCGGCGTGCTCGTCGACAGCTGCATGCATTGCGAGGAGTGCCTCTCCGGCTGGGAGCAGTTCTGCGTCGAAGGCATGGTGCTCACCTACAACGGCAAGGACCGGCACGACGGCTCGATCACCAAGGGCGGCTATTCCGATCACATCGTCACCCGCGAGCATTTCGTCCACAAGCTTCCGGAGTCGCTCGATCCCGCCCGAGCCGCTCCCTTGCTCTGCGCCGGGATCACCACTTACTCGCCGCTTCGCCAATACGAGGTCGGACCCGGGATGGAGGTTGCGGTCGCCGGGCTTGGTGGCCTGGGCCACATGGGCGTGAAGTTCGCAAACGCGATGGGCGCACGGGTGACGATGATCACGACCTCGCCCTCCAAGGGGCAGGATGCGCGTGAGCTTGGCGCTCACGACGTGCTGATCTCGACCGACGAGCAGCAAATGGCCGCCGCTGCGAACCGGTTCGATTTCATCCTCAACACGATCCCGGTCGCCCATGAGCTGAACCCGTACCTCAAGCTGCTCGCCCGTGGCGGGGCGATGGTCCTGGTCGGTGCGATCGAGCCGCTGCCGGGAGTTCACGGCGGGCTGCTGATGGGCCGCAACCGCGCTCTTGGCGGATCGAATATCGGCGGCGTTCCGGAGACGAGCGAGATGCTGGACTTTTGCGCCAAGCACCAGATCTATCCGGAGATCGAAGTGATCGCCATGAACCAGGTGAACGAGGCATTCGAGCGGCTGCTGAAGAACGACGTCCGCTACCGCTTCGTCATCGACATGAGCCGCGGCCTATGAGCGACGCGGTTCATCCCGTTCCGAAGGATTTCGGCGCCCGCATTGGGCCATCGGAGCTGGCCGATCTCAATCGCTCCGCCGACACCGACACCGACCGCTTCTGGCTCGACCAGGCGCGCCGGCTAACCTGGAACAAGGAGCCGACGCAGGCAGGCGACTGGTCGTTCGACGAGGATGACTTCCACATCCGCTGGTACGCCGACGGCGAGCTGAACCTGTCCGTGAACTGCCTCGATCGACACCTTGCTGAACATGGCGATCGCACCGCGCTGATTTTCGAGGCGGATGAGCCGGGTCAGGGGCACAGCCTCACCTATCGCGAGCTATACGAAGAAACCTGTCGCTTCTCCAACCTGCTGAAGGAGCGGGGGATCAAGCGCGGCGACCGGGTGATGATCTACATGCCGATGATCCCCGAGGCGGCGGCAGCCATGCTGGCCTGCGCGCGGATCGGAGCGATCCATTCGGTCGTGTTCGGCGGCTTTTCCCCCGAGAGCCTCGCCGGGCGCATCGCCGATTGCGACGCCTGTGCCGTGATCACCGCAGACGAAGGCGTTCGCGGGGGCAAGCCGATCCCACTGAAGCGCAACGTCGACACGGCGCTCGACGCTCGCGATGTCCCGACAGTCATCGTGGTGACCCGGACCGGCGCCGATGTCCCCATGATGGATGGCCGGGACATTCGCTATTCAGAAGTGCGCGACGGATTATCCACGGACTGCAACCCGGAGATCATGAACGCGGAAGACCCGCTGTTCATCCTCTACACTTCCGGATCGACCGGGAAGCCCAAGGGTGTCGTGCACACCACCGGTGGCTATGCGACCTGGGCTGCAACAACCTTTGACTGGATCTTCGACTATCGGGAGGAAGATGTCTTCTGGTGCACCGCGGACATCGGCTGGATCACCGGGCACACTTATGTCGTGTACGGTCCGCTGGCGAACTGCGCGACCAGCGTGATGTTTGACGGAGTTCCGAATTATCCCGACTTCAGCCGGTTCTGGGAGACGGTCGAGCGGCTTGGAGTCACCATCTTCTACACCGCGCCAACCGCGATCCGGGCTCTGATGCGCGAGGGAGACGAACCGGTGAAGCGCTATAGTCGCTCGAGCATACGCCTGCTCGGAACCGTGGGCGAGCCGATCAATCCTGAGGCCTGGGAATGGTACTGGCGGGTGGTCGGCGACCAACGATGCCCCGTCGTCGACACCTGGTGGCAGACCGAAACCGGCGGTATCCTTATCTCTCCCTTCCCCGGCGCGACCGACATGAAGCCGGGCTCGGCAACGAAGCCGCTGCCGGGCATCAAGCCGCTCCTCGTCGATGCCAATCACCAGGTGCTGGAAGGGGCGACCAGCGGCAACCTGTGCCTCGCAACGTCATGGCCGGGACAGATGCGGACCGTCTGGAACGACCACAGCCGCTTCTTCGAAACCTATTTCAAGACCTACCCCGGCCTCTATTTCACCGGCGACGGTTGCCGACGCGACGAGGACGGCTACTACTGGATTACGGGCCGCGTCGATGACGTAATCAACGTATCCGGCCACCGGATCGGCACTGCCGAGGTCGAAAGCTCGCTCGTGTCGCATCCCATGGTCGCAGAAGCGGCGGTCGTTGGGTTCCCGCATGACATCAAGGGTCAGGCGATCTACGCCTTCGTGACCTTGAACGCAGGCGAGGAAGGCAGCAACGAGCTGCGAAAGGAGCTGGTCCAGGAGGTCCGCCACGACATCGGCGCCCTCGCCGCTCCTGAGAAGATTCACTTCACTCCAGCGCTTCCGAAGACCCGTTCCGGCAAGATCATGCGTCGCATCTTGCGGAAGATCGCGGAAGGCTCGACAGACGGGTTCGGTGACATTTCAACGCTCGCGGATCCGACCATCGTCGATGCGCTGGTGGCTGGCAGGCAATGATTATCGCTGCTCTCGCGCTTGCTTCAGCAGCCCCGGCGCAGCTTGATATCGTCAGGTTCTTCACTGGCCGGACCCACGCCGACAACGACCTCAAGATCGTGTTCCATTCGCCCCACAAGCTGATCGTCGACAGCGTCGGGAAGCAAGAGGGTGCCGACTTCATCCAGGTCGACACCGTCCACGAGGAAGGCAAACCCGTCCGTACCCGAACCTGGCGCATGCGTGAGACAGGACCCAACCATTTTGCCGGCACGCTTTCCGATGCGACGGGACCGGTCGACATGACCGTGAACGGACCAACGGCGACGATCCGTTACGTGATGAACGGCGGCCTCAATATCTTCGAGACGATGCAACTACAGGGCGACGGCCGAACGCTGTCGAACCACGTCGAGGCGCGCAAGCTCGGACTAAGGTTCGCTCGCGTCGATGGTATCATCCGAAGGGTCGATTAGGAGCGCTGCTCGAACAGTTTGTGGAACTGCTGCAGTTCGGCGGCCGGAATGTCCGAGATCGCAGCGAAGCGCAGGCCATTGCGGCTCCACTCCTTGACCGAGAATCCATCCTTATCGAACGAGCGCTCCGCGCCGTCCCTTGCGGGCCAAATGAACAGGTTCACGGTGTGCAGCCTCCGATGGTAGACGATGGCGGCGACGGTCTTCCCATCTATCGAATCCAGTCGTCCGCCCGCAAGCGGAAAGCCCGCGTCGGCAAGCTCCGGCACCGGGGGTGAAAAGTCGATGCGACCGTTGAACCAGGGCTTCACGATGTGCTGATTCGTCGTCTGAACGTCAGTGAGGTGCCCCGGCTGAAGCGAGCGGACGTGACTTGAGACGAGTTCCTCATCGACGATCGAACTGCTCGCCGGAGGCAGGAGGGCGACCATGGCCAGCGATGCGGCGAGCGCTCCGCCCAATGCGGGACCCAGCCATCGCGAAATACGGTTTTCGTTCACCGCCTTTGGTGCAAGCTCCGGCAAGGTCGCAATTCGCTTCGACAATTCTTTGGGCGCAGCTTGGCGAACCCCTTCGGCGCGAAGCAGGTTGCGCACCGCCTGAAGTCGTTCCAGCTCTCCACGGCAGCCTTCGCACCGCGCAACATGGGCTTCGACCATAGCGACATTCGCGGCGTCCAGTTCGCCGTCGACGAGTCCGCCGAGCAGCAGCTCCTGGTCAGCGCAGGCAGGCATCACTTCGCACTCCTTGATTGCTCTGCATCCGACGCGGCGTTCGGTAGCAGCTCCTTGGCGAGCATCGCTCGTCCCCGTGCCAGTCGGGACATCACGGTGCCTACGGGCACTCCCGTCACCTCAGCTATTTCGGCGTAAGACAGACCCTCCAGATCACGCAGGACCACGGCTTCACGAAAGGGCTCAGGAATGGCTTCGATCGCCGATCGGACCCGAAGCACGTCGTCCTGCCGCTGCGCCGCCTCTTCAGGATTTGGCCGGGGATCAGGATGATCGGCCACCTGTGCTGCAATCTCCTCAGTGAGGCTGCTCTCATGGACGACGAGAGCGACGGCCGAGCCACCGCGGGCCTGGGCGGTGAAGCAGCAGTTGCGAACGATCGCGAGCAGCCAAGCGCGAGGCGATGCCCCCCGGAACTGCCCGAACGCCCGGAAGGCGCGAAGGATCGCATCCTGCGCCACGTCCTCAGCAAGCACGGGATCCCGGGTAAGGTAGCGGGCCAGATTGTAGGCCGCATCGAGGTGCGGGAGGATGAGGCGACGGAATTCGAGGCTTTGGCCGGCGCCGGGCGAGGGATCACCCGGCGCCGAGCCGTAGCCGGCCGCCAGCTTGGGAGCGAAGAAGGCGGGGGCAATCTTCTTCATTAGCTTGCGGCCGGATCCTTGCTCACGCCTTGACGATGACCGTTCCGGTCATGTGCGGGTGAATTGAGCAGAAATAGCCGAATTGTCCCGGCTTGGCGAAAGTGAAAGAAAACTTGTCGCCGGTATCCAGTACCTTCGACTTGAACAGCCCGTCCTTGGACACGACCGTGTGCGGGATGTCGTCGGCGTTGGTCCAGGTGACGGTGGTGCCGGGTTTCACCGTAACGACAGGGTTCTTGAACGTGAAATTGGCAATCTGAACCGCGACGGCGGGCGCAGGCGCGGCCTTCGCCATATCGGCCACCGTCGCCATCATCAGCGTGCCGGCAACGAGCGCCGACACCTGGAAGGTGAGGATCTTGTATGCGCGAGTCATGGAATTTTCCTTGAGGGTTAAGCGGTGAGGGTGGAGTCGATGAGCGCGATGCGGTCGTGGCCGCGCACGAACAGCGCGTCGGTGATCCCGAGCATCGAATGGAGTTGCTCCGTCGGGACCTTGAGCGGACCCGGTGAAGGGGCTGTGCCCGGTGCGGGTTGCGGGAAGGCAGTTGAACGCGCGGTATGAAATGCGACCCGCCCTTCAATCTTCTGAGTGATCTGGTGGATATGGCCGTTGAGGACCGTCACCGACCCGAACCGCGCGAGAAGCTTCAGTGCCTGGGCGGCGTCGTCGGTCCCCCAGCCCCAGTCGGCATACACCGTCCACAGCGGAATGTGCGCGAACACCACGATCGGTTGGGACGAGGGCCGGCCGGCGAGATCTGAGGCGAGCCACTTGAGCTGCTCGGCGCCGAGGTTTCCCATGCCTCCGGGCTTCAGATCGGCGACATTGACCAACGCGACGAAGTGCACACCGCGATGATCGAAGCTGTACCAGCCCGCTCCCTTGCTTCCCTTGCCGAAGCGGTTGAGGAACGCCTTCCCTCCGTCGGGATCGAGCATGTCGTGCTCACCGGGGACGAAGAATACCGGTAGCCCGAGCTCCTTCAGCATCTGGTCCGCGTCGTCGAACTCATCGTCGCGCGAGAGCTGGGACACATCACCCGTATGAACGACGAAGTCGGGACGGTTCGGAAGTGCCTTCACCTTCGCAACGGCTTCACGGAATGTAGCGCGAGCGTCCGCGTTGGGCGGCTTGTTGAAGCCGATGTGGCTGTCGCTGATCTGAGCGAAGGTGAAAGGCTGTACAGAAGTGTGCTTCATCGGTGCTGCAAGCGCGGCGTCGAGGCCGATCGAGCTGCCGATTCCGCCGTCGAACGCGAACAGCGCGCCGGTCCCCGCCCAGGCCATGCACTTGAGGAAATCGCGGCGGTCGTTGTGAATGTCGTCGATCATCGTTCGTCCTTTCGGAGGAGATGACCTTCGCCGACGTTGCTTTATTCCCGGTCGCACGAAAATATTTTGACGGCTGTAACCGCCCAGCTACCTTCGACCGCGGAGGGGACCCATGGCGACACTTGCCGAACAGCACCACCACACGCCCTGGTCGATGGCGCGTGTCATCATCGCTTCATCGGCGGGGACGACATTCGAGTGGTACGACTTCTTCATCTTCGGCAACCTCACCGCGGTCATCGGCAAGGTCTTCTTCGCGGGACTGGAGCCGACACAGGCGATCATTGCCGCTTTGGCGCTATTCGCGGCCGCGTTTGCTTTCCGGCCACTCGGTGCACTGATCTTCGGTGTCGTCGGCGACAAGCTTGGCCGCAAAGGTGCATTTCTGGTCACCGTAAGCCTGATGGGCGGTGCGACCTTCCTCATCGGCCTGCTCCCCACTTACGCGCAAGCGGGAACGACGGCACCCGCTCTCCTCATCACCCTGCGAATTCTTCAAGGGATCGCGCTCGGTGGGGAATATGGCGGCGCCGCGATCTATGTCGCTGAACATGCGCCAAGCCAGAAGCGCGGTGCTGCAACCGGTTGGATCCAGTCGTCCGCCTCGTTCGGCCTCCTCGCCGCACTTCTCGTCATTGTCGCGACGCGCACGTACATGGGCGAAGAAGCGTTCAACACCTGGGGATGGCGCATACCGTTTCTGGCGTCGGCGGTCCTTCTCGCCATTTCGCTTTGGATGCGCGCAAAGCTCAGCGAGAGCCCGGAATTCCAGCGCATCCGCGATGAAGGCGAAATCGCCCATGCCCCGCTCAAGGAGGCGTTCGCGACCAAGCGGAACTTGAAGCGCGTCTTCGTCGCCTTTTTTGGAATCATGTGTGCGCAAGGCGCCGTATGGTACTTCACCTTCTTCTACTTGCAGGTCTTCCTTCAGAATCTCGTGGGCCTGCCCAGTCAGACCAAAGACCTGCTGCTGATCATCATGACGGTCGTCAGCGCGCCCCTCTATGTTTACTTCGGCTCATTGAGCGACCGGATCGGGCGGAAGCCGGTGATGGTCGGCGGCATGTTGTTGGCCCTTGTGATGTATTTCCCAGCGTCGCATTGGATCGTGGACGCCGCCAATCCGCGCCTCATCGAAGCGCAGCAAAACACCCCGATCTTCGTCGACACCAACCCGTCGACCTGTTCGCTCCAATTCGATCCTACCGGCACCGCGAAGTTCGTCAGCGCCTGCGACATCGCCAAGAGCGCCCTCATCACGAAAGGCATCAGCTTCATCACTCGGACTGCCCGAGACGGACGCACTTACGTCATTGTCGGCACTGAACGCGTGCCGGTCGCCGGCGGGGAGGGATTGGACGGAGCGGACCTCAAGACGCTGAAGACCAAGACCGGGCAAGCAATCGGCGCGGAACTCCAGGCGGCGGGCTACCCTCAGCAGGCCGATCCGCATCAGGCCAATATGACGCTGCTGATCGTCATCCTGCTCGGGTTCGTGATCGCCGCAACCGCTCTCTACGGCCCGCAGGCCGCGGCGCTGGTGGAGATGTTTCCGACGCGGATCCGCTATACTGCGATGTCCTTCCCGTACCACGTCGGGACCGGATGGGTGGGCGGTTTCCTGCCCGTCACCAGCTTCGCGCTCGTCGCAATCACCGGCAACATCTATACCGGCCTTTGGTACTCGGTCGTGTTCACCGGAATTTCGGTGCTCGTGTCGCTTGTGTTCCTGAAGGAAACCGCCGGGCGGCACCTCCAGGAAGTCTAGCCCATCTCAGGGACACCAATGGATGTCGATCGGCTGCTCGTACTCGGCGAGAACCCGTCCGATTGGTGTCTTCGAGCTCTGCCCGTCGGCAATTGCCTTCTCCAGAACCTCCCGCTTTTCGTCGCCCGTGATGGTGATCAACACCGTCCGTGCGGAGAGAATCGACGCACGGGTTAGCGTCACTCGGGCAACCGGCGCTTCTGCCGGAAGGGGATCAGGCATGACACCGACCGCCCGCCGCGCCTTTGGGGCGTCGAGCGCGTCCTGAAGATCGGGGCCTGTGAAGATCGACGCGGTGTGCCCGTCCTTCCCCATCCCGAGCCAAACGAGGTCTGGCGGCCACGGCAAATCTTGAAGTCGCGCATCGGCTGAATTTCCCGCCAGCCGGTAATCCGGGATGTCCGCCGCAATCGGGATTACTCGAGCCCCGGTTGGCAGGAATGCCTTCGCGATTGCACGAACATTGCTGCGATCGTCATCCATCGGCACCAGGCGATCATCCGTCGGAATGATCGTGACCCGCTTCCACGGCAGTTTTTGGGCCACAAGCTTTGGGAAGATCGCCGGCCCGGTTGTCCCCGCCGGCACTGCAATCAGAGAGGCGCCGCGGGCCTCGACCGCACTTTCGACAATGAATCCCACATCACCCGCGACCGCATCGGCGAGTTCGCCGATCGAGTCATATTCCCACCATTCGGCTTCAATCATGCGAATCCCCTGAACTATCGGGGCGCTGGTTGCGCGTATCCGAACCATCCTGCAACCGCCTCTCCGCTTCGATTCAGCGCTGGCCGGAAGCGCAGGCGCTCATGCGCGAGGTTGCAGACCTCGCCGTCGATTGCCGGATTGCCGGTGCCACGGTCGACCGTGCACTCGGCCACATAGCCTCGGGCGTCCACCCGGAGGCGCAGGAAGATGGTGACGCGACCAGGCCATTCGTCGAGCATTTCTTGCGGAAAATCGCGGCCGGTCAAAACCGACGTCGCGAGATGGGGCGGCTCGGCGATCCCGCCATCTCCAGCGCCGGAACCGTTGCCGCTCCCTGATCCGCTGCCGGAGCCGCCGGAACCGGCACCTGGTCCGGCAACACTAGAGGCGCCCTGGGTCGAGGCGGCGCCGTTCCTGGGAGTCTCGCTCGCTGTAATCTGCGGAACCGGGGGTGTCTGGACCTCAGGCTTTGGCGCAGCGACGGGAGTCGCCTGACTCTTCACGTTTTTCGGGGCCGAACCGCTCTGCAGGGTCTTGGGTTGAGCTTGCTTGCGCTGATCAGGTGGCGGCGGAGGCACGTTCTTCAGGTCGAATACCGACAGCGCCGACTGCGGGTCGGTCAGGTCGATCTTTCCGGACAGGTGCAGGAGCGCGAGCAGGAGCAAGGCATGGATGGCGATCACCGCCGCAATGGCGGCGCCACGATCGCGCGTTCCGATATCATTGCGATAGGCCACCAGCGTTCAACGCGATCATTCGCCGCGCGTTGCGGGGCCGTTACAATGATAAAGCGCCGGACCGCATCACAACACGTCCGGCGCTTCAGGCGATTGAGAAAATGAACTTACCGGCTGGAGCTTGCCTTGCGCCCGCCGCCGTGACTCGCTTTTCCGCCCTTGCTGGCGATCTCGCGCTGCTTGGCTGGGTCCATTGCGGCAAAGCCCCGCTTCGAACCGCCGCTCTTCGTTGCTGCCATTGGTCTTCTCCTTGTTGGCAGCCCTCGAACGCGACCGATACCCGGCAGTTGCCAATGCTGATGAAGGTTAACGAACTGCCGTTTCACGGCAAAAATCGACCTAACTTGAGTTAGCGAACGCCGGGCAAGTGGAACCCGAAACGAGATAGGACTTTGTGCCGTAGTCGAGACCTGCCGGTGGCACTTGGGCAGGTTCGTCAAACGCTTTGTCAGGGGGCGTGATGCTGCGAGTAGCGAGCGCGTTCACCATCGCCGTCCTCTGCGCGCAGCTTGCCGCGCTGGCCGCATGCAAACGCGCGCCTCACCAGCAACTGGGATCGGCCGAGGTCTACAGTGCAGTGCCGGCAGGCGATCATGCGGTCGCGGACGCCACAGCTTCGCCGGCGGACGACGGAAACTGGATCATGCCCGGCAAGGACTATGCGGCGACGCGCTTCTCCGGCCTGACCCAAGTCAACCCGGGGAACGTCAGCAAGCTCGCATTGAGCTTCACTTTCTCCACCGCAACCACGCACGGGTACGAGGCGCCGCCGCTCGTCGTGAACAACACGATGTACCTCATCACGCCATTCCCGAACGAACTCTATGCGCTCGATCTCACCAAAGCGGGGGCGCCGACGAAATGGGTGTTCAAGCCCCAACCACCCGCTGCGAGCCAGGGTGTCGCGTGCTGCGACACCGTGAACCGCGGCGCGGTCTACGATGCGGGCAAGATTTTCTTCAACACGCTCGACGGACAGACCATCGCCGTCGACGCGAATAGCGGGAAGCAGGTCTGGCGAACGCAGCTCGGCGACATTCAGCACGGTGAGACGATCACCATGGCGCCGCTGGTTGCCGGCGGGAAGGTCCTGGTCGGGGATTCCGGAGGCGAGATGGGAGTGCGCGGCTGGCTTGCCGCTCTCGACGAGGGCACCGGCAAGCTCGCTTGGCGAGCGTTTAACACCGGGCCGGACAAGGACGTGCTGATCGGGCCTCGGTTCAAGCCCTTCTACAAATCCGATCAAGGGAAGGACTTGGGTGTCAAGAGCTGGCCGCCTGATGCGTGGAAGATCGGCGGCGGCACCGTTTGGGGCTGGGTCAGCTATGACCCCGAGACCAAGCTCATCTTCTACGGCGTGGGCAATCCAGGACCGTGGAACCCCGACCAGCGACCCGGCGACAACAAGTGGACGACCGGAGTCTTCGCGCGGGACGTGAACACGGGTGAGGCGGTCTGGTACTACCAAACCACGCCGCACGACCTCTTCGATCACGACGACATCAATGAGATCATCCTGGCCGACATCCCGTGGCAGGGCGGCCGCCGGCCGGTCATCTTCCGACCGGCGCGAGCGGGCTTCTTCTACGTCCAGGACCGCCGCACCGGTCAGGTCCTGTCAGCCGCACCGTTCGGATACGTCAATGCTTACAAGGGCGTGGATCTCAAGACGGGGTTGATGATTCCGAACCACGACAAGGATCCTAAAGTGGGCCGCGTGGTGCGCGATATCTGCCCGGCCGCTCCGGGGCTCAAGGATTGGAACCCGTCTGCCTTCAGCCCGATCACGGGCCTGGTCTACATCCCCCACAACAATCTCTGCATGGACTTCGGCGCCATGGAGGCGAACTACATCTCCGGCACGCCATATGTCGGCGCCGATGTTAAGATGTACGCCGGCCCAGGCGGCAACCGCGGCGCCTTCACCGCCTGGGATCCGATCCACCAGAAGAAGGTGTGGGAGATCCCCGAAGATCTGCCCGTTTGGAGCCCGGCGCTGGTGACCGCGGGAGGCGTCGTCTTCTACGGCACGATGGACGGCTGGTTCAAAGCCGTCGACGCTCGGACCGGTAAGCAATTGTGGCGCTTCAAGGCCGGAAGCGGAATCATCGGCCAGCCGATCAGCTATCGGGGCCCGGACGGACGGCAATATATCGCCTTCGTCGCGGGGGTGGGCGGCTGGGCAGGCGCAGTTGTCTCAGCCAAGCTCGACACTCGTGATCCGACGGGCGCGCTCGGCTTCACCAACGCGGTCAAGGATTTACCCAGCAAGACAACGGCGGGAGGCATGCTCTATGTCTTCACGCTTCCGCGCTAGTCTGGCCCTGATGAGCGTCGCGGCGCTGGCGCTCGGCGCCTGCGACCGGGAAGAGCATCACAGTCGCTCGAAGCCGATCGGGGAGACGGTGCCCGTAGGTCAAAGCCCGGACACAATTTGGCCGGGCGGGTCGCAGCCCTCGCCGCTCGATCCCCGCGCCAAGCTCTACGACAACAACGCCCCGGCGCTCGCCGAGGGACAGCAGTTGTACATGCAGATGAACTGCGTCGGCTGTCACTTCCATGGCGGCGGCGGAATGGGTCCGCCGCTTATGGATGACGAGTGGCGCTACGGCGGGCGCATTGACCAGATCGCTGCGAGCATCGCCGAAGGACGACCGAACGGAATGCCGGCGTGGCGCAACAAGCTCACCGACGATCAGATCTGGAAGCTAGCCGCTTATGTCCGATCGCTCTCGGGCCAGCCGAGCAAGGACGCGGTGTCGAGCCGCTCCGAGGGCATGAGCAACACGACGCCCAGCACCTTAACGCCGCGCGAGCCGGCACACTCATCCGATACCGCGGAACAATGATGAGGGAATTTCGCGCGGTTCTGCTGCCATTCCCCGCGCTTCTCACGGGATGCGATTATCAGACCTATCAGAGCACGTTCAGCGACGCTGCCGCCGAGGTTCACAGCTTCAACGTCCTGTTCGTCATCTTCCTCGTCATCTGCGCAGCCATGTATGTGCTGGTGATCGCGTTCCTGCTGATCGCGATCGTCCGCAGAGGCCGTGCGGGGGAGGCGAATGTCGTCGAAGACCGACGGCATCATGGCGAAAACCCCTTGATGCGCGCCGGTCTTATGGGGTGGGGGGCGGTCGTCGGAGCCGGTCTCATCGGACTCGCCATTGCAAGCTTCTTCGGTGATCGTTCGATGGCTGAAGCCGCGGCCAACGAGAAGCTGTCGGTCACTATCACAGGCAATCAGTGGTGGTGGGACATCACCTACAACGCCGCCGACCCATCGAAGACACTCAGAACCGCCAACGAGTTGCACCTACCCGTCGGCGTGCCGGTCCACATCTACCTTAGGTCGAATGATGTCATTCACAGCTTTTGGGTACCGAGCCTCGCGGGCAAGCAGGACCTGATCCCCGGCCGCGCGAACGATATCACGCTGGTGCCGCGCAAGATCGGAGTGTTCCGTGGTCAATGCGCGGAATTCTGCGGTGTGCAGCACGCGCACATGGGGCTTATCGTCGATGTCGACAGCTACGCCGACTTCCTGAAATGGTGGCATCACCAACTGGAATCTGCGCCCGTCCCAACCACCCCGCTCGCGCGGGCCGGCTATGATTTCGTCACGACCAGGCAATGCGGCTCGTGCCACGCGATCGGCGGCACACCAGCGAACGGCACAGTCGGTCCCGACCTGACCCACCTGGCGAGCCGCCGGAGCATCGCTGCCGGGCAGTTGCCGATGAACGAGGGCAATCTCTACGGCTGGGTCGCCGATCCGCAGTCCATCAAGCCCGGCAGCAATATGCCGACGGTTGGTCTTGAGCCCGACCAGCTGCACGCAGTCGTCGCTTATCTCGAGACGCTCAAATGACGGCATCCGCCACCATTCCGCAGCGCATCCGTGAGCAGGACAAACGGCTTGCGGAAGAGAAAAAGGAGATCGCCCGGGACGGTCCCGATCTCACCGGCGCGAAGCTGGAAGCCCGGCTAGACCGGACCTGGCGCCGTCCGCCCGGAATCGTCGGCTGGCTCGCGACCGTCGATCACAAGGAAATCGGCCGCCGCTACATCGTCACCGCGCTGATCTTCCTGGCATTGGGCGGCGTTCTCGCGCTGCTGATGCGGCTTCAGCTCGCAAAACCCGACAACACGATGATCGGCGCCGAACGCTACGACCAGCTGTTCTCGATGCACGGGTCGACGATGATGTTCCTCTTCGCCGTGCCAGTGATGGAAGGCATCGGCGTCTACATCATTCCGCTGATGATCGGCGCGCGATCGACAGCATTCCCCCGTCTCAATGCCTTCAGCTACTTCATGTACCTGTTCGGCGGCCTGATGCTGTGGATCGCCTTCGTGCTGAACATGGCCCCCGACGTGGGCTGGTTCGAATATACGCCGCTTTCCGGGCCGCAATATTCCCCCGGCAAGCATACGGACATCTGGGCGCAGATGGTGACCTACACGGAGGTAGCGGCACTGTCTGCAGCAGTGGTTCTCGTATGCACCATCCTCAAGGCCCGCGCGCCGGGGATGACGCTCGCCCGGATGCCGCTCTTCGCCTGGGCGATGCTGGTGCAGGGCGTCATGATCATCTTCGCAATGCCCGCGGTCGCGTTGGTGACGACGGTGCTGCTCATTCCCGACCGGCTGGTCGGCACCCAGTTCTTCAACGCCGGAGAAGGCGGCGATGCGCTGCTCTTCCAGCATATGTTCTGGTTCTTCGGGCACCCGGAAGTGTACATCATCTTTCTCCCGGCGACGGGCTTCGTCAGCGTCATCGTCGAGACCTTCTGCCGCCGGCCGGTGTTCGCCCACTCCATCGTGGTCCTGGCGCTGGTCTCGACCGGAATCCTCGCGTTCGGGCTGTGGGTCCACCACATGTTTGCGACGGGACTTCCGCGCGTCGGCTACAGCTTCTTCACATCGGCGAGCATGTCGGTCGCAATCCCGACCGGCCTTCAAATCTTTTGCTGGCTGGCGACGATGTGGGACGGGCGGCCACGCTTCGCAGTGCCCATGTTGTATGTCATCGGCTTCATCTTCACCTTTGTCATCGGCGGCCTGACCGGCGTGATCCTGGCAGCGGTTCCGATCGATCTCCAGCTGCACGACACCTACTTCGTCGTCGCCCACTTCCATTACGTGCTGATCGGCGGCGCAGTGTTCCCGCTGTTGGGGATCTTCACCTACTGGTACCCGAAGATCACCGGACGAATGATGCACGAAAGCCTGGGCAAGCTCAGCTTCTGGATGCTCTTCCTCGGCTTCCAGCTCGCATTCTTCCCGATGCATTTCTCCGGCATGCTCGGCATGCCGCGACGGGTTTACACCTACCCTGCGGGACTTGGGCTCGAGCTGCCGAACCTGCTGTCGACCATCGGCGCCTTTGTGGTCGCGCTTGCCGTTGGCCTTTTCGTGATCAACGCTCTGGTGTCACTTCGCCGGGGCTCGGTCGCTGGGCCCAATCCTTGGGATGCGCCCAGCCTCGAATGGGCCGTCAGCTCGCCGCCGCCCGTCTATAATTTCGCGCACGTCCCCGCGGTGGAGAGCGTCACACCCTTGTGGGATCTGGACGGCAAGCTTCCCGTCGTGACCGGCCTTCGGGTGGACGAGAAAGAGATGCTGCTGACCACGGTAGTCGCAGCGACTCCCGACCTTCGCGAACCGGTGCCCGAACCAAGCCTGTGGCCGTTCATCGCCGCCTGTGCGGTCGGAATCGTGTTCGCGGCATCGATCTTCTCGGCCTGGGCAGTTCCCTTCGGCCTGATCCCGTGCGGCATCGCTCTGACCGCCTGGTTCTGGCCCAAGCAAATGAAGCGCAATCCGGAACCGGTCATCTCGTGATCACCGAACCGCGCTTCACCGACAACGTCGCCGAACTTCCGACATCCAAGTTCGGATCGAGCAGCCTCACCTGGTGGGGCATCATCGGCTACATGGTCATCGAGGGCGTCGGGTTCGGCCTTACCTTCGCCGCTTACTTCTACCTGATGGGACAGGAGCAGGGATGGCCGCCCGAGGGCCGGAAGGCCCCCGAGTTGCTGTTCGGCACCCTGTTCACCATCGTCATTCTGCTCAGCGAGATCCCCAACACCCGGATCAAGCGTGCAGCGCGTGAACGGGACGTTCGGACGATCCGGCGCCTGATGCCGGTGATGGTAGCCGTGGGCCTCGCGCTGCTGGTTATCCGCGGCTTCGAGTTCAACAATCTCAACTGCCGCTGGAGCGACAACGCCTACGCTTCGATCATCTGGACCATCCTGATGCTTCACGCGGCCCACTTGGGTACCGACTGGATGGATACCGTGGTCCTGTGGGCGCTGATGATGACCGACCTCGGCTGGGAGGAGCGAAGGCTCGTCGATACGGACGAGAACAGCCTGTACTGGCGCTACGTCTGGCTGCTGTGGATACCCGTTTACATCCTCGTCTACTGGGTGCCGCGGCTGTGAAGACGGAGCGCATCCGCGACGGGTTCCTGCCCTGGGCAGGACTGGCGCTCGGCACGGCGGGCTATATCCTCGCGCACCAGCTTGGTTCCGATGCCACGTTCCAGGATTGCCGGGTCGGCTCACCGTTGATCGTGACGATCGCGATGATTGTCGGGCTCGCAGTCATCGGTCTCGGCGCGCTCGGGTCCTGGCGTGTCTATAGATCGGAAGCCGAGAGTCCGTCACGCCGAATGGTTGCGATCGTCGGCCTGCTCGCGGACATCTTTTTCACGATCGGAATAATCCTCCCCTTCATTGCTGCCATGGTGATCCCGCGATGCTGGGAGTGAGGCTGGTGGCGCTGGCTGCGCTCTCCTCTGCCAGCCCGGTGTTGGCCCATGGCGCACATTCGGAAGCGCTCGGCTGGACGCTCGATCCGCTTCTGACGGTTCCCCTCCTGCTGGCGTTGGCCACCTACCTGATTGGATGGAACAAGCTATCGCGGCGCGCCTCCAAACCGGTACGCCCCGCCTTATTCCTCTATGGCTGGGTCATTCTGACGCTCTCCCTCGTCTCGCCCTTGCACGAGGCCGGCGAGCGCAGCTTCACAATGCACATGATCGAACACGAGATGATCATGCTGGTCGCGAGCCTCCTGCTTGCTGCGTCTAATGCGGGTGGAGTGCTTGCCTGGGGTCTTCCCCGCCCACTTCGACAAGCGCTCGGCGGAAGCTGGAAGTCGCCGTTGCAGGCGCTTTGGCGGAAGCTGACTGATCCGATCACTGCGACCGTGGTTCAGGGTGTCGTGATGTGGACCTGGCACGCACCCGCGCTATTTAACCGAGCGCTCGACAGCTTCGGATGGCATGTCGCCCAGCACTCCTGCTTTTTCCTGAGTTCGCTGCTTTTCTGGTGGGCCATGCTTCACCCACGGGGGCGGAGCGCCGGCTATGGAGTCTCCGCCGCCTGTCTCTTCGCGACCTCGCTAATCGGCGGCGCCCTCGGTGCCTTGATGAGTTTGTCATCCAGCCCCTGGTATGCGGACTATGCCGCAATGGGGATGACCGGAATCGGGCTCGACCCGGTCGATGACCAGCGGCTCGCAGGGCTGATCATGTGGATCCCGGGGGGGCTGGTTCATGGCGTGGCCGCGCTCGCCTTATTCTACCGTTGGCTCAAATCATCGGAGGGAGGTCATGCCGCGCTCCCTGTCCACTAAAGCCTTTTTTGGCATCCTCGCCGCGGTGATCTTCGCGGTCGCGTTGGTCGGGATCGTCTACAAATATGCCGAGCAACGCGAGCGGATGCGAGCGCATGCGGCAGCGGCGGTCGGTGGCGACCCGCGTCGCGGGGAAGCTATGTTCATCCAGTACGGTTGCGGCAGCTGCCACGCGCTCAGCAGCGTGCGGGACGCCACCGGCATGGTCGGTCCTCCCCTGGACGGCGTCGCAGTGCGGGAGATCATCGGCGGGCATCTCGCCAACAATCCAGCGAACATGGAACATTGGATCCAGGATCCGCAGCATGTCTCGCCCGGAACTGCGATGCCGAACCTCGGCGTCGGCAAGGAGGATGCGCGCGACATCACGGCTTTCCTCTACACCCGAGCCAAATAGCTAGACCGCGTCCGAGAACTCCTCCCACTCGGACCTGGCGAGGCGGACCAACCTGATGCCGCATCGCCTGCAGCGGCTGTGCCATTGTCCATGAATCTGGCGAGCAGAACGCCGCGAGCGGCGATGGCCGACGAAGCGGCAAAGAATACGCAACAACAATGCTCGGTCCTAACTTTGGTCGAGCCGAGCGCGGGCCTTATCGGAAGTTGGTCACCTGTTGCCAAGCGGGAAAAGTCGACGGTTCAGAAATTGAGCGAGAGCGCCGCATAGGAGTGATAGCTTGTCTTCCCGCCGGAGAAGCTCGGACCCGCCGCAACAAGCAATCCGAACGGGCCGCCAACCTTGCGGATCATGCCGACGTTGACGCCGATACTGCTCTCGCCCCCTCGAGTGTCCGATGACTGCCAGGCCAACTCACTGCCCAGGGAAAGTCTTTCGCTGAAATCATGAGTGACCGCGATGCCCGCTTGCCAGAAATCGCGATTTCCGGATCCGGGGTTGATCTCATACCCGCCGCCGCCGAAGACCGAGGTCTTACCGATGTCCTTCTGAATCCAAAGAGGCAGAAGCAATCGGGCACGG
>DASUZY010000089.1:0-2507 GCA_036376635.1 Sphingomicrobium sp.
CCGCCTTCGTAGTCGGTGATATCGACACCGGTGAGGACGATCTCCTTCGCGCCACGGTCGATCTCGCGAGCAATCGCATCGCGGATCGCTTCGAACTGCAGCGACACGCTGGGTCCGCGCGCTTGCCATATGGAGCAGAAGGTGCAGCGATGATCGCACCCGGTCTGGATGGCGACGAAGCTCTTCACATTCGCCAGAAGTCCTGCTGGCGCCATGACGTCATTCGCGGCGAAAGCGTTGAGTTTACGAGAGTTCTCGAGGACTCGAGAGACGCCTGGCATGCTGACGAACGTAGCGGAATCGAGTTCCGCGGCGCAGCCGGTGACCAGAATCTTCGCTCCAGGATTCTCTCGGTGCGCACGACGGATCGCTTGGCGAGTCTGTCGCAATGCTTCGTTGGTCACAGCGCAGCTGTTGACGATGACCCAATCCTCGCTCGGGGGCACTGAACCGGCGATTGTCTCCGTCTCGGCGAAATTGAGCCGGCATCCCAGCGTGATGGTCTCGACGCTCATCGGAGTGCCTCGAGGTCAAGTTCGCCGCTGAAGACATGCGTCGCGGCGCCGCGCATCCTGATTGCTTCGCCAGGGGCCCAGCTGATGGTCAGGCTGCCTCCGGCCATATCGACCTGAACCGGTGATTGTGCTCGTTTGCTGGCGATCGCTACGACGGCAGTGGCGCAGGCGCCGGTGCCACACGCGGACGTCTCACCTGCTCCTCGTTCAAAAGTACGTAACGTCAATTGGTTATTGATAGAAGTTGCGACATTTACGTTGATCCGCTCCGGAAAGGCGGGATCGTTCTCGATGCTGGGTCCGAGATCATCAAGCGGAACCGTATGAACGTCGGGTACGAAGAACACGACGTGCGGATTGCCGACGTTCACCGCCATCGGATGCTCGAGTTCGCCCCAGGCGAGGGGGAGGGCCGCTGTATCCATTGGATAGGCCAACGGGATCTGCTCCCACCCGAACCGGGGCTCGCCAAGAACGACCTCGACCTCCGCCCCAAGATCCTGACCTTCGAGCAATCCGCCTTCGCTGTCGATCCGACGGGCGCCGGTAAGCTGGACCACGCAACGGGTCGCGTTGCCGCAGCTCTCGACTTCGCTGCCGTCACTGTTCCAGATGCGCATCTTTAGGTCGGCCGAGCCGCTGGGTTCGAGAACGATCAGCTGGTCGCAGCCGACGCCCGTGCGCCGGTCGGCGATGGCTCGCGCGAGAGACGGAGTGACCCCAAACGGTTCCTGCCGCGCGTCGACAATGACGAAGTCGTTGCCAAGCCCATGCATCTTGTCGAAGCGGCGCTTCATCGGGTTCAGGCGAGCTCTCGCCGCTCGAGCACCTCGAACAGGGGTTGAAACCACTGCGGGTGCTCGTAGAGGACAGCAAGCTGCGCGCTGGAGTAATTCATCGCCGCGCGGACTTAGGGAGCGGCTGGGCGCAAGTCCACAAGCGAGGACACAAGGACATGGCGAGAGCCGCCACTGACGTCATGCAATCGATCCTGTTTTCGATGGTCCTTGAGGGTGTCGCCGCACTCAAGCGTGCGTCGGGTGGTCTGCCGAACCAGCTGCTTCGCGATGTGCAGGCGATTCACCCCAACGTCACCTTCGCTGATTTGCCCAAGGAACTTCAGGACCAAATCTCGGAGAGCACCCGATCGGCATTCACGCAACTGCTGAAGGAAGGTTATGCCGTCGGGCCCCGCCAGCAAATGCAGCAGTCCCGGCCAATGGACCGGGTACCGGAGCGAGATCGCCGGGGTCCGCCCCGTGGACCAGCACAAGGCCATCGACGCGGTGGACGGCCGCCAAAGGGGAGCGGAAATGGCGGCGGAGGCGGCGGCAAGCCAGGCGGGGGCAAGCCGCGCGGTTGAAGTTGCGGGCGTAAGCGGCTAAGCGCCGCCGCGTCTTAGGACAGACATCGATGTGAGCGCCTCAAGGGAATTCCCAGGTGCAAGCCGGCCGACGAGGTTTCGTCCGCCGGCTCAAATTGCGTTGAGGCTCCCCATATGAGCGTCTCGCATCGTTAGGAGATTTCAATGTTCGACACGTTGAGCGATCGGCTCGGCAACGTATTTGACCGGCTTCGCGGGCGCGGCGCGCTTAGCGAGGCGGACGTGCGTGCGGCGATGCGGGAAGTGCGCGTTGCCTTGCTGGAGGCGGACGTTGCCCTCCCGGTCGCCCGCGATTTCGTCGAACAGGTCACCGAGAAGGCCGTCGGCCAGGAAGTGCTGCGCTCGGTCACGCCCGGGCAGATGGTCGTCAAGATCGTCAACGACGCACTGATCGAGACGCTGGGCTCAGAGACCTCGGAGCTCAACCTCAACGTGAATCCGCCCGCGGTCGTCATGATGGTTGGCCTCCAGGGCTCCGGTAAGACGACGACCACTGCCAAGCTGGCGAAGCGGCTCACCGAACGCGATCGCAAGAAGGTGCTCATGGCGTCACTCGACGTCGCTCGCCCGGCGGCGCAGGAGCAGCTGGCGGTGCTCGGGCGGCAGAC
>DASUZY010000090.1:0-13010 GCA_036376635.1 Sphingomicrobium sp.
CCTCCGTCTCGGCCTTCGCCAGATCGACGGGCTGCAACGCGAAGCAGCCGACCGGCTTATCGCACGGCGCCCTTACGCCTCAGTGGAGCAGCTGCGCACCCGCGCCGGAGTACCGGTCCACGCCATCCAGCGCCTTGCCGCAGCCGATGCATTCCGGTCGATGGGGCTCGACCGGCGTGCCGCGCTGTGGGATTCTCGCGCGCTGAAGCAGGCGCCGAACCTGCCGCTGTTCGCTTATGCAGAAGCGCGCGACGAGGGATCGGAAATCAAGCCCGCCCAGCTACCGGCCATGCCGTTAGCCGAGCATGTCGTGAACGATTATCAGACCATCCGTCTCAGCTTGAAAGCGCACCCGATGTCGTTCCTGCGCGAGCATTATGCGGCGCGGAAATTCATTACCGCCGACCGGCTGAATAGGGTCAAGGACGGCAGGCGGCTGTCGATCGCGGGCCTGGTCTTGATCCGTCAGCGGCCAGGCAGCGCCAAGGGTGTGGTGTTCATCACCATCGAGGACGAGACCGGCGTCGCCAACCTCGTCATCTGGCCCGATGTGTTCAGCCGCCAACGCAAGATCGTGATGGGCGCCCGGCTGATGGCCGTCCACGGCATTGTCCAGCGCGATCCCGACAGCAACGTCATCCACGTCGTCGCCCGGCAACTTGAGGACCACACCAACATGCTCCGCCATTTGAGCGACGAGATCATGCCCTCCACCCTCTCACAGGGTGACGGAGCCGGTAGCTGGCGAGCGCCCGCTGCGCGCCATCCCCGGAATGCCGAGATCATCCCCAAGAGCCGGGACTTTCATTAACCGGCCACCTGAGGTTAATAGGTTTCGAGCAAAAAGCGCTGCGATGATCCGGAACCTCACCCTTCTCGCCGCGCTGGCGACCTTCGCAACGGCCATGCCGGCAAAAGCCAATGCCCCGGTCGAAGGTTATTGGCGAAGCCCTAAAAGCACCGTCGTCATCCATATAGCGCCGTGCGGTCCGCAGCTCTGCGGGACAGTGACCTGGGCCAATGAGAACGCCAAGCGTAACGCGTCGAAGCATGTTGCCAACCTGATCGGCGCACGGCTTCTCACCGGGCTCAAGGGCGGCCCCACCCGATACAGCGGGAGCGTCTGGATTCCAGACCAGGATATCCACGCCACGGCCAAGCTGCAGATGCTGAGTGAACGGAGCCTTCAGGTCAGCGGGTGCGTGTTCTTCGGCTTGCTCTGCAAGTCGCAGGTTTGGCCCCGGGTCGACGGCCCGACGCTGGCCGAGCGCTAATCGAGGGCGACGCCTTCAACGCCGATCTCCCCGGCCAACACTGCGGATTGAAGCGCGCTAATCTCGTCCGCCCAATAACGGTCGGCGGTGAAATGCGGCGAACGGTCGCGCACTGCGGCGTGAACCGCCTGGAGCTTCCGCGAAGTCTGGAGCGGAGCGTGATAGTCGATGCCCTCTGCGGCGGCCATCAATTCGACCGCAATTACGCCTGCGGCATTGCGGGCGATCTGGGCAGCCTTGCGCGCCGCAATCGGCGCCATCGAGACATGGTCTTCTTGCCCGGCGGAAGTCGGGATGGAATCCACGCTCGCCGGGAACGCGAGGCTCTTGTTTTCACTTACCAGCGCCGCGGCTGTGACCTGCGGAATCATCAAGCCCGAATTGACGCCAGAATCCTGCGTTAGGAACGCCGGAAGCCCGCTCATCTTCGGATCGACGAGCACGCTGACCCTGCGTTCGGAAATCGAGCCCACCTCACATAGAGCCATCGCGATCGTGTCGGCGGCGAAGGCAACCGGCTGAGCGTGGAAGTTGCCGCCGGAGATTGCCGTACCCTCGTCGGCGAAGACAATCGGATTGTCCGTTACTGCCGCGGCCTCGATGGTCAGCGTCCTTGCGGCGTTCTGAAGCAAGTCGAGCGCCGCGCCCATCACCTGCGGCTGGCAGCGGAAGCTGTACGGGTCCTGGACCCGGCTGCACTCGACATGGCTGGTCATGATCTCGCTGCCCTGAAGCAGATCGAGGATCGTCGAAGCGACACGAACCTGCCCCGGTTGACCGCGAAGCTTCGAAATGCGCGGATCGAACGGCTTTGCGCTGCCCTTGAGTGCATCGACCGAGAGTGCACCAGCCGCGATCGCCCCCGAAAAGACTCGCTCGCCCTGGAATAAAGCGTCGAGCGCTAGAGCCGTGCTCGCCTGAGTCCCGTTGATCAGTGCCAAGCCCTCTTTAGGTCCGAGCTGGAGTGGCTCCAGCCCGAGCCTTTCGAGACCGGCGGCGGCTGGAACAGCATCCTTGCCGAAGCAGATCCGGCCGTATCCCATCAGAGCGGCAATCAGATGGGCGAGCGGAGCAAGATCACCGCTTGCGCCGACGCTTCCCTGCGACGGGATAAGGGGCATGGCGTCACCGTCGAGCAGCCGCTGGAGAGCGTCGATCACCAATGGACGAACGCCGGAATGGCCGCGTCCCAGCCCAAGGAGCTTCAGCACGATCATCAATCGGGTGACGCGCCTTGGCAGCGGGTCGCCCAGACCGGCGCTGTGCGAAAGTATGAGGTTGTTCTGGAGTTCCGCCAACCGCTCGGTCGGGATCCGGGTGTTCGCGAGCAATCCGAAGCCGGTGTTGATGCCATAGACGGTCGCTCCGCCGGCAACGATTCGCTCAACCGCGGCGGCTGAATTGGCGACGCGCTGCATCGATGCATCATCGAGAGCCGCTTCCGCACCCGACCACAGGTCGCGCAATTGCCTGAGCGAGAGGTCTTCAGGATTGAGCTTCAATTGTCCCCCCGCCAATTCAGCCGATCATCGGTAGATCAAGGCCCTGTTCCCGCGCGCAGTCGATGGCAATTTCGTACCCCGCGTCGGCATGGCGCATCACACCGGTGCCTGGGTCATTCCATAACACCCGCTCCAGCCTTCGCGCTGAATCGTCGGTGCCGTCGGCGACGATCACCATTCCCGCATGCTGCGAATAGCCCATCCCGACGCCGCCCCCGTGATGGAGCGAGACCCACGTGGCGCCCGACGCAGTATTTAGCAGTGCGTTGAGCAGCGGCCAGTCGCTGACCACGCTACTGCCGTCCTGCATGCTTTCGGTCTCTCTGTTGGGCGAGGCAACACTACCGCTGTCGAGATGGTCGCGGCCGATGACGATCGGAGCCGAAACTTCGCCGTTCCGCACCATCTCGTTGAAGGCGAGCCCAAGTCGATGTCGCTGTCCCAGCCCCACCCAGCAGATGCGCGCGGGCAGACCCTGAAATGCGATCCGCTCGCGCGCCATGTCGAGCCAGCGATGCAGGTGCGGATCGTCGGGGATCAGCTCCTTCACCCGCTGGTCGGTGCGGTAGATATCTTCCGGATCGCCGCTGAGCGCCGCCCAGCGGAAGGGTCCGATACCACGGCAGAAGAGTGGGCGCACGTAGGCTGGCACGAAGCCGGGGAAGTCGAAGGCGTGGGTGACGCCCTCGTCAAAGGCTTCCTGGCGAATATTGTTGCCATAATCGAAGGTCGGCACGCCCATCACCTTATAGGCGAGCATGGCTTCGACATGGCGCGCCATTGAGTGTTTGGCCGCTTTTGCCACCGTTGCCGGATCGCGCTCCCGCATCGTCTGCCACTTCGCGACCGACCAGCCGGCCGGCAGGTAGCCGTTGGCGGGATCGTGCGCGCTCGTCTGGTCGGTCAGCGCGTCAGGCCGGATACCCCGCTTCAACATCTCGGGCAGGATTTCCGCTGCATTACCGAGCAACCCGACGCTGGTCGGCTCGGAAGCGTTCCGGATGATCTCCAGCGCCTCGTCGATGCTGCTCGCACGGCGATCGAGGTAACGAGTCTCCAGCCGCTTCTCGATGCGGCTTTCCTGGCATTCGATGGCGACGCAGTGTGCTCCCGCCATCACCGCCGCGAGTGGCTGTGCGCCGCCCATGCCGCCAAGGCCCGCAGTCAGGATCCAGCGTCCCTTGAGGTCGCCGCCGTAATGCTGGCGTCCCATCTCGGCGAAAGTCTCGTAGGTGCCTTGGACGATGCCTTGCGAGCCGATGTAGATCCAGCTGCCAGCGGTCATCTGGCCGTACATCATGAGCCCCTTGCGATCGAGCTCGTTGAACACTTCCCAGTTCGCCCACTTGGGCACGAGATTGGAGTTTGCGATCAGCACGCGAGGCGCGTCCTTGTGGGTCCGGAAGACCCCGACCGGCTTACCGGACTGTACGAGCAGGGTCTGGTCTTCCTCCAGGCGCTCCAGTGTCTCGACGATCTTGTCGAAGCATTCCCAGTTGCGCGCCGCCCGGCCAATCCCGCCATAGACGACGAGGCTCTGGGGATCCTCGGCAACTTCGTCGTCGAGGTTGTTCATCAGCATCCGGACCGCCGCTTCAGTGGACCAGCTTCTGGCCTCGATCTCGCTCCCGTGGCGGGCGCGGATGTGGCGGGTGTTGTCGCGTCGATCGTCGTTCACGCCGCCGCCTTACCCATTCGCGCGCCTTGACCCAAGCGGGCGCCAGCCGTCGATCCACACCAAAAGGAAGCCGCAGATGATAAAGCCAAGCGCAATCCCGCCGGCATTGATTGCGACCTGAAGCCAACCGAGATGGCCGACGTCGATAAACGGATAAGGGTACTTCCCATCGATCTGCCCGCGGGCCAGCGCATAGACGAAGTAAGCGATTGGGTAGGCCACCCACAACCATGGGGCATTCCACTTCAGCCGGCCGCGCGGCGCGAAGAACAGCCACCACAGGGTCGTGCCGATCGGCGTAACCCGATGCATCAGGATATTGGCGACGTGGGCCGCTCCCTCGGGATGATGGAGGTTCTGCAGTAGCGCCCAATAGACGACGCCAACCAGGATGATCGAAAGCGTGAGACCGCCGAGCACTTCTGGCGAGGCTCGACGGCCGATCGCGACCCAGGTCATTACCAAGGCCAGGAGGAAATTGGTGGTAACGGTGAAGAAGCGCGCGATGACCCACAGCGTCAGCGGAACCTGATGCTCGAAACCGTAGGTGTGAGAGAATTGGATGGCGAGACCGGCCCAACAGGCAATGGCGACCAGCGCCGCTCCGAGGTTACGCATCCGCTCCGCCAAATATTCTGCGCTCCGGCCCTGGAAGCCCAATCCAGTAGCCCAGTTCCGATATCCCTTCGATGCGCCAGACGCAGAGATCAGCCTGTTTCCCTGAGGCGATACTTCCGACCGAATGCGCAAGCCCCAGCGCGCGGGCCGCGTTGATCGTCATGCCGGCGACGGCCTCTTCCGGACTTAGCCCGAACAAGGTGCATGCCATGTTCATCGCCAAGGTAGGCGACAACAACGGCGAAGTGCCCGGATTGCTGTCGGTCGCGACGGCCATCGGCACCTTGTATTTGCGAAGCAGGTCGACCGGCGGCTTATGGCTTTCCTGCAGCGCATAATACGCTCCGGGCAGAAGTACTGCGATCGTGCCAGCTGCGGCCATCGCCTTCGCGCCGGATTCGTCGAGATGCTCGAGATGATCGGCCGACAAAGCGTGATATTTTGCGGCCAGCGCCGCGCCGCGCTGGTTGGACAACTGCTCGGCATGGAGCCGAACTCGAAGGCCGTGATGCGCCGCCGCCTTGAACAGTCGCTCGACCTCGTCCGGCGTGAAAGCGATCGTGTCGCAGAAGGCATCGACGCTTGTCGCCAACCCCTGCTTGGCGGCGGCCGGAATCAGGTTGTCGACGATCTCGCTCACATAATGCGCCCGACGGTCGCGTTGCTCGGCCGGGATCGCATGGAGCGCAAGCAAGGTCGGGACGATGCGGACCGCTTTCTGATGACCGAGCTGGCTCGCGATCTTCAGCAGGCGAAGTTCGTTGTCCGGGCTGAGGCCGTAGCCTGACTTCACCTCCACCGTTGTGCAGCCGCCCTGCATCAATGCTTCGAGGCGTCGCCGGCTCTGCTCAAGCAGCTGTTCATCCGAAGCCGCCGCGGTGCGGGATACGGTCGATGCAATTCCTCCGCCCGCCCTGGCGATTTCCTCATAGCTCGCGCCTGCCCGCCGCATCGCATGCTCGTCTGCGCGCGTTCCGCCGAACACCAGGTGCGTGTGGCAATCGATGAGCCCCGGCGTAACCCACGCGCCCCCTAGCGCGACGACCTCCCTGGCGCGGAAGCCGGCGAGCTCAGTCCGCTTGCCGACGCGAAGGATCTTCCCATCCTCGATCGCGATCGCGCCATTCTCGATCAGACCGATCGGGTTGCCCGGCTTCTCATCGAAGGTGGCAATGTTGCAGTCGACGAGCAGCCGGTCCCACATGCTGTTCGCCTTAGGCGAGCCGGCTTGCTACGGTCAAAAGGTGAGCAGTTGGCCGAACCTTTCCGAGCTGGTGTCGGAGGCACATGTTGATGCGCGGGTCGCTCTGATCGGCGCCCCCCTGGCAGCAGGCTCGGTCACGCCCGGACACTGCGATCTCGCTCCGGCACTGCTGCGCAGGACGCTTCGCCGCATTGGGCGTTACGACGTGGAGACCGGTCGTGAGCTCGCGACCGAGGTGCTGGATCTCGGCGACGTGGAAATCGACGGTCTCAGCATCGAGCAGGCAACGCCTGCCATCCGGAGCGCGATCGCTCGAAGCGCAGCCCTACGCGACCTGACCCTGCTCGTCGGCGGCAACAACGCAGTGACTCGACCCGGCCTCCTGGGATTGGAAATGCCGCTCGAGCAGGTCGGGCTGATCACGCTCGATGCGCACTTCGATATGCGGGATCTCGATCAGGGCCTCGGCAACGGCAATCCCGTGCGCGCGCTGATCGAGGACGGGCTGCCGGGCAAGAACATTGCGCAGATCGGTTTGGCAAGCTTCGCCAACAGCCGCGAGATGCACGAGGATGCGAAGCGCGCGGGGAACCTGATCATCACGATCGACGAGGTGCGGCGCTCGGGCATCGCGCGGGCGGTCGAACAGGCTTTCGCAGGTCTGGGTCATTGCCATGCGATCGTCGTCGACTGCGACATCGACGTGATCGACCGATCACAACTTCCCGCGGCTCCAGGGGCACGCCCCGGCGGCATGGCGGTTGTGGATTTCTTCAAGGCTGTCCGAGGCCTCGCGTCTGAACCACGCGTGCGGGTCATCGATCTGACCGAATGGGATCCTCCGCTCGATCCCACCGACCTCAGCGCTTTGACGGCCGCCCGTTGGGTCGCGGAGTGCCTTGCCGGCTTCGAGATGCGCCAGACTTTCGCTGCGGCGCGTCCGGCGTAACCACCACTTCCCCGGCGCCCAGTCGCCGCACGTATTCCCAGGGTATTCGGCGGCCTTTGTTCCTGGCTGTCAGCCGTTCGATCATGCTTCCCGGACCGCAGGCCAGCGCAACGATTCGGCCCTCGTCGCAGTGAACGTCGTGCACGCGGCCCAGCGTATCTCCATCGAGCGTCTTAACCTTGGCACCGCGAAGGTCGGACAAGCGAATCACAATGCACCCCTTCGGGGGATCCACGCACGTACCTTGTCCTCGGTCTGGCCCAACTTCAGGTCCTCGGCCGAGCTCTTGAGCTTCACCACGGCGCCGACCTCAAGGATCTGATCGACCGGAACCTGGACGAGCCGATCGCCGGCGATCTTGCGCATGATCCGGAATGCCCAGCCTGGCATCCGCCCAGCATAAGCGCCTGGACCGACCAACAGCGCCTTGATTCGCATTGGCTTGCCGGCGGTCCCCTCGAGCGAGACGTCGTCGACGATGCCGCACCAGCGGCCGTCCTTGTCGATGATCGGAAGGTCGAGCAGCTGGCTCACTAGCTTCAGCGGTTGGTCGATCTTCACGCCTGTCCTCCAGAGGTGACGAAGTAAAGCGGGATCGCGGCGATCGCAGTGATCGTGACCACCGCGAAGAAGAGCCAGCCGAGCCCTTTGGCCAGCCACTTGTTGGCGTACTGGCCCATGTAGCTCCTGTCGTTCGCGAGGAGCATCAGCGGAAAATAGCTCAGCGGCAGAACCACGATCGACAGCACGATCGCGTAATCGACGAGATCCATGACGCCGACGCCGCTCAAAACGATCAGCAGACCCGCAATCATGAAGGCAATCCACGCAAGCGTGAAGCGCGGCGCATCCCACGGCTTCTTATGCCGTCCCCATTCCCATCCGAAGAATTGCGCGACCGAGTATGCGTTGGCCATGCATGTTTCGACCGCTGCTCCAGCGACCGCGAAGAACATGCCTGCCAAAGCCAGCACCAGCCCCAGCCTGCCGAACGGGATTGCCGGCAGCAGCGCCACGCTGCCGGGGACTTCGGGAGCGACGTTCACGGGCCCGAAGAGCTGCGCGCCGAGCGCCACGATGGCGATCGAGAGCAAGGTGCCGAGGCCCATTCCCGCGATGCTGGTCACCCGGTTGGTGAGCAGGTCCTTAGGCCCCCACTGCTCCTCGACCCCTCCCGACGAATAGAAATATGCTTCGTAGGGGAACATCACCGCGCTGAAGATCGCGACGACAAAATAACTGAACGTCAGCATCTGCTTGGTGCTGAGGCCATGTGGAACTTGCGGAACGAGGCCGGCCGCAACGTCGTTCCAGGGCGGATGAATGGCAACCAACGCGACGACGAACACGATCATGAACAGCCCCAGCAGGCCGTAGGCACGCTCGATCCACTTGAACGGAAGAATCCACATCGAAGCCATCAGCCCGATCGTGGCGGCCACGCACATCAGTCGGTACGGCGCGCCGGTCACATGATTGAGGATGAGCCCCAGCCCACCAATCTCCGCTGCGCAAGTGATAAGCGTGCTGAGAAGCGATGCGGCCAACGTGAACATGCCGAGCTTTAGTCCGAGCCGGTGCCTAATCAGGCTGAAGACCGGCTGGCGAGCGACGGCGGCGACCCGTCCGCACATTTCGCCGAAGACCATGATGCCGATGGTCGAAATGGCGAAGGCGGAGATCAGCGAATAGCCGAACAGCGATCCCGCTTGTCCGGAAAAGACCAGCTGGCTGATGTCGACGAAGCCGCCGACCGCAGTCATGATCCCAAGCGTCAGCTCAAGCGGATTCAAGACCGTCCTCGATCTGCTTCAATGTGGCGGCGTGCGCCCGCAGAACAGCGGGCGACGCATCCGCGGGCTCGGCGAGAAGGGCCTGCACTTCGCGGCCGTAGCGGCTCTCCGGTCGGGTCAGGGACTTCGCTGCAGCCTGGAGTTGCTGACGCAGCTGCTTCCGCATTGTTTGGGAGTAGGTTTGGGTGAGCTTGCCTTGGCTCGCCTGCTCGTTGACGAGCGCCCATTCGGCGCCCAGCGACCGCGCCTCACTGATCGTCGGCAGATCGGTCTGCGGTCCCCTGGAACAGGCTGCAAGCCCCAGGCAGAACAGGAGAATGTACCGCATGGCGGGAGAACCGCTTCACCCTTTGAGCGTTCCTTATTGTGGAGCGCTGGCGATGCGGCGGCCCTTTTCAGAGAGCTTTCGGAAAGTGATGGAAAAGCGAAGCAGCGCCCCCGGCGAGATGCTGTGCTCCCAATCGTGCCTGGCTGGCCCCGCTAGAATGTAGGCGGAACGCGCCGCCACCTCGATACTCGTTCGCTGAAACCCGCTGTCGGTGCGCCGGCGGAAGCGGAGCGTCGCCGACGTGCGCAGCGAGATGCCGACTACCTCGTCGAATACGTCGCGGTCCCGGTGCCAACCGATGCCTGCGCCAGGGTCGTAGCGGGCGACCAGCGCCTGAACGAAGTCGCCCGAGGGGAGACGCGCGAAGGCTGCGGCTTGCTCGCGGAGATCCAGAAGCCAGTCCGGCAACGGCTCGCCGGGGGTGAAGCTCGCGTCGTCGAAGTCGTAGCGCCACCCGAAGTTCCTGGTCTTTCTGTTGCCAAGCCAGCCGTGGAAGCGAAACGGTGCCAGTTCCAATCCTTCCAACCGAGCCACGAGGGCGCTTTCCTCGGCAGCGCTGATCAATTCCTCCTCGTAGAGCAGCCCGTCGATCAAGGGCGCGTCGAACAGCAGGCTCATTGGCCGAACAATTCGTTGAGCTCGGACGGCCTGAGCTCGGGCGCGAGCTGTTCGAATGTACACTGCTTGGGATCCTTGTCGGGGCGCCAGCGCAGGAACCCGGTGCCGTGGCGGAACCGCCGGCCGGTGATCTGGTCGTATCGCACTTCGGCCACGAGCTCGGGCTTCAGCGGCTCCCATGCCATTGACCGCGCACTATTCCAGCGGCTCGGTCCACCCGGCGCATTCCCCGTGAAGCCCGGAGAAGAAACCAGCTTCTCCAGCCTCTGTGTGAGCTTCGGACGTTCGGCCGAGGGGATGGCGGAAGTGAAGCCCACGTGGTCCAGGTTGCCCTGATCATCATACAGCCCGAGCAGCAGCGAACCGACCTCCCTCTTCTTCTCGGCATAGCGGAAGCCTCCGACCACGCAGTCGGCCGTCCGCTGCTGCTTGACCTTGACCATCGCCCGTTCGCCGGAGCGATAATCCTGGTCCGCCCGTTTGGCGATCACACCGTCGAGCGCTCCCCCGCTTCTTTCCAGCCAGCCAACGGCGGTTCGACGATCGTAGGTCATCGGAGAGAGCAGAAGGCCGTCGGCGTGGTTATGGCGAAAGAACCCTTCGAGACGCTTCCGTCTGGTCGCCAACGGCAATTCGATCAGGGACTTCCCATCCAGCTCCAGCAGATCGAAAGCCATCAATTGCGCAGGCGTTTCCGACGCAAGCTTCCGAACTCGGCTCTCCGCCGGGTGGAGGCGCAGCTGAAGGGCATCGAACGACAGCACGTCGCCGACCGGGATGATCAGCTCGCCGTCCAGCAGGAACTCACGGGTCGGGAGACCGCTCAGCATGGCCGCGACCTCCGGGAAGTACCGCGCCAGCGGCTTGCCTGACTTGGAAGTGAGCGTGACTTCAGCCCCGTCGCGCTGAGCAAGACACCGGAAACCATCCCATTTGGGTTCGTATTGCCAGCCCGCGCCTGCGGGTAACTCCGCCGCAAGCAACGCTTCCATTGGTGCCGGCACATTCATCTTCGTCATTCGCACGTGAACGTTTCACATGGCCCGCCGGTCCAAGGCCGTTAGCTTGTGCGGTGCAGCAAGGGGGCGGCATGGCGGAGCACCTCACGATCGACAGCGGGGACACGGCATGGATGCTGGTCTCGACCGCGCTCGTGATGATGATGATCCTCCCTGGCCTTGCGCTGTTTTACGGCGGCTTGGTTCGGGCGAAGAACCTCCTGTCGGTTATGAGCCAGGTGCTCGGCATCACCGCCGTGGCCATCCTGACCTGGGTGCTGTTGGATTACAGCCTTGTGTTCAGCCGTGGCGGTTGGCTTATCGGCGGCTTGGCCAAAGCCGCTATGGGCGGTCTGGATGACAGCTCCGGCTGGGCGGTAGGGAATGCTGCGAAGGCGATTCCCGAGCTGTTGTTTGCGGCCTTTCAAATGAGCTTCGCGGCCATCACCGCGGCACTGGTCGTCGGCGCCTTGGTCGAGCGGGTGCGCTTCTCCGCGATGATGCTGTTTTCGACGCTTTGGCTGACCGTCGTCTACGCGCCGCTCGCGCACATGGTATGGTCGAGCGACGGGCTGCTGTTCAAGCTCGGCGCGATCGACTTCGCCGGCGGGACGGTGGTGCATATCAACTCCGGCGTCGCCGGGTTGGTGGGCGTGGCTTTCGCCGGGCCGCGCATCGGGCACCTCAAGGAAGCTATGCCACCGCACTCGCTGGCACTGACGATGGTCGGCGCCGGGCTCCTGTGGGCCGGTTGGTTCGGCTTCAACGCCGGCTCGGCGCTCGAAGCCAATGGGCTCGCGGCGGTCGCGATGCTCAACACCCTGGTTGCTCCGGCAGCCGGGGTGCTGACTTGGATGGCGGCCGAGCGGATCGTGTCGAAGAAGCCGTCGATGCTCGGAGGCGCATCGGGAGCCGTCGCGGGCCTGGTCGCGGTGACCCCTGCGGCAGCCGCCAGTGGGCCGATCGGGGCAATGCTGCTCGGAGCCGCGGCGAGCCTGGTTTGCTATGGGTTCGTCGGATCGATCAAGAACCGGCTCCGTCTGGACGACAGCCTCGACGTGTTCGGCATTCACGGCCTTGGCGGTATCACGGGGTCGATCGGGACCGCCATCGTCGCACTGCCCCGGCTCGGCGGCCACGGCGGGGCGGGCTATGCCCTCGGGCACCAATTAGTAGCGCAGGTCGCGGCCGTAGCCGTGGCAATCGCCTTGTCGGCGTTAGGCTCGGCGATTTGCTTCGGCATCGTGAAGCTCGTGATCCCGCTTCGGCATAGTCGCGACGCCGAGCGCGAAGGCCTCGATATCGCGGATCATGGCGAACGGGCGTACAACTACTGACCCAAAGCAAAAAAGCCGCCCGGAGGCGGCTGACCGGTTGGTTGCGGGGGCAGGATTTGAACCTGCGACCTTCAGGTTATGAGCCTGACGAGCTACCGGGCTGCTCCACCCCGCGCCAACATTAGCTGAGTCGGAGATCCGGCGCGCTTCACGCGGGCTGGATCGCTGCTCAGAAACAAAAAGACCGCCGCTCGGTTACCCGGCAGCGGCCTTCAAAACATTGCGAATGGGTCTTGTCCCCGCCGCCAGCAAAGCCTGGCGACGACCTACTCTTCCACTGCTTAAGCAGTAGTACCATCGGCGCTGTCCGGTTTCACGGCCGAGTTCGGGATGGGATCGGGTGGGTCACGGACGCTATGGCCACCAAGCTATGGTGACGGCGGGCACAAGAATTCTAGAAATCGTGCACTTTGTACCTTGGGCATCTAGCTGAGCGTTCAACCAGCCGATCAGCAGAGCTGTCGGTGATGGTGGGACTCTCAAGCGCGAAATGAGTAATTAGGACCGGTTAGCTCCACGCATTACTGCGCTTCCACACCCGGCCTATCAACGTGGTGGTCTTCCACGACTCTAAGATACCTTATCTCGAGGGAGGCTTCCCGCTTAGATGCTTTCAGCGGTTATCCCGTCCATGCATAGCTACCCTGCTGCGCGGCTGGCGCCACGACAGGTCCACCAGAGGCATGTTCACCCCGGTCCTCTCGTACTAGG
>DASUZY010000091.1:0-2830 GCA_036376635.1 Sphingomicrobium sp.
AGAATGTGCCGAGCCAGTTCAGGGCCAAGATCGCGGAGTACGTCGAGGGCTACGAGCTGTACGACCACGTGCTCCAGGCCGGGCGCAACCCGGCGCGAATGGCCGAACTTGGACTGACCGAATACGCGCTCGAGCGGTTCGCCCTCGCCGGCAACGTCAATGACTGGTGTCAACCGACGTCCGGAACTGGACCCTTTTCGACATTGAGAACTGGACCCCCGGTTCAGGTCTTGTCGCCCCAGGCTCGGTGCTGGGGTGGCTTGTCCAGGTAGTCCATAGGAGGGACCCGCGCGCAGCGAAGCGACCGCCACGAGTCTGGCGGAGCGAAGCGCGGGAGGTCCCTGTTGACCCACCTGGGCAAGTCTCGGTCACGCCGGCGCTGCCGTCGCGATTTCCGCGACCGCCGGCGCTTTGAACAGCCCAGAGCGCCGCTTCTCGCGCAGCCGATAGCTGTCGCCGCGGATTGTGATGACGTGGCTGTGGTGTAGCAGACGATCGAGGATCGCGGTGGCCACGACCGGGTCACCAAAAACCGTGCCCCACTCGCCGACCGCTCGGTTGCTGGTCACCAACATGCTGCCGCTCTCGTAGCGGCGCGACACCAGTTGGAAGAACAGGTGCGCCGCGTTTGGCTCGAACGGCAGATAGCCGAGTTCATCGACAATCAGCAGCTTCGGCTTGCTGAAGTGCAGCAGCCGCTCCTCGAGTTTGCCCTCGCTGTGCGCCTTGGCGAGTTGGGCAACCAGGGTCGGCGCCGGCACGAACAGCACCGAATAGCCGGCCAGGATCGCCTGTCGGCCGATCGCCACCGCCAGGTGTGTCTTGCCGACGCCTGGCGGCCCCAGCAGCATCACCACCTCGGCATTGGCGATGAACCGGCCGGTCGCGATCTCCCGGATCTGCTTCTTGTCGAGCGAGGGCTGGGCGGCGAAGTCAAACCCGTCGAGGTCGCGTACGAACGGGAAGCGCGCCAGCTTGACGCTCATCTCGATCCGGCGCTCGTCTTTGCGGGCGATCTCGCGCTCGCAGAACAACGACAACGCCTCGCGGATCGTCAGCTCGCGCCGTCCAGCCTCGTCGACCAGGCTGTCGAGCTGGTCGCGGATGGCTGTCAGCTTCAGCCGGTCGAGCATCGTCATCAGATGATCGTGCTCCATCACCAGCGCCCTCCGACCAACCGCTCATATTCGAGCAGCGGGCGCAGCAGCTCGGGATCGGGAACATCGACTGCGGCTGACAGCGGGACTGTCCCCTTCGATCGGAAACCGACGACGCCGACGAAGTGCAGCGGATCGACGCGGCGCTCGAAGCGGCCGGTGCAGCGCTGATGTACGGCGACCTCCTGGCCGGCATGGCTGACCCGCAGCTCGCCTCCAGCGAGGGTGACGCGCACCGTCTCGCCGATCAGCCGCCACGGTACCGAATAGGCATTGCCATCGACCTCGATCGCGCAATCCGCCTGCACCTTGCGCACCAACTCGCGGCTGACCGCGAATGGCGGAATGCCGGCGATCGGCTGTAGCGCCTTCGCCTCGGCGCGCCGGAAGCGCTCGATCGGCACTTCGCCGGTGGTGCCGTGCATTCGTTGATCGGCTATCTCGCGAGTCCATTGCACCAGGTGGGCCTCGAACGCCGACCAGCTCTCGAAAGTGCGGCCGGCAATCGCGTTCTTCTTGACGTAGCCGACACCGCGCTCGTCTTTCCCTTTTGTCCTGGCCCGGTACGGCGCGCACGCCCGTGGCCGGAATCGCCAATGTCCGGCAAAGGCACGCAGCCGATCATTAAACTCAACCTCGCGGGTGGCGCGATCGTGCCGCACCACGAGGCCGCGGTCGTTATCGAACAGCACTTCCGCGGTGACGCCGTCGAAGTGACGGAATGCGCCCTCCAGCCCGGTAAACCAGCTGTCCTGGCGCTCATTAGGGAACGCTCGCACGTACACCCGTCGCGAATAGCCGAGGGTGGCGACGAACAGAAAAACCTTCATGCTCTCGCCGCCGATCGGCACCCGCCGCTCGCCGAAATCGATCTGCAGCTGCTTGCCCGGCGGCGTCTCGAAGCGAATCGTCGCCCGCGCTTCCGCTTCCAGTTGCCGTCGCAGCGGCGCAACCTCGCGCTCGATCGTGCGCAGGCTCAGCTTGATGCCCTGCTCCGACAGCAGCTCCTGACGCACGACATCAGCGTTCCCGGCGTGGCGACGAAACCGCTCGGCAACCCATTCCTCAAGCCCAGCAAGCGCCCGAGGCCGCCCGCCGCCGCGATACGGCAGCCAGCCACCCTGCGTCACGTAATGCCGAACCGTCATGTGGCTGCAGCCCAGCTCCCGCGCGATCCGTTTGATACCCCACCCCAACGCCTTCAACCGCAGCATCGCCGCGACCTCGTCCGGCGTCTGCATCACCTCCCTCCGCGGTAACTCCCCCCGCGAAAGAGGTTGCATCCGTTCTTCCATTCTCTGGTCCTCCTCGTCAGCGAGGGGGTCCACTTCTCATTGTCGCCAGCGGTCCAGTTTTATCTGTCGCCCGACACCGATCTGCTGGGCATTATGGCAAATGCCTCAAGGATCGGTTTCATTAGAGGCTCAGAGCTTCTGAGTGGCTGAGTTGGGCAGAGGAACAGCGGTCTACGAAGACATGTTTCCAGGACAGAGGTTAACAACCCGCCCGATGAGCTTGTCCTCCCATGTCAGAGACGCCGGGTGAACGGCAAACCGCTACCGAGCAGCGCCTAGATGATGGCCGGGATGCGTCCGGCAGCCAAACTCTGCAAAGGGGCGGCGACTTCCTGTCGCTGATCGGCAAGTCCCGGCGATCGAGGTGGCCACGAGCAT
>DASUZY010000092.1:0-11455 GCA_036376635.1 Sphingomicrobium sp.
CTGCTAGTGGCCTTCGGCGCCGCCCAGCGTAGGGGACGGACCTTCGGAGCTGTGGTCACGGTGCTGGCGCTTGCGTGCGGCGTTGCGGCGGCCGCAACCGTCCCCAACCTGGCCTCGACGAAAGGAGGAGATTCTTCAACTGCGGCGCGTTGGAGCGAAGCGAGGCTTGAACGAGACGTTAGAAACAACCAGCCCGCCTTCGTCTATTTCACCGCCGACTGGTGCCTGACTTGCAAAGTTAATGAGGCGGCCGCGATCGACCGCAGCGAAGTCCGGGATGCGTTCAAGCAAGCGAATGTCGACGTGCTCGCCGGCGACTGGACCAATGGCGATCCGGCGATCACCCGATTCCTTGAAAGCCGCCAGCGGGCGGGCGTGCCGCTCTACCTCTGGTACGCGCCGGGAAAGCCGGCGGAGGAGCTGCCGCAACTCCTTACGCCGGCGATGCTCATAGACCGCGCTCGGTCGGTGAAGGGCTAGCTGTCCGGCTCCAGACCTTCTTTCCGCCGACCCACGTTTCTATCACTTCGGTCCGCGCGAGGGCTTGCGGATCGACCTTGGTCGGATCGCGGTCGACGATGATGAAGTCGGCCCATTTGCCGGGCTCCAGCGCGCCGATTTTGTCCTCGGCGAAACCCGCATAGGCCGAGCCGCGCGTATAGGCGCGAATGGCCTGCCCCAGAGTCAGCCGTTCAGACGGAATCCACCCACCCGGCGGCTGCCCGTTGATATCCTGCCGACTGATTCCCGCCGACAAACCGGGAAAGGGGTTGGGAGATTCGACGGGGAAGTCCGTGCCGAACGCCAGCTTCGCGCCGCTCTTCAACACCGATTGCCAGGCATAGGTGCCGGCAAGCCGGTTGGGCCCGAGCCGAGCCTCCGCCATCAACCGGTCGCTGGTCTGGTGCGTTGGTTGCATCGAGGCGATGATTCCCGCGGGCGCCAGACGCGGGATGTCTGCCGGATCGACGATCTGAAAGTGCTCGATCCGCCAACGGCGATTGGTGCCATATTTTTTGGACAGCTTTTCGTAGACGCCGATGATCTGCGCATTGGCGGCATCGCCGATCGCGTGGGTCGCAATCTGGAAGCCGGCCGCGGCGGCGCGATCAGCAAGCGCCAGGAGCTCCGCGTCGGGGTGGAACTGAAGCCCGCGACTGTCCGGCTTGTCGGCATAAGGCTGCTTTAGCCATGCGCCCCGGGAGCCCAATGCGCCGTCGGCGAAGAGCTTGACCCCGACGGCACGGAGCCGATCGCCGTAGAGCCAGCCGGTCGGGCGCATATTGGCTTCGGCCGCTTGCTCAGCGGTGATATAGGCCATCAACCGGACGTCGAGGTGTCCCGCATCCCCGGCGCGACGGAACGCCTGCCAGTCGGCTATCGAAGTGCTCATCGATCCGACGCCGGTGACGCCCACGCTGAGCAGGATTTCCTGCGACTTTGCCAGCGCCTCGTCGAGCTGGGCTTCGGTCGGCTTGGGAATCGCCGCGTCAATCAGCTGCTTGGCGGCATCTACGAACACTCCGTCGTGGATCTCACCGCCATGCGGCGGCAGGGTCGCCGCCGTGATGCCCGCCGCCCTCATCGCCGCGCTGTTGACGACATAGGCGTGTCCATCGACCCGCTCCAGCACCACAGGACGATCGGAAACGATCGCATCGAGATCGGCCGCTGTCGGGAACTTCTTGGTCGGCCAAAGCTCCTGGTTCCAGCCGCCGCCCTGGATCCACTTCACGTCCGGATGTGTCGAGGCATAGTCGCGCAACCGCTGCTGAAGGTCGGCCAGTGATGTGCTTCCGGTGACGTTCAGCCGAAGTGCGTAGAAGCCGAGATCGGTGACGTGACCGTGCCCATCGATCATCCCCGGCAGGATGGTTCGCCCACCGGCGTCGACGGTAATGGCCGCCTTTGGCAGTGGTTCTCCGGCGTGCAACACCTGCACGACCTTCCCGTCATCGCCGATCAGCAGGCCGGTGAAACGCTGGATGTTCCCGGCAGTGTCGGATTGAATGCCATTCGCATGGACGACGAGCGTCGATGACAGGGCGGGTGAAGCGAGCAGCGCTGCCGCGAGCGCGATGATGGACTTTCGCATGGGCGGGATGCTTAGCATTGTCGCTGGGCAAGTGAACCGCTAGTCCGCTCGGCCATGCTTGCACCTCCGACGATCGACGACATACGCACGGCGGCCAAGCGGATCGACGGAGCTGTCATCCGCACCCCGATGCTGGTTAGCAGGACACTGTCGGAGATCATCGGCGCCGAAGTCTGGCTGAAGTTCGAGAACCTTCAATTCACCGCCGCCTACAAGGAGCGAGGAGCGCTCAACAAGCTGCTGCAGCTTACGCCCGAGGAGCGGGCTCGCGGCGTAATTGCGGCTTCCGCAGGTAACCATGCGCAGGCCGTGGCCTATCACGCAAAGCGGCTCGGCATCCCGGCGACGATCGTGATGCCGGAGTCTACGCCGACGGTGAAGGTGACCCAGACGGCCGGTCACGGCGCGACGGTCGTGCTCTACGGCCGCATCGTCGACGATGCTTTCGCCCGGGCGCGAGAGCTGGCGCTGGAAAACGGCTACGTCTTCGTCCACGCCTTCGACGACCCGCAGGTCATTGCCGGTGCCGGCACCGTGGGCGTCGAGATGCTGGAGGATGCACCCGATCTCGACACGATCATCGTGCCGATAGGCGGTGGTGGCCTCATGTCCGGCATCTCGATCGCGGCGAGGGCGATGAAGCCGGATATCGAGATGATCGGCGTCGAGGCGGAGCTTTATCCGTCGATGAAATGCGCGATCCAGCACTGCCAGATGCCGCTGGGCGGAGACACGCTGGCGGAAGGCATAGCAGTCAAACAGCCCGGCGAACTCACCTCACGCATCCTTCGCGAGCTCGCCAACGACGTAGTGCTGGTTTCCGAGCGCAACCTGGAGCGCGCGGTGGCGATGCTGGTCGGCATTGAGAAGACGGTGGTCGAAGGGGCGGGGGCCGCGGGCCTCGCGGCGATGCTTTCCGATCCCGAGCGCTACCGGGGCAAGAAAGTCGCTACTCTCCTTTGCGGCGGCAACATCGACACGCATTTGCTCGCCAATGTTTTGGTCCGCGACCTCGTCCGCCAAGGACGCATCGCGAGGCTCAATGTGGCGGCCCACGACCAACCGGGAGCGCTCGCGGCGATCACCGCGAAGGTCTACGAGGCGGGCGTCAACGTCCTGGAGATCAATCACAGCCGGATCTTCACCAGCCTTCCCGCCAAGGACACGTTGATCGAGGTCGAGTGCGAAGCCCGCGACCCGCAGGCGATTGAGGATGTCGTGGCCCGCCTGGAGGCCGCCGGCTTCAGGGTCGACCGAGCCTCGCTCGACTAAAGATTAGTTAGGCTTCCGCTCAGGGACCTCAGTTCCTCTCGGTCGCCATTGTGGTACAGAACCACCCATCATTTCTCGTCGCGTGATCCGGATTCAACTGGGGGCGAATCGATGAAGCGACTGCTTGGATTGACGAGCCTGCTCGCCGCTCTTTCGGCATCCGCACAGGCCGGAGACTATCTTTACGTCTGGGGAATGGAGACTCGTGATGCGTCGAGGCCAATTCCGCCCGCGGAGGCGATGGGTCGAGATTTCCTGGCCGTCTTCGATGTCCGCCCATCACCTAAGGATTTCGGCAAACTCATTGCGATGCTCCCGGTCGGGACCAAGGCGCAAATGGCGCATCATACCGACTACGAAATGCCGGCGGACGGCCGGCTGTTCGCGAGCGATTATATGGCTGGCGAAAGCTATGTCTTCGACCTGACGGAGCCGGCGCGCCCGAGGCTGGTCGCCGATTTCTCCAGCGCCGGCCCGTACACTCATCCGCATAGCTTCGCCCGGTTGCCGGATGGAAACACGCTTGCGACCTACCAATTCAAGGGACAGCCCGACGTCGCCGCCGGTGCTCTGGCAGAGCTTGATCCTACCGGTAAGTTGCTCCGCGCCGCCGATGCTTCCGACGCCTCGGACGGTTTCATCCGGCCGTACAGCCTGGTCGCGGTTCCGGCGCTTGACCGAATAGTGACGACCAGCGCGCCAATGATGCCGACCGATAAGAGCAGCCACGTCATCCAGGTCTGGCGCCTGTCGGACTTGAAGCTGATCAAGTCGATCATCCTGCCACGCCCGGCAAGATTTGCCGACGCAATTGCCCGGAATTCGTATGAGCCGCGCCTGCTCGAGGACGGCAAAACGGTGCTCGTGTTAACCTCGGGCTGCGGGCTTTACGAGGTTACGGACCTCGCCGGCGGCAATCCCGACGCGCGGTTCGTGTACGATTTCGGCGATCGCGCCTGCGGAGTGCCGGTGGTCGCTGGACGTTACTGGATTCAGCCGACGAGCGGGCACAGCATCGTCAGTGTCGATGTCGGCGATCTGCGCAGGGTGAAGGAGGTTGGTCGAGTTGCGCTCGATCCGGACTCGCTGCCTCACTGGGTCTCGAAAGAACCCGCGGGAAATCGACTGGTGATCACCGGATTCGGATCGCTTTCCACTCACGCGCTCTTCGCGAAGGTGGACCTCAAGACCGGTGCGCTGGCCCTGGATTCTCGGGAGATCGACTTCGACCGGCAATGGCCGGACGGATGGAAGGGGCCGGCGATGCCGCACGGAGCGCTTTTCAGCCGCTGACCGTCCGTGCGCCGATGGGTTCGGCCGCGTGAACCTGTCCCCTGCCGGGACATGCCTTATCTTTCGTCGAAAATCGCGCGTCCGAAGTCTTTTCTTCGGCGTTAACCGGCAGCATAAGGATTTGCGTAACTTTTGAGCGAGGTCACGGGTGAGCGCCCCATTCCGCTTCCCCAAGTTTTTCGTGACGAACCCGAGCCCGTGCCCGTATCTCCCGGGCAAGGTGGAGCGGAAGGTTTTTACTGAGCTCAACGGCCGCCATGCCAGCGAACTGAATGAAGCGCTCGGCCGGATCGGTTTCCGGCGTAGCCAGTCAGTTGCTTACCGCCCCAGCTGCATCGATTGCTCCGCCTGCGTCTCGGTCCGGGTGCTCGCCGCCGAGTTTGAAGCCAGCGCCACCCAGCGCAAGCTGCTCCGCCGCCACGCCAACCTGGAAGTCAGTGCCTGCAAGGCATGGACGACCGAGGAGCAATATGTGCTCCTTCGCAAATATCTCGCCGCGCGCCACCCGGGCGGCGGCATGGCCGAGATGGACGAGAGCGACTTCGCCGACATGGTCGAGCAGACCCCCGTCCGCACCTTCGTGATCGAATATCGCGAGCCATCGGTCGACGGGCGCCCCGGCAAGCTGGTCGGCGCCTGCCTCAGCGATCAGCAGAGCGACGGGCTCAGCATGATCTACAGCTTTTTCGACGTCGGGCCGGATGCGCGGAAGGGCCTCGGCACCTTCATTATCCTCGACCACATCATCCGCGCAGCGCGTGCGGGGCTGCCCTACGTCTATCTCGGTTACTGGGTCGAAGGCTCGACCCGGATGGCCTACAAGACCGGTTTCAGGCCGCTGGAACGCCTCGGCCGCGACGGCTGGCGCCGGATGGACGAAAAGCAAGGCAGTCTGCCGCTCAACGAGCCGCTAAACCTCCCCACTCGCCGCGAACGCAAGCGCCTGCTGATCGACGCTTAGAAACCCTGTTCCGCTGTGTCCGCGTTCGACCGTCAGGAGCCATATACAGCACGACGTGCGGCGGCTGCTAAAAGTGGAAAGCTGAAATTAGTTGAGTAACGTCAGACTATGGGACTTAAGGTCTATCTGCTTGTTGCCGTCGTGATGTTTCTTGCCGCAACGATCGGGTCAGACCTCTTCGCCCAAATGACTATCGCGGGACAGCCGTTCGTCGCCGCTTTGCACGAGCATCTATATTGGGCACGCGTCGAGTACGTCGGCACGATCCTTCTACTTGCCCCATTCGTTGCAGTGGCAGTCATTTGCGCGTTCTTTGAGAAGCAAGCCCGAAGGCGGAGCGTGTTGCTCATCTTTGCTGTCGCAATGCTGGCGTTGCTCTACTTCTACTTCCAAGGATACCAAGCTGCTGAACACGCGGCCCTGAAAAAGATGTGGACGGCTGCAACGCTCTCCGTCGGGTTGCTCCCCGTTTTCATCGGCGTTCCGGTCGCACTCGTTGTTGCGGTAGCTGGAGCGCTCGCCGCGAAGTTCGATTGTCGAACGACCGCTTAGGGTCGTTGTCGCTCGTCCTCAGCGCTGTATTTGACCGCAAGAGCACCAAAGCGGACACTCAACCCGAAAGAAAAAAGGCGGAGCCTCTCGGCCCCGCCTTCTCCCGTTGCCCCTGTTGCAACTCGTTCAGGCGACAGCCGCCTGCGGCTCGGTCTCTTCAACTTCGTCCGCCTCGCGCAGCACATAGCCGCGGCCCCAGACGGTCTCGATGTAATTGGCGCCGCCGCAAGCCAGGCTCAGCTTCTTGCGCAGCTTGCAGATGAACACGTCGATGATCTTGAGCTCGGGCTCGTCCATCCCGCCATAGAGGTGGTTGAGGAACATTTCCTTGGTCAGCGTCGTGCCCTTGCGGAGCGAAAGCAGCTCCAGCATCGCATATTCCTTGCCGGTCAGGTGCACCCGGGCGCCATCGACCTCGACCGTCTTGGCGTCGAGGTTCACGGCGAGCTTGCCGGTGCGGATGACCGATTGCGAGTGGCCCTTCGAGCGGCGGACGATGGCGTGGATGCGCGCAACCAGCTCGTCGCGGTGGAATGGTTTGGTCACATAATCGTCGGCGCCGAAGCCGAGCGCTCGAACCTTGCTGTCCATTTCACCAATGCCGGAAAGGATCAGGACCGGGGTCGAAACCTTCGCGGTCCGAAGCTTCTTGAGCACGTCATAGCCGTGCATGTCAGGAAGATTGAGGTCGAGACAGATGATGTCGTAGTCGTAGAGCTTCCCGAGATCGAGGCCTTCTTCCCCGAGGTCGGTGGTGTAGACGTTGAAGCCTTCGGTCCCGAGCATCAGTTCGATGCTCTTGGCCGTCGTCGGCTCGTCTTCGATCAGCAGCACCCGCATCGATTAGTCCCCCCGTCCCAGGCCGCAGACGTTACTCGCCCTTAACGGCCTTGAAGCGATCATTAACCATTCGGGGTCTGAAGGGAAAAGGTTAATATTGTGTAACCGGCTGGATTCCTTGGGATGTTGTAATCGAGTCACAAAACCACCCACAGGCAAGGCTTGCGCACAGAGGCGATTGGCTCTCATTGCCATGACATGCTCCTTTCCGATTTCGTCCTGTTCATCGACGCCGAAGCGCTGGTGCTCGACAAGCCATCGGGCTTGCCGGTCGACGCGCCGCGGAGGGGCGGGGATTCGATCGCGGCGCGGATCGACGAGCTGAAGTGCGGGTTCAAGCGGCCTCCGGCGGCGATGCACCGGCTCGACACCGACACCAGCGGGTGTCTCCTCTTCGCGCGCACGGCCAAGGCACGCTCCGCGTTCCAGCAGGCGTTCGAGACAAGAGCTGTCGAAAAATATTATCTTGCGGTCATCGCTTCGGAGGTTGGGACTGAGGAGGGAACCATCGACGTGCCGCTCGCCAAGCATTCGACCGCCGAGGCCGGCTGGAAGATGGTTCCGGACAAACATGGACTTGCGGCAACAACGCTCTGGCGGCGGATTGCTGTCCGCGATGGGTCCACCCTGGTTGAGTTTCGTCCCCTGACGGGACGGACTCACCAGATACGCGCCCACGCGCGCGAGGCATTCGGACGGGGGATTCTCGGCGACCGGGTCTATGGCGTGCCTGGCGGACCGATGCTGCTGCACGCCTCGCGGCTGGTTGTTCCGCGCGAGCGCAAGGATGTGATCGACGTCACGGCCCCGCTGCCCGATTATTTCGGCGAGTGGCGCTCCTTCGAGGAGCTCGGGGCAGACAATGAAGGTTGAGGACGTCGTCATCCCCGAGGACGCGCTCAGCGAGACCTTCCTCGCCGCAACCGGCCCAGGCGGGCAGAACGTCAACAAGGTTGCGACCGCGGTACAGCTGCGCGTCGACCTGTTCCGGCTGGGCCTTCATCCAGACGTCTACCAGCGTCTCAAGGGGATCGCCGGAAGCAGGGTCACCGGCGCGGGAGAGTTGCTGATCACCGCTCGGCGCTTCCGGACGCAGGAATCGAACCGAACCGACGCCCGGCGAAGACTGGCGGAGATGATCGCCGCAGCCCATATGGCACCGCGCAAGCGCAAACCGACGCGCCCAACCAGAGCCGCCAAGGCCGAACGCGTCGACCGGAAGCGCCAGCGCAGCGCGGTGAAGCAGGGGCGGAGTAAGGTGACAGACTTTTAGTCCGTCATGCTGAACTCGTTTCAGCATCCATTGTGAAGAAGTACGGCGCGGGTGAAGGAATGGACCCTGAAAAGAGTTCAGGGTGACGAAGGATGAAGGTGATGTACGACTTCAGGATCGCAGCGGCCGACGCTCCCACCATGTATCGTGACCTCGCGTCCGCGCTTGAAGGGCTTGTGGCCGGCGAAACCGATGCGATCGCCAACATGGCCAACGCGGCGGCGCTGATCTGGGAGACATTGCCGGATCTGAATTGGGCCGGCTTCTACCGCAATGTCGGAGGGGAGCTCATCGTCGGCCCGTTCCAGGGTCGGCCGGCATGCATTCGCATCCCGTTCGGTTCCGGCGTTTGCGGAACTGCGGCCGCGACCATGCGGGTTCAGCGGGTCGAGGATGTGAACATGTTTCCGGGTCACATCGCCTGCGATTCGGCGAGCGCGAGCGAGTTGGTGGTCCCGATCCTTCGCGACGGTAAGCTGATCGCGGTGCTCGATCTCGACAGTCCGCGGACTGGCAGGTTCAGCGAGCAGGACGAGGTCGGGTGCGTGAAGCTGGCCGAAATTCTGGCGGGCGTACTCTAGCTCAGCTGCTCCAGCCGCTCGTCGCTGAGCGAGCCTGGAATGATCATCACCGGGCACGGTAGTTGCCCCGCGTCCGATCCCGCAAAATCAGCCACCAGCACGCCGGGATTTCCGCTCGGCGCCGCTCCCAGCACCAACGCGCAAACCTCTTCACGCTCTCCGACGAACTCGCGGACGGTGCGCACCGGCTCGCCCTGACGGATGATGATTTGAGCGCCGATTCCGGATTCATCGAGGATTTCACCGATGGCCGAGCTGACCACGCCCTCGATCCGCAAGCGCTGCTCTTCCTCGATCGCGGCCTGGACGCCTCCGAACTGGACGAAATCCTGCGGCTCGACGATCCCGAGCACTTCGATGCTGCCCTTGGTCTTGGCCGCGCGCCTTGCGGCGAAGCGCAGCGCGACGCGCGATTCTGCGCTGTCGTCGACCACCACCAGATAGGTGCGCTTGAGGTCGCTGTCCCCCATCCTGGATGCATTGCTGCGGGAAACCGCGCCCAAGTGCAAGCGCCACCCGATTTTCCCTCTGTAAGAGCATTGCAAAGCGCCTGACTTTGCGCTCTATCCACACATAGGAACAACAGGAGGGCCATGATGGCACAAGGCGCACGGAAAGCAGGGGGCGGACTGGCCCGCCCGGTTCAACCTTCGGCGGATCTCGCGGCAATCACCGGCAACTCGCCGCTGCCGCGCAGCCAGGTCGTCTCGAAGGTGTGGGACCACATCCGCAAGAACAACCTGCAAAACCCTCAAAACAAGAGGGAAATCCTTGCCGACGACAAGCTCAAGAAGGTTTTCGGGGGTAAGGATCGGGTCAGCATGTTCGAAATGAACAAGCACCTCTCGAACCACCTGAAATAAGCTCCGGCGATTTCAGGCAAAGAGGGGATCCGCTTCGGCGGGTCCCCTTTTCTTTTGCGCGACAGAGACGACTCGGTTCTGACGGCTAGCCGCGCCAGAGGCCGTCGAGCTTCTCGCGCGTCACCGGGAAGCCGAGATGGTCCGGGATCGTAATGAAGCGCTCGCCGTCGTGCTCCTCCACCCACGGCGTCACGGGTTCGATCGGATGAGCGCGCGCATCGGCGCAGATTTCATCGAATGAGGAATGTTGCGCGAGCCGTTCGAGCGTGCGGCGCGTCGGGAAGATAAGGCGCGCATCGCCGCGCCGGTCGCGGTCAAGTACTTCCGTGGCCGTCAGCCAGTAAGCACCTGCGCATTCGTCCTCGATAACCCGCGGCCGCCAGTCGCCCTCGGGGCAGCGAGCAACGAAGAAGATCGTGTCGAACCGCCGCACCGCGTGGAATTTCGGCACCCAGCGGGCGAAAGCGGTCAACGCTTCGCTATGCATGTGGACGCCGTTCGCTTGGAGAAGCTCGCCGAGATGTTCTTCGGCAACCAGTGACGTTTGCAGGGCCCGGGCCTGCTGAGCGTCGGGAATGGGTAAGAGACCAACCGGGATTGCCGTTTCTTCCACAGTCTCCCGGATAGCGGCGACGGCAGCAGGATCGGCACCGATCGCTTCGCCGAAATGGCGATCCGCGTCGTCGATCCGGCCGCCGGGAAATACGAGCGCGCCGGCAGCGAACGCCATTCCGCCCGCACGCTCGACCATCAGTAGCTCGGGAGGTCCAGACTGAACCTCGCGCACCAGGATCAGGGTCGCGGCCGGGATTGCATCGTCGCTCACCGGCCGCGCCGCTTCTTACATTCCGCTGACGTTCTGCTCGTCGGCTTCCTTGGGATTGACGGTGTTGTCGACGGCCGCCGCATTTTCGTCCTGCAGCGTGTTGTTGACCGCGGTCGCATTGGCATCAACCGCAGCCTGATTCGCGAGCTCGTTCAGCTGTTCGGCGTCAGGCTGGTTGAGCTCGGCATTTTGGACTGCGTCCTGGTTGCTGCTGTGACATCCGGCGAGCGCCAGAGAAGCGGCTCCAACCATCGCAAAAGTCAGTCTTTTCATTGATTTGTATTCCCCACGAGTTCCATTCGCCTCCGTCGCCATAACAGCGCTCCGCTTGAGATTCACGTGCAAAATCCCTATCTGAGGTCCGCCGGTTCGCCGGCTATGTCGGTAGACTGTCAGGTGGAATAGGCACTTCGGACCCGGGGGGCAGTACCCCGGCGCCTCCACCATCAACCGCGATGCCATCGCGGCTGTTGATGGGGGCGAAATAGGATCGACGAGTGCAATAAAGGCCCGATTGCCGATCGGATTGAGCCACCGCGACGGCTCATTCACACAAGTGCCAACGATAACGAGGCGCTCGCTCTTGCCGCGTAACTGACGTCCTAACGGACTGACGTTACAAAGCTAAAGCGCGGTCGGACCCCACCGGGCAACAGAAGGGGATTCCAGCGGCACGGGGAGGGCCGGGCAACAGAACCTCCCCACCTCCCTCATCTCTTGCTCGCCGTTCGTCGAACCGCCAGTTGCGCTTCACGCTTAGCAGGCCCATCGCTGCGGGGATTACCATTGGGGGGTATTTCCATGCGCCGATCGATTCTCGCCGCCGTTCTCGCTAGCTGCGCGTCCCTCGCGCTTGCCGCTCCGACGCCCAAGGAGCAGCTGCTTCAGCCGCCGGCGGG
>DASUZY010000093.1:0-21090 GCA_036376635.1 Sphingomicrobium sp.
GTGGAGGTAGCCTCACCCAGCTGATTGGGGCTTAATCGGGCCTGCGCCAGCCGCTCGACGACGACCTGATCTTCGTCAGGCCGGTAAGCGCGGCGGAGCTCCGTTCGGTCGATCGGCGCCACAGCCGAAGCCGTCAGCCGAGCTGTCCGTGGCAATGCTTGTACTTCTTGCCTGATCCGCAGGGGCACGGCGCATTGCGGCTGACCGGCGCCTCGATGACATTTCCGGCTTCATCGCGCTGCGGGAGCGGCGGCTGCGGTATGTTCATCAGCGGAATGTTCGGCATCAGTCCGCGGGTGGCCGCGTCGATATCCGCCGTATCGTCGTCTGCCGTGAACGGATCGAGGTGTTGCGTAATGAAATCGGGAAGCTCGGGCGGCGGGGCCGGCTCAAGCTGCAGCTGAGCGCGCATCAGCGTCTTCGTGACTTCCTCGCGGATCGCGACAAGCAAGCGCTCGAACAGCAGGAACGCCTCTTGCTTATACTCGTCGATCGGCTTCTTCTGCGCATAGCTCCTGAGGTGGATCACCTGCCGAAGCGCATCGAGCGTCGCGAGATGCTCTTTCCAGTGATGGTCCAGCGTCTGGATCAGGATCTGCTTCTCGACGTCCGCCCAGCGCTCCGGTTCGATCTCGGTGGTCTTTGCCGCCATCGCCTCGTCGGCAAGGCGCTGCACGCGCTCGGCGATCATCTCAGGATCAACCGCTTCCTCCTCAAGCCATGCATCGATCGGTGGCTGAAGCCCGAATACCTCGTCGATCGCTTCCTTGAGGCTGTCGATGCTCCATTGCTCTGGATAGGTGCCCTCGGGGCAGCTCACGGCGACGATCGCGCTTACCGTCTCCGCTCGCATGTCCGCGATGGTCTCGCTGACATTTTCCGCGTCCATGATGTCCGCGCGCTGTTCGTAAACGACCTTGCGCTGATCGTTCATCACGTCGTCGAATTCGACGACCTGCTTGCGGATGTCGTAATTGCGGGCTTCAACCTTCTTCTGAGCCGTCTCGATTGCCTTGGAGATCCACGGCGAGACGATCGCTTCGCCGTCCTCGAGATTGCTCTTCATCAACCGCGAGAACATCGTCTGCGGACCGAAGATTCGGAGCAAGTCGTCGTCGAGGCTCAGATAGAACTTGGACAGGCCCGGGTCGCCCTGACGGCCTGAACGGCCGCGCAGCTGGTTGTCGATCCGCCGGCTCTCGTGCCGCTCGGTACCCAGCACGTACAGTCCGCCAATCGAGAGTACATGCTGCTTCTCAGTGGCGATCTCGGCGCGAATCTTCTCAGCTTGCGCGTCATATTCAGGAGTGCCGGCGACGAGGTTCGAGAACTCGTCCTGCATCCGGAACTCAAGGTTGCCACCGAGCTGAATGTCGGTGCCGCGGCCAGCCATGTTCGTCGCGATGGTGACTGCGCCGATGCGGCCCGCCTGGGCGACGATATGCGCTTCCTGCTCGTGGAAGCGGGCATTCAGCACCGAGTGCTTGACGCCCTCTTTTTCGAGGTATTCGGAAAGCATCTCCGATTTCTCGATCGAAACCGTACCGACCAGCACCGGCTGCCCGAGTTCCTGCTTCTGTTTGAGCTCGACCGCGATCGCGGCGAACTTTTCCGGCAGCGTCTTGTAGAAGACGTCGTCCTCGTCCTTCCGCTGCACAGGCACGTTGGTCGGGATCGCGACCACGTTCATCTTGTAAATGTCGAAGAATTCCGGGGCTTCGGTCATCGCCGTGCCCGTCATGCCCGACAGCTTCGGGTACATACGGAAGTAATTCTGGAAGGTGATCGAGGCGAGCGTCTGGTTCTCAGGCTCGATCTGAACCCCCTCCTTGGCCTCGACCGCCTGGTGAAGCCCATCCGACCAGCGCCGCCCGTCCATCATTCGGCCGGTGAATTCGTCGATGATGACGACCTTCCCGTCCTTCACGATATAGTCGATGTCCTTCTTGAACATGACATTGGCCTTGAGGGCCTGGTTCAAGTGATGAACGACCTGGGTGTTGGCGATGTCGTAGAGGTTGCGCCCCTCGATCAATCCGGCGCCTTCCAGCATCCGTTCGGCCTTCTCGGTGCCTTCTTCGGTCAGGACGACGCTCTTCTGCTTCTCGTCCTTGTCATAATCCGCGGCGACGAAGGTTTTCACGATGCCGTCGACCGAAATGTACAGATCCGACTTGTCGTCGGTCGGGCCCGAGATGATCAAGGGAGTCCGCGCCTCGTCGATCAGGATCGAGTCCACCTCGTCGACGATCGCGAAATTGAACGGTCGTTGGACCATCTGCTCGCGCGAATACTTCATGTTGTCGCGCAGGTAATCGAAGCCAAGCTCGTTGTTGGTCGCATAGGTGATGTCAGCTTCGTAGGCGTCGCGGCGCTGCTGGTCGGTGAGGTTGGGAACGATCACCCCGACCGTCATACCGAGGAAGCCGTACACCTGGCCCATCCATTCGGCATCGCGCCGCGCCAGATAGTCGTTCACGGTGACGACGTGGACGCCCTTGCCCTCAAGTGCGTTCAGATAGACCGCCAGCGTGGCGACGAGGGTCTTACCCTCGCCCGTCTTCATCTCGGCGATCTCACCGCGATGGAGCGCGATGCCGCCGATCAGCTGAACGTCATAATGCCGCTGTCCGAGCGTCCGGATGGCCGCTTCACGAACCGTTGCGAACGCCTCGGGAAGGAGATCGTCGAGCTTTTCCCCCGCGGCCAGGCGCTGGCGAAACTTCTCGGTCTGGCCGCGAAGCTCCTCGTCAGAAAGCGCGTGGATGTTGGGTTCGAATGCGTTGACGGCGTCGACATATTTGCCGAGCCCTCGGACGTAGCGATCGTTAGCCGATCCGAAGATGCTCTTTGCCACTGAGGCGAACACTTGAATTCCCTTAAAAACCCGCGCGTTCCGGTAAAGGCGAAGCGCTTCCGCCGACGCTCTGGGAAATTGCGTGCGGCGATGTAAGGAGCCCCCTAGCCGTAGTCAATTAAGGCGAGCCGATATGGGACTGACCGGCGGGTGCATGTGCGGTGCCGTCCGTTACGAACTGACAAGTGAGCCATTCGACTGCGGTTGGTGCCATTGCCGGACTTGCCAGCTCAGCAGCGGCTCTCCGGCGATGGTTTTTGCGAGCGTCGCCGAGGGCGATCTCAAGTGGATGCAGGGCGCTGACCTGGTAAAATCGGTCGCCTCGTCCAGTTTCGGCCATCGCGAATTTTGCGGCCAGTGCGGAACGCCATTCTTGATGAAGGTCGATCACCAGCCGGAAACGGTCGATTTCAGCGTTGCGACACTGGATGACCCGGCAGCGATTGCTCCCGGATTTCACATCTTCTGGGGAAGCAGGATTGGCTGGTTTCATCCTGCCGACGAGCTGCCTCGGCACGAAAAGTTCCGGCCGGACACGCGGGGGCTGGTCGGGACCGAGCCGCCCGCGCCTTAACCGGCCTTATAGGTTACCTTCGAGCCATTGCTGAATCTGGCTGCGCGGAGCCGCTCCAACTTTTTGTGCGACCGGCTGGCCGCCCTTGAACAGCAGCATGGTCGGAATTCCGCGGACGCCATAGCGGCTTGGGATATCCGGATTCTCGTCAATGTTGAGCTTAGCAATGGTGACCTTGTCGCCGAGCTCGCCCGAGATCTCCTCTAGCGCGGGGGCGATCATCCGGCACGGGCCGCACCATTCCGCCCAGAAATCGACGAGGACTGGTCCGTCGGAGCCGAGGACGTCGGAAGCAAAGCTGTCGTCGGTGACTGTTTTGGTGGCCATGACGGGTAATTCTCCTGGCAGAAATTCAAAGCTTAACGACCATATGGGCCCTGCAAGGTCGCCTCTCAAGGCATCAGTTCGACGAGCTTCGGGCCAGCTGTGTAAAGGAGGGAGGCATTGATGCGACGGCCTGGAAAGATCACGCTGAGCGCCTCAACGTAGGCCTCCATCTGGCTGCGGTGAGAGGCCGGAATATCGGCGTCGCTGTCAGGCACGCGCCCGGTCTTGAAGTCGATGACAGAGACGCTTTCATCATCGACGCGAAGTCGATCCACAGTTCCGGCGATGACGCGGCCATCGGGCAGTGTGGCCGCGAGTGGCGCCTCTCCTAGCGAGCCCGCCGCGAAGAAGGTTGAGAAGCGCGGATCGGACAGAATGTCGCAAACGAGCATTGCGATCTCAGTTCGCGCGGACGCGTCACGAATTCCCGCCGAGCGCTCGAGCCACCGGTCAGCGGCAGCAACCCGCGCAGCAGGCTCGACGTTGGGCAGGCGCTCCAAAAGCTGGTGGATCCATGTTCCTCGCTGAGCGGCCGCGCGCATCGCCTCGCTTGGCGGCGTAGCCCGCTCGTCGTCGATCGCGATCGAAGATGGCGCCAGTGGCCGCGGCGGTCGCGCTTCAGGGGGTGCGGGCCGCGTAGCCCAGTCCGGAATGGAGATGCCGCCGAGATCAGCGCTGACGGGTTTCGAGCGCGAGCGGATCGCGCCCTGTGTTCCATAGCGAAGCGCGAGATGGCCGGTCCCGGCTGGAGCATTAAGCCGGACCATCGCCTGCTCCACGATCCGATGCCAGCAATTGGCCGGCCGCGGGTCCGCACCGTCCTTTCGCGCCTTCGGTCTCACCCCGCTGACGATCAGGCGATCCGCGGCCCTGGTCAGAGCCACGTAGAGCAGGCGGAGATGCTCTTCGGCATCGCGCTTTTCGCCCGCCGCGATGATCTCCTCGAACGGCGGCCCGCGCTCCTCCTTCCTCGGCCGGAGCAGCGGAGCCGCATTCAGGCCGGGCAATTCGACGTCGACCGTCAGCGGCTTGCGGCCAAGCCTCGCAGGGTCCGCTGTCGCGTCTGCAAGAATGACCACCGGCGCCTCAAGACCCTTGGCGCCATGAACCGTCATTACCCGCACTTCATTTGCCGGCTGACCGGGGTCGCGCTGCACGTCGACGGTACCTCTCGAGAACCAGGCGAGAAACCGGTCGAGCGAGGCTGCCTCGTTGCGTTCGAATTCCAGGGCACTGTTCATCAATTCGTCGATCGCGTCGCGGCTGGACATCCCCAGCCGCGAGTAGAGCCTGCGACGGCCCTGGATCGGGCCGCTGAGGATATTCTCGAGGAAGCGCGAGGGCGTCGTGAAGTCCGCCATGCGCAATAGTTCGGAAAGCGCCTCGTAAGCTGGTCCGAATTCCGCGGATCTTTCCCGGAGCGCCCGCCAGAGCGTTCCCTTACGATCGTAGGCGAGATCACGCAGCTGCTCCTGATCCCAGCCGATGAGCGGCGAGACGAGCAAGCAGGCCAGATTGAGATTGTCATTGGGTTGGACTGCAAATCGCACCGCGGAAAGTAGATCCTGCACTGCAAGCGGTTCGTGCAAATGCAGACGATCCACTCCGGCGACCGGGATGCCGCCAGAGAATAGCCGGGCGACGATCAGCGAGGCCAGTTCACCCCGGCTCCTGACGAGGATCAGTATGTCGCCAGGGGTCAGTGGGTGCCCGGTCGAGGCAAGCACCGGCGCTTCGTCCACCAAGACCCTGATGCGCTCGGCCAGGGCATCGGCGTAACGGCGGTCGCGCAGTGCAATCCAGCGCTCCTCGCCCTCGTCGCTGTCGTCCTCGGGCTCCTCGACAGCGAATGGGTGCCACAGCTCGACCGATCCGGCCCGGTCGCGATGATGGGCGCTATGCGGCGGAGGCGCCTCGCTCAAGGCTAACGCCTGGGCCCCCACACTTTCGATCACCGCATCGACAACATCGAGCACCGGTTGCGCGGATCGGAAACTCGCCGCGATCGATAGGTCGCGGAACTCCATCGCACGAGCCCGGTAACTGAAGAGATCATCGCCTTCGCCAGCTGCAGCGGCACGTTGCTTGAATGCCTCACGGGCTTCCAGGAACCGGCGCGGATCGGTCCCCTGGAAACCGTAGATTGCCTGTTTGAAATCCCCGACCATGAACAGGGTTCGGCTGCGCTCCTCGCTTTCGGCGGATCCGCTGAAGAACTCGTCGACGAGATGTTCGATGATCTCCCATTGCGCAGCATTGGTGTCCTGAGCCTCGTCGACGAGGACGTGATCGACCCGCCGGTCGAGCTTGTAGCGCACCCAGTCGCCCATCCCCTGTTCTCCAAGGAGGCGACGCGTCCATTCGATGAGATCATTGAAATCGGCGACGCCGGCCGCGCGCTTTGCCTTCGCGTAAGCAGAGGCGAACGCCTGTCCTGCACGAAGTCCCGCAGCGATGTCGGCGGCGAATTTGGCACCGTTCTGAAGACGCAGAAGGTCCGCAATCAGGTTTGCAAGTCGGCCGGCGTGGGACTCGTAATGCGGTTCGGCCTTCGTCTGGCCCGCCGATACGCGGGGCGTCCCCTTTTCGGTCAGGACGACCTTCCTGAGATCCGAAAGGCTCGCCGCCCGCTCGATCGGGGTGAGAGACAACCAGCGGTCAATAGCCTCAGCATGACCAATGCCGGTCTGCGTCCCCCATCTACGATTGGCATCGGCGACCGAACGGAGGAGGTCACAATCGAGCCCCTCGTCACCGCAATGGTGAGCAATATATTCTTCCGGTGACTCAGAAGGCAGTCCCATGAGGTCGAGGATCTTGCCTTCGATCGACTCAGGTGAGCCGAGGTTCTGCAATGCCTCCGGTTTCCGGGCGCAGGCTTGAAGATATTCGATGGCGCCGCCCTCACCCAGCCGCCGGCTCAGGCACTGCACGTCACGGATCAGACGGTCGTCGCCCGACGCCTCGGCATCGGCCATGAGATCGGCCAAGGTTCGCCGCACCAGTTCCTGCTCGGCGCGTCCCTCGATTGGCTGGAACCCGGGAACCACGCCGGCCTCGGCCGGGAACGCGGCAAGAAGGGACTGGGCGAAGCTGTGAATCGTCTGGATCTTCAGGCCGCCGGGGCAATCGAGAACACTGGCGAATAGCTGGCGCGCCCGTTCGACAAGCCGCGCGTCCGGCCTCTCGCCGAGCGCTTCCAGATCGCTCCAAAGCTCACTGCGCTTGAGCCGCACCCAGGCCGCGAGCCGTGCACCGATGCGGTTCGCCATTTCCGCAGCGGCCGCCTTGGTGAATGTCAGGCAGAGGATCGATTCCGGGCGGGCACCCTTAAGCAGCAGTCGAAGCACGCGCGCGGTCAGAACCTGAGTCTTCCCCGTGCCGGCCGATGCGGACAATGAGGCATGGGCCACGGGATCCGACGCCCTGGCCTGCTCACCCTTTAGCGGCGGCAGCGTCTTGAAACGCTTGCTCATGCCGCTTTCCAACTGGCACCGAACGCCATAGAGAATCTTTCATGGCAACCGACAACGACACCGACCGCGCCAATGAGCAGCGCCGTTCCAAACTGGTGAAGGCCGGCGTGGCCGTGGGCATCGGCTCGGCGGCAATCGTGGCCGCACTGCTCTATGCTTCGCAGGTCAAGAAGAAGCCGCGTTAGCCTCATCAGCGGCCGTACCATTCCTCAAGCCGCATTAACTGGTCGTAATCGCCGTAGGGTGCATAGGCTGGGTTGAGTTTGGCGGTGAACGGCTCCGTGCCAGTCAGCCATTTGCCCGCTGCCTCGACGAAATTTCTGTTCGCGTGGTCGAGAAACTCGCCCGGCGCCATGTCCTTGTCGGGACGCATCAGCTGCCCAAACTTGCCACGGTAACGACGCAGCGACCAATATTCGAAGTCCTCGGGATCGCCCGTGACCTGCTCGAACCCTCCGGCACGCCCGATCAATCCCAGAAGGCCGAGCTGCAGCGCGAACCCGGCGTCCACCGTCTTCTGGTTCGGGGGCGCTCCGGTCTTGTAGTCGATAATCGCAAGGCCGCCGTCAGGTAGGCGATCGATGCGGTCAACCCGGCCGTGCACGGTAACGCCGGCGAGCGGCGTCTCGCCCTTCGCTTCGGCGGTCAGCGGTCTGCGGCCCCCTTCCCGGTTCGCCCGTTCCATCTCGGCAATCCAGTCGATGGCTTCGAGCAGCCGAGGAGCCCAAAGCGCGCGGACCATCGGGTGAATAGCCTCGTCTCTAAGCAGAAGTTCGGCTCGGCTTCTGAGTTTGTCGGGAGCACAATCGTCGTGCCGCAGCCAGTCCTCGAAGACCTTGTGGACCTGCTCGCCTTTCCAGCGTGCGGTATGGTCCGCATCAACGGGATCGATCGACTTCAGATCGAGAATCGCTTGCGCGTAGAAGGCGAACGGGTCGGCCTTGAGGCGATCGACGGCGGTCACGGATATTCTCTCCGGACGCTGCTCGGCGGGTGGCGATGGCGCTGGCCGCGCAACCGGCTGGGCGGGACCAGGATCGTCCAGCGCTCGAGTCAATTTCTCCAGACGCACATCGCGCGGCAACCCGCCGCTGATGGCGTCCAGCCGAAGCAGGAACCGCGAGGCGACGGTGGGCGACCGCGCATCCCGGCGGGCGCGCGTAATCAGCACTTCCGGCGCGCCGAGTGCGCTGGCAAAGTCGTGCGCGGCAAGACCGATGCGATTGTCCAGCGTGGGCATTTCGAGGTTGACGCGAACCTTCGGAGGAAGCCACGGATCGGGTGCGGGCAGCGACGGCCAGACATCCTCGTTGAGGCCGCCAAGGATTACGAGATCCGCTCGCTGAAGCCTCGCTTCGAGAAGACCCCATATGAAGATGCGAGGGTGGCCGCCAAAGGGCGGCCTGACCGCTTTCCCATCGAGCAGCTGGCGCAGGAGCGGCACCGCGTCGTCCACGGAAACTGTTAGCGCTCGCGCCGCGTCCGAAGTCTGAAGTTCCGCGAGCAGTTCGGCAGCCAGCCTCCCCGCGGGTCCCTGCCAGGCCCTGTCACCAGCGATTTCCTGAGCTGCTTCACCAAGCGCCCGCGCGAAGCCAGCAAGCGAGGGCGGCTCTGCAAACATCGCGTCGATTCGCTCGATTCTAGGACGTGCGGCCCGCCACGCCCGCAAGCTTCCGAAATGTAGGTCGAGCCCTGAAAGTCCAGCCGACGGCCGCGGGCCACGCAACTTGAGGTCGAGCTCTCGCACCACGTCCAGCCACGCTAGCCGCTCGTCACCTTCGCCGCCCACCAGAGGATGCTTGAGGAGCGCGAGCAAAGGAACTGGCCCAAGTTCTTCGGCCGCAGCGCTGGCTATGCCCAGCAGCAGAGCTCCGGCGGGAGTCTCCGTAAGCGGCTTCCCAGCGCTATCGTCGGCCGCGATTCCCCATCGGGCGAGCAGCCCAGAAACGCGGCCAGCCAATTGCCTATCCGGAGTGACCAGTGCGGCCGTCTTCCCGGGCGTTTCCAACGCCTCTCGAAGAGCGAGGGCAATCGCTTGGGCTTCGGCTGCCGGATCAGCCAGCTCCGCAAGCCGAATGCCGCCGAGCCGCCGGTCGGCAGCTTTGAGACTCTCCCATTTGTGGGAGAATTCCGGCGCTGACATTGCATTGGCGACGGCTTGGCCTCGAGCCAGCGAGGAAGACGCCCTGCCAGACCACCGCCAGGTCTCGACCTCGTCGCGCGACACTCCAATGCGATCCAGCAACAACTTCAGATGGAATTGCGGATGGGTGGCTTGCTGCCGGCCCGCTTCATCCGGACCTAATGCCTCCCACTCCTCATCGGGCAGCTGCCGTGCCAACCAGAGACCTGGGAGTACGACCATGCCAGATGGCATCCTTGCGACGCGTCCGACCAGGCCCGCGACTGCCGGAGCGGCGGTCGTAATGCCGGCAGCAACAGTGAAGCCCGTCGGCGGTTCGTGCTTCCAGCGCTCGGTGACCTGATGCAGCAGCCGGTTGCGGCGCTCGGCAAGATCAATTGCGCCGTCTTCAGCGAGTATCTGCGGCCATATCTCATAGATCAACCGAAGCTTCTCGAGCGATTTCTCCCAATGACGCGCAAGCTCGGTCGATTCCGCCACAGCTTCCTTGAGCCGTGCCGGATCAATGCGTTCGATCAGCAGCGCATCGAGTGCCCTGGTCAGGTCTGCCGCAAGCCGCAGGCTCTCCGCACTTCCCTCGCCTCGCACGATCGACGCCAGGCGAAGCAGACGCTCGGTCGGATCGATCGCCTGCGGTACCGCCTTGCCGTCGTCGATCCGGTCGAGCGCCCCGCCAATCCTCTCATCCAACTCCGGATCACCGACCGGAATGAGTCGTGGAAGAAGCAGGCCGTTACCGCTGGCGCGGACAAACGCTTCGGTAACCGCTCTAACCGCGCGATTGTTGGGCAGAAGGATCCGCCCTTGGGCGAGACCTAACGGTTCCTTGCCAAACTGCGCGATCAAGCCGGCTGCAAGTGCGTCCGCGAACGAGCGATGCGATGGGATGGTGAAGACGGCGACCCGCTGCGGGTCATGCATTCTCGAGCGCCGCTTCCGTCATCGGGATTGACTGCGGGGTGCCAACATCGAACCACAGACCCTGGTGAACGGCGCCGAATGCGCGCCCTTCCTCCATTGCACGATCCCACAGGATGTTCGTCGAGAACGGGCCATCCGGCGCGTCACGTAGCAAGCGCTTGGAAACTATCTGGATCCCCGTGAATACGAATGGAGCAACATGGCTTCGCTCCCGGCGGCGGATGCGGCCCTCGCGATCCATATGGAAGTCGCCCATGCCCTTATGGCCTAGCGCACGAGCCTGCGGAACAAGCAGCAACAATGCATCCATTTTGCTACCATCCCATTGCGACGCGAGCAGCTTGATCGTGTCAGCGGGTCCATCGATCCACAAGTTGTCACTGTTGAGCGCAAGGAACGGATCGGCGTCGATCAGCGGCTCAGCCCGCACGAGCCCGCCGCCCGTTTCCAGGAGCTGATCGCGCTCGTCGGAAATCACGACTTCGAAACCGTGCGGCCGGCTCGCCAGGTGAGCTTCGAGCGCGTCGGCCAGGTAGTGAACATTGACCACCACCTTTTGCACGCCGGCAGTACGCAGCTTGTCGAGGACATGATCGAGCAGTGCCTTGCCATTCACTTCGATAAGGGGCTTCGGCTTCGTGGCCGTTAGCGGGCGCATTCGCTTGCCCAGTCCCGCGGCCATGATCATGGCCGTGCGTGGAACCTCCGCCTCGACCTCTGCCCGAAGGCGAAGTGCCCGTCGACCGGTCACGCAGCCTCCTGCCAGGGGGTCCGGCGGTGTTCAGGTGCGATGTTCGCATCGAACCAATCGCGCACTGGAGCGAGATTCGGCTGCGAGAGATCACGCTCCAGCAAGCCCCACATCCGTGGCTGGAAGCGGCGGTAGCCCGGCTTGTTGTCCCGCTTCCAAAGGCGGGTGAAGACCCCGAGAATCCGCGTGTTCCTTTGTGCCGCCAGCGCCCAATAGGCGCGTTCGAATGCCTCGTCCTGTCCGGTGACTGTCACGTAACGGTCGACCATCGCTCGCTCGATCGCTGGCGTGACGTCCCGCCGAGCGTCCTCCAGCACCGACGCGAGGTCATAAGCGGGGTGCCCCGCTAGCGCGTCCTGGAAATCGAGCAGCCCGAAATGTGCAACGCCTTCCCTGCCATCAACCAGCATCACGTTCTCGGCGTGATAATCGCGCAACACGGTGACAGGTCCAAGACCGTCGCCTGAGACAGGCTCAAGAACCTTGCGCCACGCATCTTCAAATGCTGCCGCATCCACGTCCACGCCAACCGCCGGACAATACCAGTCGGTGAATAGCTTGAGTTCCTCCAGCCACTGATCGAGCCCATGAGGTCTAAGGCCAGGCATCGGCGGGTGGTCGTGAAGGTGTATCAGGACGTCGGTCGCAAGCTCGTATAGCTCCCTTTCGCGTCCCGGATCATCATCGAGCGTCTCACGCAGCCGGGTGCTTCCAAAGTCGTTGATCAGGAGCAGCCCGGTATCCAGATCGCGCGCCAGTATTTCGGGTGCGTTCAGCCCCCGGCTGACCAGCCATTCCGCAACCGCAATGAATGGGCGCGGATCTTCGTGCGGCGGCGGCGCATCCATTAAGACCGCGCTTCGGTCTCCGTGAACCACTCGGAAGTAGCGACGAAATGAAGCGTCTCCCGCTAGCGGCAGGATTTCGGCACCGGCCCAGCCCGAAGCGGCAAGGAAATCAGGGGCATGAGGCGGCGGATTCATCGAATGGGGCATCGTCCCTCCCATGACGGGGGGACCTTCGCTGTCAAGATTCTGTCGCCGTCCTGTGTGAAGTCGAGGGACAAGCGGAGCGCGCCGGGCCAAGCCGCCTCGCCCGCGCGCTCCGGCCACTCGACGATCAATACCGCGTCTGCCCCGACATCGAGTCCCAATTCTTCAATCTCGGCCGCACGCTCGATGCGGTACAGATCGACGTGCCAGACCGCCGGGTCGAGGTCGTCATAGGGTTGAACGAGCGCGAAGCTCGGGCTTGGAACATCGCCAGGGTGACCGAGCGCCTTGATGAAACCGCGCGCGAACGTTGTCTTGCCAGCTCCTAATGGTCCGGACAGCGTAATCACGTCGCCGCCTTTGGCCACCTTCGCAACGGCAGCGCCCGCCGCTGCGGTTTCTCCATCGCTCCTGAGAATCACCGAGTGCCGCGCGGGAGCGTCAGGACCACCGTCGTGCCCTCGCCTTTCTCGGACTTGAGATCAACCGTACCGCCGTGGGCTTCGATGAATTGCCGGGTCAGCGGTAGTCCGAGACCGAGCGCCGCTTCGCCCCTAACCCCGGCTTCCGTGACCCGATCGAACCGGTCGAACACGCGCGGCAAGTCTTCGGCGGCAATTCCGGTCCCGTTGTCGCTGATAGAGATTACCGCCTGCTTCTTGTCGCCGTCGGCCGACAAGCTGATCCTTCCCTTCCGATCCGTGTAGGCAATTGCGTTCTGGAGCACATGCTCGATGGACTCGCGGAGGCGGCGCGCATCGCCGTACACGTGTCCCGCCGAGGCAGAGACCTCCACTTCCAGCTTCTGCAATTTTTCCGCCGCCTTCGGACGAGCGGACTCCGCAGCAGCACGACAGAGCCCCGCCACGTCTACTCGTTCCTTCTCGAGCGCCACACCCCGCGTATCCCCGGTTGTCAGATCGAGCACATCGTTGATCAGCTTGGACAGCCGGTCGACCGATTCGAGGATCGCGCTGACATAATCACGGCCCTTGCCGCTTAGCTCACCTGCATAACCACCGCCGAGAAGTTCGGCGAAGCCGCCGATCGAGGTGAGCGGGGTCCTGAGTTCGTAGCTCATGTTGGCGACGAAGTCCGTTTTCACCCGGTCGGCCTCCTCCAGCGCTGTCGCCCGTTCCCGCAATGCCGCTTCGATGCGCGTGGATGCGGTGACGTCGACCATCGTGAACAAGGCGTTGCCATCGGGCAGCGGTACTGCAGCATATTGGAAATGGCGGCCGTCCGTCATCGAGATCCGGCCGTCCGCGGACTGCCGGTCGCTAGTCGTCTGGCGAACCATTTCACGGATTTGGGCAGCAGCGGTCGGATTGACCAGTTTGCGCGCCATCGCAGGAACGAGCTCATCGATCCGCGGATGGGTCGCAAGCCACTCCTCGTCCATCTCCCAATCCTCGATGAACCGCCGGTTCCAGACGTAGAGACGTCCATCGCTTGCGAACACGCTGATGGCTTCAAAGAGATTGTCGAATGTCGCGGCCCGAACTCGAAGCAAAGTGTCGCGCGCCGACGCTAGCCGGAGTTGCTCGGTGCGATCCTCTATAAATAGCCGCAATCCGCCATCCGGAAGCGGCTGCGCCACGACCCGAAGATGATCCCCGGCGGGCAGGATCCACTCTTCCTCAATCACCTCCTCGGCACTGGTGAACCACCCGCGGCGCTCCTCCTTCCAGACCGGGAAGTCGCGCGCCTCGGGAAGACGGTGCTGGTCGCGCATCCGCTCGATGACACGATCGAACTCGGGCTTCTCAGCGAGCCATTCGGGGTCGAGATCGGTCATTGCCGCAAAGGGGCGGTTGAAGAAGCTCAGCGTACGGTCAGCGTCGAACTGGGCCGTTCCGGCTGTCATCCGGTCCGCAAGTTCACGTTGGGAATCGATGTGCCGCACCAGCTCGGTGCGCGCGTCTTCCAGATCCTGGATGTCCATGGCAAAGCCGGCCACCGCGCCGCTCGACAGCGGAACGTTCACGATCCGCAACATTCGCCGTTCGCCGCGCAGGATCGCCGGCTGGGTCCGGGAGACGACGTTCCCGCTCTCGCGCGCTGCTTGCGCCATCGTGGCAGCGCTGCCTTCGCCCTCCGCGTCGATCAGTTCGGCGGAACGTTCAATGACATCGGACGCGTCACGACCTTCGACAGCATCGACGAAGGCCCGGTTGACCAGGCCGAGCCTCAGATCCGGACCGCGATACCACATCGGAAAGGGGGCGGCTTCGATGAGATGCGTCAGCGAGCCGAGCGCCGCCTCAGTTTGACGAAGCCGCTGCGCGAGCCCGGCCCGCTCCTCCTCGCCGGCGCTCGTGTCGAAAAACCAGAGCAGGAGGGTTCCGGGCTGCTCCTCACCCGGAGCCTGCGCGCCTCGGACATCGAAGACACGCGCGGAGCCGCTCGCGCGGACAGTGCAGGCCAGACGGCTAGCCTGCGCGCGGGCGACTTCGATTGCGGCGGTGAGCGCCTCGAGGCTCTCCCGTGTAATGCCGACGTCTGACCCAACGAGGTCGGCCAGTTTCGCCGGCGCGGGCTCAAGACCAAGATCGCGCAGCAGTTGAGGATCCGCCTCGATCCGCTGGTCGGCGCGAACTAGCATCGGCCGGGACGGCGCCAGTTGAAGCAATCTGGCGTTGGCCTGCGCTGCATTGATTACCTGTTGGGCGAGGCGAAAACGACGCGCGCCAGCGAAGGAAACGGCCGCCGCCAAGCCAAGCCAGAGCAGCGCCAAGACAATGATGATCCAGATGTTCGCGCTATTAGCGCTCATGATCGAGCCGCCACCCCCTTGTTCGATTCATACGGCCAAGCTTCTCAAATGAAAGGGCACGCCCCGATCAGCAAACTCATGTTTCAGGTCTGAAGAAGAACGGCGGCGTCGGCGCTGAGTCACCATCGTGGCATAAAAGTTACACGGCCGTTCAAAAATTAACGGCAGATGTATCAGCTGTTGCAGAGTTGAAAGATATCGGGAACTCAAACCCCATCCAACCTGGGGATAGGGGATTTACAAAGTGACGAATCGTACGCTCTTGGCCGCCACGGCCTTGCAAACTGGCGCGCTCTTTTTCCTGGCCACGCCGGCCTCCGCGCAAACCGCTCCCGCCGCCACGGTCCAGACTCCGGCGACTGATGCTCAAACAAATTCGAATGACCCGGCGAAGATCGCCGTGGCCGAAATCAAGAATGGACGGCCCGCTGACTCCATCGTCGTCACGGGTTCGCGCATTCGGCGCCCCAACCTTGAATCGGTGGTTCCAGTCACGTCGATCCAGGGCGAGCAATTCTTCCAGCGCGGCAACCCGGACATCGGCGAAGAGCTGAACGACTTGCCGCAGCTGCGCAGCACGTTCGCTCAGTCCAACCCGGGCCTCGGGATCGGCATCGCCGGCCTAAACCTGCTCGACCTTCGCGGCCTCGCCCCGAAGCGTACGCTCGTCCTCGTCAACGGCCGCCGGCACGTCGCAGCCGACATTTTGTCCAGCGCCTCGGTTCCGGACGTTAACACGATTCCCGCCGACCTGATCGACCGGGTTGACATCGTCACCGGCGGCAACTCGGCCGTGTACGGTTCGGACGCCGTCGCTGGCGTCGTCAACTTCATCCTGAAGCGCGACTTCGACGGTATTCAGGTTCGCGGTCAGGGGTCGGAAGCCGCTGCTGGCTTCGGAACCACTTATTTCGGCTCGATCCTGGCCGGCAAGAACTTCGCTGGCGGCCGCGGCAACATCACTGTCGACGCCGAATATAACCATGAAAACCGGGTGTTCGGTTCGGAAATTCCGTGGCTTCGTAGCCAGGATGGCTTCTCGATCGTGGACGTCGACACTGGCGGTCTGACGCACGGCACGGACGGTTTCCCGGATCGCACCTTCTTTAGGGACATCCGCAGCTCGACGATCAACCGCTTTGGCCTGGTTCCGATCACCTACCCGGCGACCAATCCGCTTTGCGGCGTTGGGCTCGCGGCGACGAATGGAGCTCCGGGTAACACTGGAGGAACGCCCTACAACTGTACCTACGTCTTCAATCCCAACGGCTCGCTCGTCCCGGAGACGGGAACGCGCATTGGCACCGGTCCGAACTCCGTGATGATCGGCGGCAACGGGCAGACGGGCCGCGAAGATCAGCTCCTGGCAGTGTTCCCGAAGAACACGCGCTACAACTTCAACCTGCTCGCTCACTACACGATCAGTGACGCGTTCGAGCCGTTCCTCGAAGCCAAGTTCGTCCGCCTGGATACTAGCGGAAACAATGCCGGACCGAGCTTCATCCAAGGCACGTTCGGAACGGGTGACATCCGCGAAAGAACGCGTCTCGATAACCCGTTCCTCGACCCCGCAGCGCGTGCGACGATCACTTCGGCCCTGCTCGCTTCGGGTTGCAACCCCAGCCTGACGGCTACCTGCCAGGCCGCACGGTCAACACTAAGCGGTCAGGGTGTCGGCGGTCCGCTGAATGCGGCGGATATCGCGGCGATCAACGCCGGCACGTACCGCTTTATCGACGCGCGGACGCTGCTTGACGCAGGCATCCGCGATGAGGCGTTCCGCCGCGATACCTATCGTGCGGTCGCCGGCGTTCGCGGCACGTTCAATACCGATTGGAGCTACGAAATCTCGGCGAACTACGGCGAGTTCGACCAGAAGACGAATACGACCGGCTTCCTCGATCGCCAGCGGTTCATGCTTGCGATGGATGCTGGCAAGAACCCAGTCACTGGTCAGATCCAGTGTCGTTCGCAGTTCGATCCAACGGCTGCCGTGGCCTTTACCCGCCTGATGAACGCGGCTCAGATCGCATTCAACCAGCAGCGGCTAGCATCCGACATCGCGGCTTGCGTACCGTATAATCCGTTTGGATCGACCAATAACGCCGCTTCGGTCGCTTATTTCACGACCAACGAGCATAAGTCGGCGAAGATGACGCAGTTCGATCTGCTCGGCTTCGTCAATGGCGACTCGAGCCAGATTTTCGAATTGCCTGGCGGCCCGATCGGCTTCGTGCTCGGCGGCGAATACCGCCGCGAGACAGCGCGTTACACTGAAGATCCGTTCGTGGACTTCGGCGATCCGAATTCAACGGGAAGCAACAGCATCACGAACGATGTCGACATCGGCAACCCGCGGCCGCCTGCGTTCCACGTCGGTGAGGCCTTCGGCGAAATCAACATTCCGATCGTCAAGGACATTCCGTTCTTCCACGAGCTAACGCTCAGCGGCGCTGCCCGTTATTCGATGTATACGAAGGCGATCGGAAACGTCTGGACGTACAACTTCGGCGGCGAATGGTCGCCGGTGCGCGACATCCGCTTCCGCGGCAACTTCGGTCGGGCCGTGCGCGCGCCGAACCTCGCGGAAACAGCGTTCCCGCAGGTTCCGAACTTCGCTCCGGGCTTCACTGATCCCTGCAGCGTTGCGGGTCGCAGCAACGGACCGGCGGCGCGGACGACCAACTGCCAAACCGATCTCGGCGCGTTGCTCCCGGGAATCACCCAGGGAACGTACTCGCTGCCGGTTGTCAGCGGGTCGAACCCGCTGCTCACGCCGGAAGTGTCTTATTCACTGACGTTAGGCGGCGTGCTGCAGCCGCGGTGGATCCCCGGCTTCTCGCTGAGCGTCGACTATTACAACATCAAGGTGAAGAACGTGATCGTTGCGCTGGGCGCGCAGCAGATCGCCAATCTTTGCTACGATCAACCGTCGCTCAGCAACGCCTACTGCGGGCTGTTCACCCGTTGGCGGGGTCCGGGCGCGGGCCCGAACAATGAGCTTCCAGGCGACATTCTGGCCAATTCGCTCATTCAGGCCGGCGTCAACTTCGCCAAGCGTGTCCGTCGTGGCATCGACATCAACGCGAACTACCGCACCCGGCTTTCTTCGAAGGTCGTGTTGGACACTGGCCTGATCTGGACCCACGGCATCCAGTCGAGCAACTACGTCAACCCGGCGATCCCGTCGTTCGAGGACGCAGTGCTCCAGGAACTCGGCGATCCGAAGGACGAGGGGCGGTTCGACGCTGACCTGAAGGTCGGCAACGTCACATTCGGGTACCAGCTGCACTACATCGCTCCGATGTACCTGAACGCGTACGAAGACTTCAACGTGCTGCCGGCCGGTTGTACCGACCCGAGCAACCCGAACACGGGCTGCCCGCCGAACAACGCGGATTACGCCGACGTCCACAAGTACCCGGCCCAGACGTACCATGGGCTTCGGATCCAGTGGGACACCGGACCGGCCCTTGGGCGGATCAAGAACATTCAGATCTATGCTGGCGTCGACAACATCCTCGACCGCCATCCGCCCTACGGCCTGACCGGCACGACGGCGAGCGCGATCTACGACGTGTTCGGCCGCAAGTTCTACGGTGGCGTGAAGGTCCGCTACTAAGTTCTGAGGAACCGCAGACTTCGAGAGCCGGGAGGAAACTCCCGGCTCTTTTTTTGCGCGCCGAGTTCGACTGGAAAGCTCTGGCGCTCGCTGGCAGAAAGGGTCTCGTGACCAATGCAGTCGAACGAGCGCAGCAGTTGCTGGATCGAGGTGATCTGCAAGGCGCGGCAGCGATGCTTGAGAAAGCTCAGGCGAGTGGCGACGCCCTTGCGGCGAAAGAGCTCGCATTCTGGTGCCTGGCGGGTGAACAAGTCCGGCGGGATCTCGGCGCCTCTCGATCCTTTTTTGAACGCGCCGCGGCTCTTGGAGACCCGGAATCGCAGGCGATCGCCCGAGCTTTCCTTGCCGGCGGCGTCGGTGGTGCCCCTGATTGGCAGCGCGCGATGGCAATGCTCGAGGCGGCTGGATCGAGCGACCCCGAAGCGGCCGCTCAGCTGAGACTGTTAAGGTCCATGAACCTAGCGTCCGACGGGACGCCTCAGGGCGAATTCCAATCCGAATGCTTATCCGCCGATCCGGACGTCCGGCTGTTCCCGTCGTTCTTTTCCGAGGCGGAATGCGACTATCTGGTCGCCACTGCGGCCCCGCAATTGAAGCCGAGCACGGTCATCGATCCCTACACAGGACGCCATATCCCCCACCCCGTCCGCACCTCAAGCGCGGTCGGCTTTCCCTTCATCTCGGAAAATCCCGCCATTCATGCGCTGAACCGCCGACTGGCGGCAGCAAGCGGGACAGATGTGCGGGCCGGCGAACCGTTGCAGGTGCTTCGTTATGCTCCCGGCCAGGAATACCGGCCGCACAGCGACGCGATGCCTGGCGTGCCGCCCAATCAGCAGCGGGTGCTGACCTTCCTGGTCTATCTCAACGAGGAGTTCGAAGGCGGCGAAACCGCCTTCCCCGCGGCCGGCCTCAAGGTTCGCGGCCGCAAGGGTGACGGGCTGCTGTTCCGAAACGCGTCAGCAGATGGCATCCCGGACCATCGCGCTCTTCACGCAGGCCTTCCAGTGACGAGCGGCATCAAAATCATCGCCTCGCGCTGGATCCGCGCGGCGCCGCTCATCCTGGAATAGGTCGCGACCGCTTAGTAGCGGTAGTGGTCCGGCTTGAACGGCCCTTCGGTCGACACGCCGATGTAGCTCGCCTGCTTCTCGGTAAGCGTCGTCAGCTTGACGCCGAGCTTGTCGAGGTGAAGCCGCGCCACCTTCTCGTCGAGGTGCTTGGGAAGAACGTAGACTTCGTTCTTGTACTCGTCGCCCTTGGTGTAGAGCTCGATCTGCGCCAGCACCTGGTTGGTGAATGAGGAGCTCATCACGAAGCTCGGGTGACCCGTGGCATTGCCGAGGTTCACCAGGCGGCCCTTGGACAGCACGATGATCTTCTTGCCATCCGGGAACTCGACCTCGTCGACCTGCGGCTTGATCTCGGTCCACTTCATGTTGGCGAGGGCGCCGATCTGGATCTCGCTGTCGAAGTGGCCGATGTTGCACACGATCGCCATGTTCTTCATCGCCCGCATGTGGTCGAGCGTGATGACGTCGGCGTTGCCGGTCGCGGTGACGAAGATGTCGGCGCGCTTGGTCGCCTCCTCCATCGTTACGACCTCATAGCCTTCCATCGCCGCCTGCAGCGCGCAGATCGGGTCGACTTCGGTCACCAGCACGCGCGCGCCGCCGTTGCGGAGCGAAGCTGCCGAGCCCTTGCCGACGTCGCCGTAGCCGGCAACGCAGGCGACCTTGCCGGCGAGCATCACGTCGGTGCCGCGACGGATCGCGTCGACCAGGCTTTCCTTGCAGCCGTAGAGGTTGTCGAACTTCGACTTGGTGACGCTGTCGTTGACGTTGATCGCCGGGAACGGAAGCTTGCCCTGCTTCGACAGCTCATAAAGCCGGTGGACGCCCGTCGTGGTCTCCTCGGAGACGCCCTTGATCGTCTCGACGGTCTTGGTGAGATAGCCCGGACGCTCGGCGAGGAAGCGCTTCAGCGTCGCCGCGAAGATCTCCTCTTCCTCGTTCGACGGGGTGAACAGCTGTTCGCCCTTTTCGACCCGGTAACCCCAGAGAGCGAACATGGTCGCGTCGCCACCGTCGTCGAGGATCATGTTGCAGGTCTCGTCGCGACCCCAATCGAAGATTCGAACGACGTAATCCCAATAATCCTCGAGCGTCTCCCCCTTGATCGCGAACACCGGGATGTTGCGCGCGGCGATCGCAGCCGCGGCATGGTCCTGCGTCGAGAAGATGTTGCAGCTCGCCCAGCGAACTTCGGCGCCGAGCTCGACCAAAGTCTCGATCAGCACCGCGGTCTGGATCGTCATGTGCAGCGATCCGGTGATCCGGGCGCCCTTGAGCGGCTTCGAAGCCCCGAACTCGTCGCGCAGCGCCATCAGGCCCGGCATCTCGGTCTCGGCGATCTCGATCTCCTTGCGCCCGAAATCGGCGAGGCCGAGGTCCTTCACGACATAGTCGTTGAAACGCGTTTCAGCCTGGGTCGCCACGTCGAGAGTCTCCGAATGAATGATGTGCGCCGTTCGCCAGCGCGGGTCGTGGCAGCCGTTAGCCGCCACTGCTTCGAAAGGCAAATATAAAGGATTCTTTATATGTTGAATTCAGCGCTTCGAGGCCTTGAGCTCCCGTCGGAGCAGGATGCCG
>DASUZY010000094.1:0-32988 GCA_036376635.1 Sphingomicrobium sp.
ATCGGGGTCCTCGACCTTCGAGGTCGGCGCATAACAGGGAAAGTCCGCGAAGCGCGACGAAAAGGCGATTTGGCCATCCGGGTATATTTTACCCGGAAGGAGATCGATCCGCCGTTCGAACGTCCAATTGTAACCGATCCACGGCGTGCCCGTGTTCCACCAATTTCCGTAACGATCCTGGAAGGTCGATCCGTGTCCGGCGCCGTGGACGAATCCGCCAGGCTTGTAGGCGATCGGATTGTAGGGGGCGTAGGTGAACGGCCCTAGCGGCTTGTCCCCGACATAAGTGCCGTTGGCATAGGCGTTGAACTCCGTCCCCGGCGCTCCGTACTGCAGATAATATCGTCCGCCTGCCTTCGTCATCCAGGCCCCCTCGAGGTAGGGCGCGGTCGGTTGTCCGTTGGCGAGCAGGCCGCTGTGATCCTGACCGAACCGCTCCCAACCATGTTGGTCCGGGTGAAGCTTGAGCAAAGGCTGAGCGGGCGATTGATAGAAGAGCTTGCCGTCACGGAAGGCGATCTTCTGGCCGTAGATTGGGAAGACGTTGGACGAATCCCAGTAGAGATACCACCGACCGTCGTCGTCCTTGAAAAGGGCGGGATCCCACGGGCCAGGTGGCACCTCGCCGGGCTTCATCTGGTCGACGGGCTTGTCCACTGCACCGGGCAGTTCGGGCATGGTCCGGACCAGGTAATCGAGCTTGCCGGTGTCGGGCGCTGTCGTGACGTAGATCGACCCGGGACGGGTGAAGGACATCGAGGGCTCGATGATCAGCCGGTCTCCGTCGGATGCCACGGCGGGCGCGACGATTCCGCCGCCGGGCCACATACTTGGCGTGACGAATGTCCAGTGGATGAGATCGGTCGAGCGCCAATAACCATCCGCCAGAGTGAGGAAAAGGTAATAGACGCCCTTGTGGTTCACGACTGCGGGGTCGGCCCCCGTCCGGTATGAAACGCCCTGATTGATTTGTTCGAAATTGTACCGGTAATCGAGATCGACTGGATTGGCGTAAGTATGCTCGGCCGATGCAGCGCTTGAAAGAAGCGCGGCAGTTGCTGCCAGGTAGCTGACCTTAAGCACGCCCGTTCAGCTTCCCTGCACGAACAGATTGGCCGTGAGGCGACCCCGGCGAGGATCGTCACTGAACTTCATCGTCTCGGGGATTATGCCCGAATGGAGCAGGCTGCCCTGGTAAATGATGAGGCGGTCAGCGATCGCTTCAACCATGCCGATCTGTTCGAAAAAATCGTCCGAGCCGGCTATGTATCCTGAATTGGGGGGCAATCTTGCTGCGTCTGTGCGAGCGGTGGTCACGAACGAGTTGAGATTGTCGTCCGTGACCCGTTCGATGCCCGTTGAGCGCTGCCGGTAGAAAGCCGTGCCCGATCCGGTTGGAACGTGAAGATAATGCAGCAACGCGAGGTGTTTGGGGTTGGGAGAATCGAAGTGAGGCGCTCGCTGAGCTGGCGAGAGCGCCAGGCCGCGCGCTGTCACCATCGAAAAGCTCGCCTCGAGCAGTGTGAAACTGTCGATGTCGAAAGCTCCGGCAATGAATTGGCCGGCCTCATTGCAGAGTTGTATCGCATAAGCGTTGGCCGAATCATCGGCGGGTCCAAAAATGCGTCGAATGCCCGGATAATAGTTGCCGGCCAAGCGAGGGTAAGGCGCGAGCGCATCGGCAACTGCAAGAATCTCGCACAAGTCGCCACTGAACTCGTCGATGACGACGACAGGCGACTGCTCGTATCCAAAGCGCTTAAGCTCAGCTTTCACACGGCGCGCTCAAAAGAAAGGAGGGAGACGTTTCCGTCCCCCTCCCGAAAAGAGCAAGATCAGGGCTAGAAAGTAAATCTGGCGCCCACCTTGAAGTTTCGGCCTTGGCTGGCCACGGATCCGCGATCGTAAGCCCCCGTCGGACCAGGGCCTCCCACACTCTGGAAACCGCCGCCCCACATTGAATAGTTGCGATTGACGAAGTCGAACGCATTGAGCGCCTGGAAGTAGATCGTAAGCTCCTGGCTCGGATTCCAAGGCGACTTGAACGTCTTAGATACGTTGAAGTCGACATTTTTGTAACCGATGCCACCCGGGCGATAGATCCCGAAGTTCGTCGTGAAACAATCAGTCGTGGTGTTGGGGTCGTTCTGCACCGGAACATTGCATAGCACGCCGCCATAAGACGGTCCGGACGACAAGGTTACGACCGTCGAGAGCCTGATGTCCCAAGGCAACCCGACCGTCCCTGACCCGACGAACCTCCACCTTTCGAGCCCTGTTGCCGGTCCCCAGCCTTGCTCTCCGATAGTTGGAGCATCGAAATTGAACGGGTCGCCAATCTGATTCGTATCCCGGGTGTCGTTCGAGCGCGACGTCGAGACAGTCAGCGCCGCACTAAATCCATATCGCGACTCCGGCGTGTAAGGCTTGTCGGCCGTGAAATAGAGGGCGTAATATTCCGCCTTGCCGTCGCTGTTGCCGATGAAAATGCTGCCATGCCCCGGCAACTTTGCGAGATTGATCGCGGACGCCCCATAGAAAATACCGCGGGAGTAGGTGTTTCCTTGATAGACGAAGATCTGCGGCGTCGCGGCACTGTAGGTTCCGTCAGGCAAGCGGTTACCGACGACTTCCTGGAAGATGTTGTGCGACCGAATGTAAGAGAACGTAATCCCGGTGTTGATCTTGCCGAACCGCTTCTTGAATCCGACGTTGAATTCGTCGGAGAACGGCACCTTCGTATTGTTGTTCAGGAGGTGTACCTCGCCGCCGTTTGCTGCTCCAAGAGCTCGCAAGGCGTTAGGATCTGTCGGTAATACGGCCGGACAGGTCGGTGTCGGATTGGTTGGACAGGCCTGTATCGTCGCGATGGATTCGTAATAATCCTTGATCGTCTCGATCGCTGAATCGATGAACAGCGAACGATCATAATATCGTCCTGCGCCTGCCGTAATGACGAAATCTCTATCGCCGTGCAGATCGTACGATACGCCTAGCCGCGGTTGAAACGCGCCGTAGAAGTGCTTCCGGTTGTGTCCGGTCGAGATGTAGTCATCCGGGTTGATCCCGGCGGCCGTCCAACCCGGGTAAGCTCTAAGAGCTGCGGCGACGTCAGGCGGTGTAACGAAGTCTTCGTTCCGCGCGTTCGACTCATAATCCCAGCGCAAGCCGTAGCTAACCTGCCAATGGTCGTCGGGCCGCCAGTCGTCCTGAACAAACAGGCCTATTTCCGTGTTCTTAGCCGTGACCGGCTGGACCATCGCAGTATTGATTGTCGCTGCATACGGTGTCGAAGTGCTGATACCGCTAAAATTCGCGGCGTCATAATACAAAGTGCCGTTCGTATTATTGGATTCAAGTCGCTGTAGTTTGGTAAAATTCAGCTTTCCGCCGAATTTGATGGTGTGCGTGTTCGCCGTGATCGTCACATTATCCTTGATCAGCGTCTGATACTGGTGATCGTCTTGGGCGAACGGCAGGCCGCCCAACAGGATTTGCTGGGCATTGCCGGTGTTCGGGCACGTAAATGCATTTGGCGAACTGCCGGTCACGGAATAGCAATTGGCGGGAGTAGCCCCGACCTGAGGCGGAGTGTACGTCACGATGGCGGCGGATCCGCCGACATTCGGAACGGCTCCGTTGGCCGCAGTGTCGCGAGCAATGAATAGCTCGTTTAGCCAACTGCTGCCGCGGTGCGTCCACCAGCCTTCATAACGATCTTCATTGTTGCGATTCCGGGTGGATGCGTCCGTCGTCTTGATCCCGCCGTCGATCTGGAGATTCGATTCCCGGCGAAGGAAAGCGCTCACGTTGATGGTGTCGTCGGGTGTCGCGAAATAGGTTAGCTTCCCGAAATACAATTTCTCATTGAACGTCGCGGGGAAGCTGCCGTTGAACTGAGAACGGGCCGACTGCACATAAGCCTGGGCTGGCGCCGACAATCCGCCCAAAACTGTCGGGAATACGTTGATGTCGTTGGCGCCGAAAACCTTGTTCGTGCCTTCGAAGTCGAGGAAAAACGTCAGCTTGTCCTTAATGATCGGACCGCTGAGGTCGCCGCCATAATATTTCGTGCTAAAATCCGGCTTCGGCCGGAAAGGAGCGGTGGCGTTGTTGCGGTTGCCAGGTCGATCGTCAAAGTTCTGACTGATGAACGCCTTAGGCTGCCACTCGCCGAAGATCTCACCGTGGAACTTATTGCCGCCAGTCTTCGTGATCGATGAGATGACTGCTGAGCCAGCCTGCTCAAACTCGGCTTTGAAGTTCTGTGTCTGAACGTCGAACTGATCGACCGCGGATGCCGGGAAAGGATTGCCGGACGAAAGGTTCTGGCCGAGCGTGCCGCCGTGATTGACGAGGTTCTTGATGCTCAAGCCATCGATGAAAGTATTGGTGTTATCTGAGTTGATCGCACCCGCTTGCACCTGACGAGCGTGGCCGCCGAGCGTCGGCGGAGACACGGTTACGCCCGGAGCGAGCTCTGCGAAATTCAGGAAGTTGCGGTCGCCGTTGGGCAGATTTTCGAGCTGGAATCGCGACACGTTTGTGGCCACGACCGGGGTTTTGACGTCCCTCGATCTTGAACCAACAACGACGATGGCGGGGCCTGTAGGTGCTGCCGCGGCAAGATCGACCGTGACTGCCTGTCCCAAAGGCACGACCACCGTTTGCGACGCGCCTCCGCCCTGCACGCGATAGGTGCTCGGGGGCAGACCCACGATCTGGTAATTGCCGTTCGCATCGGCCTTCGCGCTGGTGGTCTGATTGGTGTTGAGATCGGTGACAGTCACCACCGATCCGGCGCCGGCCACATGCCCCTGAAGACTTGAAGTCGTTTGCGCAGCCGCAGGAGCTGCGAATCCGAGCGAGGCTGCAATTGCGATGACGGAAATGCTGGCCGTGAGCTGGCGCTTGCTGTGGATAGTGGTCACCCTTGTCCCCTCTCTGAGCCGGCGATGTAACCGGTTACACAAATGATTACGCGGTTTTGCTCTTTTGCCCGGATGAAACTCCTTCACTCGTTCCGAGTCAATTATAGGCGAAGCGGCGCAGTGGCTTTCGCGTCACCTGTGGCTCGGAGGCCACGGAGAAGACGAAGGTGCTACTCGACCGTTTCCGTCCGTTCGTACCGCAAATTGAAGTTGATGGTTGGGATCACGGTCGTCCCTCCCGCTTCCGTGCTCGGCGGCAGGCGACGGACGAATTCGCCATGGTCCATCATCTTGGCCGCGACGTCTTCGATGACTTCGCGGACATCGCCAAGGAAGCCCGTTAGGTCGTCATCGGCCACGAACTGCGTGACGGGGTCGGGCTTCATCTCGAAGCCTTGGCCCAGCAATACCTGGACCCAGCTATCCTCCGAGAACAGCTCCTGCGCGTTGTGCTTGAAGAAGCGCCCAGACGAACGGAACAGTTCGAACCGCTCGTTCAAGGTTTCCGGCACGTCCATGGTGCGCACATGGTCCCAGAACGGGTCACCCGTGCGCCGCGTGACCTTATAGTGGGCGATGATGAAATCACGGACGTCCTCATATTCGGTCCGCGCCTGAAGGTTGTACTCGTCGATGTCCGCCTTCGCGAAGCCTTCCGCCGGAAACATCGCGAGCAGCCGGTGAACACCCGTTTGGATCAGGTGAATGCTGGTCGATTCGAGCGGCTCCAGGAACCCTGAAGATAGACCCAGCGCGACGACATTCTTGTCCCAGCTCTTCAACCGCCGGCCCGGGCGGAACCGCACAGGGCGCGGATCAGCGGTCGGTTCGCCGTCGAGGTTTGCGAGGAGAGTCTCGGCGACCTCATCGTCGCTGATCAGGTTCGAGGCGTAGACATAGCCATTGCCGATGCGGTGCTGCAGGGGAATGCGCCACTGCCACCCGGACTTGCGCGCGGTCGAGCGAGTATAAGGCGTGACCGGTTCAACGCTCGCGCACGGGACGGCCATCGCGCGGTCGCACAAGAGCCACTTGTTCCAGTCCTCATAGCCGATGCCGAGCGCATCGCCGATCAGCAGCGCACGCATCCCGGAGCAGTCGACGAACAAGTCACCGTCGATCTCGCGCCCGTCGGTCAGCCGGACCTTTTCGACGAAGCCATTCTCAATATTCTTGACGACCTCGACGATCCGACCCTCGATTCGCTTGACGCCGCGCGCCTCGCTCTCGCCGCGCAGCATTCGCGCGAAGAGCGATGCGTCGAAATGATAGGCGTAATCGATGTCGTTAAGGGGCGAGTTGGGATTGCGCTTGTCGGGAAAGGCGAACCGATTCTTGAGCGCCGCCACACAACACATCGAATAATCGTCGAACGAACCCGCCTTCTCAGGCACTCGCTCCTTCGCGGCGAGCCACAGCTGGTGGGGGTGAAGCCACAGCATATCACGGCCGATCTTGCCGAAGCCGTGGACGTACATTTCGCCGGGTGCTCCCCAATCGACGAACTGGATGCCTAGCTTGAAAGTCGCCTTGCTCTCGCTGATCATCTTCAGCGGGTCGATGCCGCCAAGCGCCAGGAAGTTGCGGATGTGGGGGATCGTCGCCTCGCCGACGCCGATCGTGCCGATCTCGTCCGACTCGATCAGCCGGATCTCGACCTTGCTCAGCCATTGCGAAAGCACCGCGGCCGTCATCCAGCCGGCAGTGCCTCCGCCGACGATCGTTACCTTGCGGACAGGTTCATCGGCGCGCAGCGGCTGTCTCCTCAACGACCTTCCGAAGGTCGCGCGTGATTACGCAACCTTCGCCGTCGCGGACAAGACCGCGGCCACGATCAGTTCGGACGGACTACGAAAGTCGCCGGGCCGACCTGATCTGGAATGGTGAAGCTGGCCGTCTGCTTGGCGCGGTCGATCGTCACGGGTCCGCCAGAGGCCAGGCTGGCTGAACTGCCAGCCCAGCCGTGCACGGTTACGGCAATATCCTTCCACCACGGTCGATACGTGCCGTTCCTCTGGTTGAAGTGCAGCGTGACGTTTTGCGGAGATGCCGCGCAGGTGACCTCCTGACGAAGGCTTGTACCCCCGATGCTCGTGCCATCGTCCGAATAGATCTCACCGCGGCAGCCGTCGCCGGGATACACGTCGAGGCTGAGGGGGCCGCGCGGTGTCTCGGCAGTGCTTTGAACGAGCGGCTGGCGAGGGAGGATCGTCCCAGCGCGCACGAACACGGGCAGCACGTCCAGCTTCGGCGTCTCCGTCAGCTTCGGCTGGGTGACGAGCATTCCGGTCCAGTAATCGTACCATCCGCCTTTCGGCAGGCAGATGTCGAACGGCGCGGGGGACTCGGGTTTCGGCGGGCCGGCAATCAACAGGCTTGGACCCAGGGTGAAGCTCATCGACTTGTCGCACTCGCTGTCGAGCGCGTCGGGGTAATCATAGAATACCGGCCGCATGATTGGATCGCCGGTGCGGCTGTTCTGCTCCGCAAGCGCGTAGATGTAGGGCATCAGCCGGTAACGTTCTTCGACGTAGCGCTTGCGGATGGCGAGATGCTCGGGGCCATCCACCCAAGGCTCGGCCCGCGGCGTGTCCTTCGCCGAGTGATCGCGGAACACCGGTGTGAATGCGGCGACTTCGAACCAGCGTGTGAGTAGCTCCGGACTCGGACCGCCGGTGAAACCGCCGACGTCGGAGCCGCTGTATGAGAAACCGGACAGGCCGAGATTGATGAGTTGCTCGACCGAGAGCCTGAGGTGATCCCACGTCGAGCTGTTGTCGCCGGTCCAGGTCGCCGCGTAACGCTGTCCGCCAGCGTATGATGCGCGGGTCATAACGAAAGGCCGCACGCCGGGTCGCAGCCGGAGCATGCCTTCGTAGGTGCCGCGGGTGTTCTCCATGCCGTAGACATTGTGGATTTCGGCGTTGGTCGCGGTGCGCGGCGCGAAATCGTCGCTTTCGATGCGGTGCAGGTTGGTCACCGGCATCGTGTGGCCCGGCGTGTCGAACACCGCCGGTTCATTCATGTCGTTCCAGAAGCCCGCAAAACCGTCGGCGATGAAGTCCTTGTACTGCGAACCCCACCAGGCACGGGTCGATGCACGGGTGAAGTCTGGAAACACCGAAGGCCCTGGCCAAACAGGCGCGACGTAGACGTTCCCACTGGCATCGTGGACGAAGTTGTTGCCGGGCGCGCCGGTATCATAAGGCGCATAACCTTGGTTGGGCAGGTAGGCGACGTGCAGGTCGGTGATCGGCACGAGCTTGATGCCGAGCTGCCCCATGTCGTGCGCCAGCGCCGGCATGTTCGGGAACGTCGTCTTGTTGACGGTAAAAGGACGATTGCGGTCCTGGTAATCGATGTCGAGCCAGATCACGTCGAGGGGGAAGCGATCGCGGACGAAGGTATTGGCAATCTGCCGCACCTCGGCATCGCTCATGTAGCTATATCGAGACTGCTGATACCCAAGCGCCCAGAGCGGCGTCAGGGGCGCGTGCCCGGTCAGATCCGCATAGCGTCGGACCACCTCCGGAACAGTTGGTCCTGCGATGAGGTAATAATCGATCGGCCCGTCGACCGAGCTGATCTTGAGCGTGTCGGCGACACTATGTCCGAAATCGAAAGTGCTGCGGTAGGTGTTGTCGAGGAATAGGCCGTAACTGCCGCCAGGACCGCCAGTCGCGACGAAGAACGGAATCGATTTGTAGATTGGATCGCTGGACGGCGTGAAGCCGTAAAAGTCGGTGTTCCAGTTGACGAATGTGTAGTTCCGCCGGTCGAGAACGCCCGTCTTGTCGCCCATGCCGAAATAATGCTCGGTCAGCGGCATGGCCTTGCGCAGTTCAAACTCGCGCCCGTTGGCGCGAACCGCTCCGGCATCGGCGCTGATGACCTTTCCGCTGAGGTCGAGCGCTTCCAGCTTCAGGTTCGAAGGATCGATCCGAAGCTCCATCGATTTGGTCCGGAACCCGCGCGCAGTAGGTGCGACCCTCACGCTTTCGCGACGCACGTCCGCCGGCACGGCCCAACTCGCGTCCTCGCCGAACCTGCCGCCCCTGGCCATCCGCACACGGATGATTGAGTCAGTCAGAGCTGTTACGCGGATTGAACCGGAGGCGTTCCTCACCTCGATCCCGTTCTGCAGATGTTGCAACTGCGGGGCAGCGACCACGGGCGCGCCGAGGGCGACTACGCAGGCGCCCGCAAGAAAGCGCAAAACGTCCGATTTCAATTCTGTTCTCCAATTGGATTGACGCGGAGCATGGCGAAGGCGGCGAGGGTCATCACGATCCCGGCCGCGAGCATCGTCCAGATCGGCTGATCGGGGAAAAAGGCCTTCATCACCGATCCCATGACGGTCGCAACGAGCAGCTGGGGAAGGACGATGAAGACGTTGAAAAGGCCCATGTAGATGCCGAGCTTCCGCTGTGGCAGGCTGCTGGCCAAGATCGCGTAGGGCATCGCCAGGATCGAGGCCCAGGCAATGCCGATCCCGATCTCCGATACGACCAGCATCTTGGGATCATGGATGACAAAAAAGCTGAGGTATCCCACGGCGCCGCAAAGCAGGCAGATCATGTGGGTGCGCGCCTTGCCCACCGCCCGCGAAAGCCAGGGGAGCAACGCCAGGGCAGCGACCGCCGCAACCCCATTATAGACCGCAAATAGGATTCCCACCCAGTTGCCGGCATCCTGAAATCCGGCGCTTGCAGGGTCCGGCGATGCGTAGAAGTTGCGCGCGACTACCGGCGTCGTGAACACCCACATCGTATAAAGCGCGGACCAGGTGAAGAACTGCACCAAGGCAAGGCGTTTCATCAGTGGCGGCATGCCGGAGAAGTCGCCGACGATGTGGGCCAGGATATTAGTGCGATTGCCCGATCTCGCGAGGCTGATCGCCGTCAGCCGTGCAAGTCCATAGGCGCTGAGCAGCCCGCCCAGGAGATAGACTTCCTTCTCGAGCTTCAGCTGGGCAACGCCGAGGCAGATCAGGGCGCCAGCGCCGATCCAAGCAAAGCTGGGCCCAGTCGAACGGGAGGCGAGTGCCTGTAACTGCTCATCGCTTTCAGGATGTTCGGCCGTTTCGCGGAACTGCTCCATTTCCGAAGGTGAATATTCGCGGGTCGTAATGACGGTCCAAAGCATTGCCAGGAACAGCGCTGCACCCCCGAACCAGAAGCTGTATCGGACCGTGTCGGGAATGCCGCCGCCGGGGGCACCGTTCGACACGCCCCATTGGTCGAGCAGGAACGGGAAGATCGATCCGACCACGGCCCCTGCGCCAATGAAAGCCGTTTGCACCGCATAGCCAGTGGTGTGTTGATCCTTCCGAAGCATGTCGCCGACAAAGGCCCGGAAGGGCTCCATGGAGATGTTGAGGCTGGCATCGAGCGTCCACAGTAGGACTGCGGCCATGATCAGCTGGCTCGACAAGGGCATCAGGAGCAACGAGAGCGTGGCGAGCAGTGCTCCGGCAACGAAATAGGGCCGACGCCTTCCGAGCCTGCCGAGCCAGGTCCGGTCGGATATGTGGCCGATGATCGGTTGAACCAGTAATCCGGTGAGAGGCGCCGCGACCCATAGAACTGGGAGGTTGTCGACACTGGATCCGAGCGACTGGAAGATCCGGCTCATGTTCGCGTTCTGGAGGGCGAAGCCGATCTGGATACCGAAAAACCCGAACGAGATATTCCACAGGCCGGCAATCGATTGCCGCGGCTTTGCGAGCGTCACCGGCTTGTTCATGCAGACTCTCCCGATGGCCTAGCTGGCAGATGCTTGGGCAGCGCACAACGACCACGGCGGTACTGAATACGAATGCGCCCTTAGTGGGGGACGATGCTAGATTCCCGGACAATGAGGCGAGCCGGGAGCAGGCAATTCTTGGCGCCCCCCCCTTCGATCAGCGTCAGAATCGCATCGATCAGAGCCTCGCTAGCCTGCCGAGGATTTTGACTGACGGTCGTGAGGCGAGGGCTCGACAGACCCGCGGCAGGAATGTTGTCGAACCCGACGATCGAAACGTCCGCCGGCACGCTCCGGCCGAGTGCGTGGAGGGCGTGCATGACTCCGATTGCCGCAAGATCCGATGCCGCGAATACCGCATCGAAATCGGCGTCACGAGCGATCAGTCGTTGGACCGCCGTTGCTCCCGCAACTTCGGCCGCATCGCCGTCGCACTGAAGTCGCTCATCGGGCTCGATCCCCGCCGCCCGCAACGCACGGCAATAGCCTTTCCAGCGATCGAGGAATTCGGGGTAGCCCGGATCGACCGTGCCGACGAACGCGATCCGCCGTCGTCCCTGCTGCAGGAGATGCGAAGTCGCGTCGAACCCACCCTGTTCATTGTCGCACGAGACCGTCGCACCTAGGGCTCCGTCGCTTAACGACCCCCAGCGGACAAAATGGGCGCCGCGCTCGATCAGCTTCTCGAGCTTGGGCCGATACTGGAGGTAATCGCCGTAACCGAGCAGGATGATGCCGTCGGCTTTGTGACTATCCTCATAGTCGACGTGCCAGTCGGACGAGAGTTGCTGGAACGAGATCAGAAGATCGTAACCGCGCTCTGCGCAGGAACGCACCATCGGTCCAAGCAATGAAAGGTAAAAGGGATTGATGAGAGCGCCGCCCGGCGTCTCCTCCTCGAAGAACAAGAGGGCGAGCGTCCGCGATGAACGGCGCCGCAAGCCCGACGCGTTCTTGTCGACCTTGTAATTGAGCTGCTCCGCCGCGGCGAGGACGCGCGCGCGGGTTTCCTCGCTCACGGATGGGTTTCCGCTTAGAGCCCGGGATACTGTAGGCTGCGACACCCCCGCGAGCGCCGCGATATCGAATGAGGTCGGCCGCCTCTCCATGGCCGCCAAGCTTACTCCACTGAATACGTATGTGAATACGTATGTATGGCTGCGAGGCCGTTTCGCTTCCGCAAACCTCTGATATCCGGACGGTCGGGAGAGAGGGGTTCAGCCCTTCCAGAACTGCAACGTGCGGCGCCTCGGCGCCGGCCAAAGGGGTGCCTTTATGATTCGGATTACATCGCGTTCACTGTTGGGGACGGCGACGAGCTCGGTTGCGATTGCAGCCGCTTTTTGCGCATCGCCGGCGTTCGCGCAGGACGCTCAGCAGATCGCCAGCGCCGATACCGCAGCGGCGCAACCGGCGACTCAGCCTGCTCCGCCCACGGACACCCAGGCGAATGCGCAGAACACGACGAATAATGATCAGACGATCGTCGTCACCGGTTTCCGAGCCGCCCTTCGGAGCGCCACGGCCCGCAAGAAGAATTCGGACTTGATCGTCGAGTCGGTCAATGCCGAGGATGTCGGCAAGCTGCCCGACAACGGCATCGGCGAGTCGATCGCGCGGCTTCCGGGTCTCGCGGCCCAGCGCGACCATGGCCGCGCCAGCGTCATCTCGATTCGTGGCTTTGGTCCAGACTTCTCGACCACGACCTTGAACGGTCGCGAGCAGACGACCAGCAACGACAGCCGCGCGGTCGAGTTCGACACTTACCCGTCGGAAATCCTGGCCGGCGTCGACATCTACAAGACCGCGGAAGCCGACCGCACCAGCGGCGGCCTTGTCGGCAACATCGATCTTCGCACGATTCGCCCGCTCGATTTGGGCCACCGGGTCATCGCGGTTGGCGCTCGGGGAGTGATCACCGACCAAAAGCTGCTTCCCGGCAGCCAGAACAAGGGTGGCCGAGTGTTCGGCACCTACGTCGACCAGTTCAATCACGACACGATCGGCGTCGCCTTGTCGGCGGCCTATTCGACCGACCCCTATCAGACAAAGGACTGGAACGCCTGGGGCTATGGCGGTTTCGGCTCCGTGCCCGGCGCCCAGGGCATGAACGGCGTGAAGAGCTGGTTCGAATCGAGCCTGTTCAAGCGCCTTGGAGGCAACGCGACCGTCCAAGCTCGGGTATCCGACAATCTGACGATGACCTGGGACGGCTTTTACTCCCACGTCAAAAACGGCACCGACCAGAAGGGCTGGGAAATGCCGTTCAACTGCGGCGGCGGCTGCGGCCACGACGCCATTTCGAACGCGACGGTCACCAATGGGCTGATTACCTCGGCGACGATGGCCGGCACGCCAGTGATCGAGAATTACCGCGAAGACGACAATATCAAGCAATACTCGGCGGGCTGGAACACGCGGTGGGACGGCCACAACGGCTGGCGGGCGATGGCTGACCTCAGCTGGTCACGAACGACCCGTCTCGACGATCGGTTCGAAACGACAGCGGGCCTCATCAACGGACACCTCTCGACTGGTCCAACCGCGGTCGTTTCCTACACCTTCACCGATCACGGCCCGGAGTTCGTCAGCAATTACAACGGCGCGAATCCGGCACTGGTGCTGACCGACGTCGAAGGCTGGAGCAATTCCCCGGTCCAGGCAGGCTACGACAAGATTAAGCATGTGAAGGACGACCTGCAGGAGGCGCGTGCCGAGATCGAGCGCGACATTGGAGGCTTCGTCAAATCGCTCAAGATCGGGGTCGATCATACCTATCGGTCGAAGAGTTTGGTTCAGGATGAAGCCTTCCTGGCGCCGCCGAATGGCGCTTCGCAGGCCGCCATCCCGACCAGCATTCTCCAGCCCACCTTCACGCTTGATCGTGGGCTTGGGCCAATCCTGTCCTACGACCCGCGGGTCCTCGTTCCTCAGGGAATCCTGGTCTACATTCCCAACCCCTCGGGCGGCCTCCCTCAGGACTATGAAGTCCGTGAGAATGTCTGGTCGCCTTACGCAATGGCTCCGCTCGATGCCGATCTCGGCTCGGCCAAGCTAACCGGAAACATTGGGGTCCAGGCGGTTCATACTTCCACGGAATCGAGCGGTCTCCAGCCGACCGTCAAGGATCACTACTGGATGGTGTTGCCGAGCCTGAACCTCAACTTCCGGTTCGAGAACGATTTCATCATCCGGTTCGCCGCGTCGAAGGAGTTCATGCGGCCGCGGATGGATCAGCTAAACAACCGCATCGCGGTCGGTGTCGACAACACCCAGACGCCGCCACGTTACGTCAACACCTGTAGCGGCAGCTGCGGCAATCCGGTGCTGCGTCCCTATGAGGCAAAAGCGCTCGACCTTACCTTCGAGAAGTATTTCGGGACGAAGGGCTACATCGCTCTCCAGACCTACTACAAGCACATCGACACTTACATCGATTCCCAGGCGAGCAATCCGGATTTCGACTTCAGTCCGTTCCCGAAGCCGATCAACGTAACCTTGCCGTCGTCGAACATCGGCACATTCAGCGGACCCGTGAACACCCACGGTGGCCATATGTATGGTGCCGAGCTGGCGGCAACGCTGCCCTTCGACGCCATCACTTCGGCGCTCTCGGGCTTCGGCCTCACCGGCGGTCTTGGCTATACCGAGACCAAGGTCAATCGCTTCAACGGCACGCAGACCCAGATTCCGGGCTATTCAAAGTTCGTCGCCAACCTGACGGCCTTCTATGAGAAGAACGGCATCAGCCTGCGCGGCAGCATGCGGCACCGCTCCGGCTTCCTTGGCGAGTTCCCATCGTTCAACGGCGCGCCTGAGCAGCAGTACGTTCTCGCGGAAACCGTCTACGACGCGCAGATCGGCTACGACTTCCAGCCTGGGTCGGCGCTGGCTGGACTTTCGCTCTACGTGCAGGGCCAGAACCTGACCAACGAGCGATCGGCGACGATCGGCGTCATCAATCTGCCGGGCTCATGGCTGAAGTATCAGACCTATGGCCGGCGGTTCGTGGTTGGTGCGACGTACAAATTCGGTGAACGCGCTGCCCCGGCGCCGCCCCCGCCCGCTCCGCCACCGCCACCGCCTGCCCCGCCTCCGGCAACGCAGACCTGCGCGGACGGGTCGGTGATCCTTGCAACCGCGGCCTGCCCGGTTCCGCCGCCTCCGCCTCCGCCGCCGCCGCCAGCACCGGCGCCAGAGCGCGGTTAAACTAAGGCGAGCCCGGTGGCGTTACGCAGCCGCCGGGCTCCGCTACAGCTGTTCCAATGAGTCAATCGCCTCGTCTTGACATCGTGATCGCCGGTGGCGGGACGGCCGGCTGGGTGGCCGCCGCAACTTTTGTCCGTTTCCTCGGCAACACGGCGTCGATCACGCTTGTCGAATCCGACGAGATCGGCACCGTTGGCGTTGGCGAAGCGACCATCCCGCAGATCCACAACTTGATCGTCGGCCTTGGACTGGATCAGGTAGATTTCCTCCGGAGCACCAACGCAACCTTCAAGCTGGGCATCGAATTCGACGGCTGGCAGGGCGATGGAACCTCTTACATCCACAGCTTCGGAACGACGGGCCGAGGCGTTGGTCTCATCCCGTTCCGTCAGCTGTGGTTGCGCGGCCGAGGACTTGGCGTCGCCGGCGACTACGGGGACTATGCCTTCAACATCGCTGCTGCCAGGCTTGGAAGGATGGCAATTGGCGCTGGTTCGAACACCATCCCCGACCTTGCCTATGCGTATCACTTCGACGCTTCGCTTTTCGCGAGAATGCTCCGCGATTATGCCGAGCAGCGGGGGGTCCAACGCATCGAAGGAATGATCGTCGACGTCGAACGCGACGCCGAAACCGGCGACCTCGCCGCTATCCTCCTCAACGGCGAACGCCGCGTCGAGGGTACGTTCTTCATCGATTGCACCGGCTTTCGCAGCTTGCTTCTCGGCAAGACGCTGGGGATACCCTACGTCGACTGGAGCAAGTGGCTGCCATGCAACTCCGCGCTGGCGGTTGCCTGTGAGTCCAGCGATGCGTTCCGTCCATTGACTCAGGCGATGGCCCGACAGGCCGGCTGGCAATGGCGGATTCCGCTTCAGCATCGCACTGGCAACGGCCATGTCTATTGTCGCGATTTCCTTTCCGATGACGAAGCCGCATCGGTGCTGCTGGGCAATCTCGACGGCGATCGCATCGCCGACCCGCGACCGATCCGCTTCACCAGCGGTAGGCGCGCCGAGTTCTGGTCCCATAACTGCCTCGCTCTCGGCCTTGCCGCGGGTTTCATGGAACCGCTGGAATCTACCAGCATCCACCTCGTCCAATCGGCGCTCGCACGGCTGTTGAACGTCCTGCCGGGCCAGCCGGCGGAACTCGACCAGTCTCGTACGACTTTCAATCGGCTGTCGGATAACGAGTGGGCGCGGATCCGCGACTTCATCACCCTCCATTATTTCGCGAACGCCCGTGAAGGCGAGTTCTGGGCTTACTGCCGCAATATGGTGTTGCCGGACACGCTCGCGGAGAAGATCAATCTCTTCCGCGAAGCCGGCCTCTTCATGCGTGAAGAGGATGAGCTGTTTCTCGACGACAGCTGGGGCCAGGTCATGATCGGGCAGGGTATCATGCCGCGGAGCTGGTCACCGCTCGCCGACAATGTTCCGGCGGACGATATTGGACCGTTCCTTGAAAGTCTTTCGAGGAGCTACCGGCTCAAGGCCGAAGGACTCCCGTCGCATCGGCAATTCGTTAGCCAGATCGTCGGCGACACCGCGAAAGTCGTCCAATGAATCTGCGGCGCACGCTGTCACTGATCGCGGCAAGTTCGGTCGCCTTGGGCGCCGCAGGAAGCGCCGCGCCCATAGGCGCCTCGACGGATTATCGCGCGCGTCTTCCGCAGGACGAAGTCATCTACTTCGTCATGCCCGATCGCTTCGAGAACGGCGATCCGTCGAACGACCGAGGCGGACTTCCCGGCGGCCGGCTGACCAACGGCTATGATCCGACCTCGACGGGCTTCTTCCATGGCGGCGACTTGAAGGGGCTGACCAGCAGGCTCGACTACATCCAGGGGCTCGGTGCCACCGCGGTGTGGCTGACGCCGATCTTCAAGAACAAGGCAGTGCAGGGGCCACCCGGTCAGGAGAGTGCCGGTTATCACGGATACTGGATAACCGATTTCACCCGCGTCGACCCGCACCTCGGTACGGGCGCGGACTTCAAGGCTTTCGTGGATGCCGCACACCGGCGCGGCATGAAGGTCTACATGGACATCGTCGTCAACCACACGGCCGATGTCATCTATTTCAAGGAATGCGTCGGCAAGAGCGACTGTCCGTACCGAAGCATCGCCGACTATCCTTATCAGCGTCGCGGCGGCGTAACGGGGGCTCCCATCAATCCCGGGTTCGCGGGTGAGCGCGACGGTTCGACGACAAACTTCGCCAAGCTCACAGACCCGAATTATGCCTACACGGTTGAGGTTCCGCCGAACGAGCGGAACATCAAGGTTCCCGCGTGGCTGAACGACCCAATCTACTACCACAACCGTGGGAACAGCACGTTCCGGGGCGAATCCAGCACGATGGGCGATTTCAGCGGCCTGGACGACGTGTTCACCGAGAACCCGCGAGTCATCCAGGGTATGATCGACATCTACGGTGCATGGATCGACAAATATCGCGTCGATGGATTTCGAATCGACACCGCGCAGCACGTCAATCCAGAGTTTTGGCAGAAGTTCGTACCTGCAATTCTCGATCGCGCTCGCCGCGACGGCATTCCCCACTTCCACATGTTCGGCGAAGTCTCGACGAACGAGATGGACCCGGCGCACACGGCGGTGAACACACGCGTCGACAAGCTCCCGGCCGTTCTCGATTTCCCGTTCACTCGAGCTGTGGTCGACGTCGTTTCGGGCGTTGCTGGCACGGATGAGCTGGCCAAACTCTTCCGGGCGGACGCATTGTACGAGGGCGGCGCGCAAGGCGCACTGCAGTTGCCGACGTTCCTGGGCAATCACGACGCCGGGCGCTTCCCGATGCTGATGCGCATGTTCGCGCCGAAGCTGGACGGTGAAGAGCTCTTGCGGCGCGACATGCTCGGCCATGCAATGCTGCTCACCCTTCGGGGCGTTCCGACGATCTATTACGGCGACGAGCAGGGCTTCGTCGGCACGGGTGGCGATCAGGCCGCGCGCCAGGACATGTTCCCGAGCAAGGTCGCGAGCTACAACGACGAAAGGCTGCTCGGTTCGGCTTCGTCCACCGCTCGATCGAACTTCAATCCGGCCCATCCGCTATACCGGGAGATTGCCGAGCTGGCGCGCATTCGCACCTCGCACCCCGCGCTGACCCGGGGACTTCAGCTCATCCGCTTTTCATCGGACCAGCCTGGCCTGTTCGCGCTGTCGCGTTTCGATCCGGTGAGCGGCCGCGAAATGCTGTTGGTGTTCAACACTTCCATGCAGCCCATCCGGCAGCACGTGCGCGTCGAGACTCGTTCGACTGCTTTCGATTCCCTGGCCGGCGTGTGCCCCGTGAAGGCGGACGCCCCGGGCACAGTGACCGTCGAGCTTCCGGCACTCGGCTATGCGGTGTGCAATGCTCACTGAGCATGGCAAATCCCTGCTCGCGGCGGAAGGGGCCGAGCCGTGGTGGAAGGGTGCGGCCATCTATCAGATCTATCCGCGTAGCTTCATGGATTCGAATGGCGACGGGATCGGAGACCTGCCTGGCATCCTCTCAAGGCTCGACTATGTCGCGAGACTGGGCGTCGATGCGATCTGGCTGTCGCCTTTCTTCACCTCGCCGATGCGCGATTTTGGCTATGACGTCGCCGACTATCGCGGCGTTGACCCGATCTTCGGGACTCTTGAGGACTTCGACCGGATCGTCGATCGTGCCCACGCGCTCAAGCTCAAGGTCCTGATCGACCAGGTCTACTCCCACACTTCGGACCACCATGCGTGGTTTCAGGAAAGTCGATCCAGCCGGGACAACGCCAAGGCCGATTGGTACGTCTGGGCCGATGCCAAGCCGGACGGTTCACCGCCCACGAACTGGCAATCTGTATTCGGCGGCCCCGCGTGGACCTGGGACGCCCGACGCGGCCAATATTATTTTCACAATTTCCTGGCCGAGCAGCCGGGGCTCAACGTTCACAATCCGGAGGTGCAGCAAGCATTGCTGGATGTCGCGGCGTTCTGGCTCGATCGAGGCGTTGACGGCTTTCGCCTGGATGCAATCAACTTCGCGATGCACGATCCTGAGTTGCGCGATAACCCGCCGGCGATTGCCGACGGAAAGCGGACGCGGCCCTTCGATTTCCAACAGCACGTTTATAATCAATCGCACCCGGACATCGCGAAATTCCTGGAGCGGATGAGGCGTCTCACCGATCGCTATGGCGTCCGGTTCACGGTGGCGGAAGTTGGCGGCGAGAATGCGCTTGCCGAGATGCATTCGTTCACCGCCGACGATGCGCGCCTGAACAGCGCTTACGGGTTCAACTTTCTCTATGCCGATAAGCTCGATCCCGCGCTGGTCGCATCGGTCGCGCAAGATTGGCCGGAGGACGCGGGCTGGCCAAGCTGGGCTTTCGAAAACCACGACGCCCCTCGCGCGATTTCACGCTGGGCTGGCGAGGAACATCGCGAAGCACTGGCGCGCCTCAAAATGCTCCTTCTGTGCTGTCTGCGAGGGTCGATCATTCTCTACCAGGGGGAAGAGCTCGGTCTGCCGCAGGTCGACGTCCCGTTCGATCAGTTACGCGACCCGGAAGCGATCGCGAACTGGCCTCAGACGCTGAGCAGGGACGGTGCACGAACACCAATGCCCTGGTCGAGCGCCGAGCCGAACCTCGGCTTCTCGTCCGCCCTGCCATGGCTGCCAACAGGAGCAGGCCACGCCGATCTCGCCGTTGAGCTGCAGGAGACCGACGGCGCATCCGTGCTCAACTTCACGCGGCACTGTCTCGCGCTTCGCGAACGGCATTCCGCCCTTCACCACGGGGCCATGCGGATCGTCGAGGCGGGTGCCCGACTGCTCGTCTTCGATCGGGAATGCGGCAGCGAGCGGTTGCGCTGCTCGTTCAATCTTTCGGATTCGCCGGCGGATGCGAGCATTGCTGGGACCCAAATTGCCGCAACAGGTGAGGTGAGCAATGGCCGCCTCGGCCCCTGGTCGGCGTCAATCGAAAAACTCGTATGATCGAGCAGCTCCGTCTATCGGAGCGCTGATGGCCAAAGTTCCTGATTCAGTGATCGTGCTCGGTGGCGGCACGGCCGGCTGGATGACCGCAAACTTGATCCAGCGCCGCTGGGGCCCGTCCGGCACCACGGTGACCCTGATTGAATCAGCCGACATCGGCATCGTCGGGGTTGGCGAGGGTTCGACGCCGCAGCTCAAGGCCTTTTTCGATACGCTTGGGATATCGGAAGCCGATTGGATGCCCCGTTGCAACGCGACATATAAGTCTGGAATCGAGTTCTCCGGTTGGTCGGACCGCCCAGGCTACGAGCGTTATTTCCACCCGTTTCCGACGGATGTCGATGGTTTTACCCAAGGGCAGTTCTTCTATTCCGCGCGCGCCAGGCGGACGGGCAGGGACGTACCGGCGCATCCGGATCCCTTCTTCGTTCAGACCCGCATCGCGCGCGACGGCCGGGCGCCGCTGGCTCCGCCGAATTTCCCCTTCGCCGTCAGCTACGGGTATCATTTCGACGCGCACTTGATCGGCGCCTTCCTGCGCAAATTCGGCCAGGGACGAGGCATCCATCACCTCGAGGCGAAGATCGCTTCGGTCGAGGTCGGCGAAGCGGGCGACGTTCAGGCGTTGGTGGCCGAGGACGGCCGGCGCTTCGAAGCGGACTTCTTCATCGATGCGAGCGGGTTCAGGGCAGCAATCATCGAAGGGGCGCTAAAAGAACCGCATCGTCCGTTCGGCGAGAACCTGTTCAACGACCGGGCAGCGGTGGCGCCGACTCCGCTGCCGACGGAGAGAATTCGGGCCTGCACGCGCTCCATCGCCAAGTCGGCCGGATGGATCTGGAACATTCCGCTAACCAACCGCGTCGGCAATGGTTACGTCTATTCGTCGCGTTACATTGATGACGACGCGGCCGCCGCTGAGCTGCGGTCCCATCTCGGATTGGCGGACGACGCGGAGGTTCGGCACCTCAGAATGAAGTGCGGGCGTGTTGAACGAAGCTGGGTCAGGAACTGCCTTGCCGTCGGCCTTGCCCAGGGCTTCCTCGAGCCTCTCGAAGCGACGGCGCTGCACATCGTCATCAACACGGTTGAGTCATTCCTCAATGCTTGGGATCAGCAGCAACGCGAACAGTTCAATCGGGCGATCGGGGCCCGGTATGAGGGCATTCGCGACTATCTGGTTTGTCATTATCGCACCGCCCAGCGGACCGACACAGACTATTGGCGCGATGCCACTAGGCACGAGGCTTTATCCGACAGTCTCAAGGGGGTGATCACGGCCTGGTTTACCGGGCGGGATCTCGAGCAGGAGATCGCTCGTCAGGACATTGCGAAATATTACGTCCCAATGTCGTGGCACTGCATGCTGGCAGGGTACGGCAATTTCCCGCCAGCGGAGATGCTGAAGCCGCCCGGGCCCGACATCGTCAGGTTCGATATGGCTGATGTCGACCGCTTCGTCGGCGGCTGCGCGATGAACTTCCCCTTTCACCGCGAAGCGCTGGAGCAACTCGTTCGCGCCTAAGCTACGGGGAACTCCTTATTTTCCATTCGCGCGCCCTGGGTCATGGATGGTGGATGAATTGGAGATCCGTTCGGCTGGAGCTCGGGAGCACGCGGGAATTCCCCTCAGGCTCGGTCAGCCGCGCTTTCCTGCTTCGCCTGCCGCTCAATGAACGGGACGAGGTCGATGCATCCGCGCTTGGCAAAGCTCCGCGGAGGGCAGTCGTCCGGCGGCACTGGTCGACCGATCCCGACCAGAATGGATTCATCGTTCCGTCGGGCGACAATTGGGCGTTGGGCACGAAGGACAGCAATCGTCTCTTGCGGCTTGGCGGACAGCCCTTGCGGCTCGGCGCGGTGGTGAGCGTCGTCGAGTCAGACGGCACCGTGCTGCCGTTCAAGATTGCGAGCATACGCTGACCGCCACGGCTGGCGAACACGCCTACTGGTCCGTAAATGGCCCCGAGAGGGTGAACGCTTGTATCTGAAATCGCTCGGTCCTGCCGCCACGGAAGCACATCTGCGATCGATCCTCGCGACCGTTCCGGACGCGATGATCATCATCGACGAACGAGGCATCATCCTTTCGTTCAGCGCTGCCGCCGAAAAGATGTTCGGATATGCGGAAAATGAGGTGGTGGGCGAAAATGTATCGATGCTGATGCCCTCGCCCGACCGGGAGCGGCATGACGGATATCTTCACAACTATCGAGAGACGGGCAACCGCAAGATCATCGGCGTCGGTCGGGTCACGACCGCGCGGCACCGCGATGGGAATACTTTCCCGATCGAGCTGTCGGTTGGTGAGGCCTGGGTCGATGGCAATCGTGTGTTCACGGGCTTCATTCACGACATCAGCCAACGCCAAAAGTACGAGCTTCGGTTTCACGAGCTCCAGTCGGAGCTCGCTCACGTTGGCCGGTTGAGCGAGATGGGCACGCTCGCCTCATCTCTGGCACATGAGCTCAATCAGCCGCTTACGGCAATCGCCAGCTACTGCGAAGGAGCAGCGGATCTCCTGGAAGGAGCGCCCGATGCCGAGCAGCTGGAAATGGCCCGCGAGGCGCTGCGCGACACCGCCGAACAAGCGACCCGCGCGGGACAGATCGTCAGGCGGATGCGGGATTTTCTCAGCCATGGAAAAACCGAGCATCAGCTCGAGAGCCTGTCGAAACTGGTCACCGAAGCCAATGCTCTTGCGCTGGTCGGTTCGCGGGAGCACGGCATCGAAGTTCAAGTTCGCCTCGACCCCGCCGCGGACCGGGTGTTCGTGGATCGGATTCAGATCCAGCAGGTCCTCGTGAACCTGATCAGGAACGCCATCGAGGCGATGATGGAAAGCCCGGTTCGATCGCTGATGATCTCCACCGAGTCGGGTGAATCGGCCGTAACCGTTTGCATCGAGGACACCGGATCGGGGATCAGTCCGGACCTGGCGCCGCAGCTGTTCCAGCCATTCGTGACTTCCAAGCAGAATGGCATGGGTATCGGCCTGTCGTTGTGTCGAACGATCGTGGAGGCGCACGGCGGGCGCATCTGGTTCGAGACCGGTATTGAAGGCGGCACCATCTTCCGCTTCACATTACCCAAGCCCGAGATCGAGAATGAGTGAACCCGCACAACGATTGGTCCATTTGGTCGACGACGACGCGGCGATCCGCCGTTCGGTCGGCTTCATGCTCAAGACGTCCGGACACCGTGTCGAAACTTATGAGTCCGGGGTGGACCTGCTCAAGGCAGGCAGTCGCCTGGAGGATGGATGCATCCTGCTCGATATCCGGATGCCGGGCATGGACGGGCTTGAGGTTCAGCAGGCACTCCAGCAGGCAGGTATCGGACTGCCCGTTATCATCATGACTGGGCATGGAGACGTATCGCTCGCGGTCCGCGCGATGAAGGCGGGTGCGGTCGATTTCATCGAGAAGCCGTTTGAAAAGCAGGCAGTACTTGGCTCACTCGATGAGGGCTTCGCTCGACTCTCTCGAAAGGAGGCCTCCGCTGACCGGCGGAGAGACGCGGAAACTCGCCTTCAGGCGCTGACTTCGCGAGAGCGAGACGTGCTGGACGGACTGGCGTCGGGGCTGCCGAACAAGACCATCGCTTACGATCTCGGCATCAGCCCCCGGACGGTCGAGATCCACCGGGCTAACCTGATGAGCAAGCTGGGCGTTCGAAGTCTGTCGGAGGCGTTGCGCGTCGCATTCGCGGCAGGCGGCGATTGAAGGTAAGCTTTCGTTCTAGGGGGGAAGCAGCTTCGAAACCGCACCGCCGACTCCCAGATCGCGGATGTTATTGAAACCAGTTTCAAGCGCGCTCCGAAAAGCCGGATTGGCTGCCAAGGGCTCGGGAAACACCTGCCGCAATGCCAACATGTCATCGACAGGACCGTCTGCGCGAGCCCGCGAGGCAAGCTGGTGCGCAAGTGGATCCACGACGGCGACGCCTTCGGATGCAACCCGTACCAGGAAGGCGATCCACGCCGCGATCGGCAATGCAAGTCGGTTCACCGGTCGCCCGGCCGTCAGCGCATCAATGACGGTATCAAGAATTCGGTAAGGCAGCTTTTGCGAACCGTCCCACGCGATCTGCGAAAGTCTGTGATTGATTGCCGGGTTTCGAAAACGCGCCAGCGTCTCCCCGGCGTAGCTTTTGAGGTCGATCCGCGACGATTCCAGTGTCGGGATGATGTCTTCAAAAATCAGGCGCTCGACGAACGATCGCAGCAACGGATCGTCCATTGCCTGGGCGACTGTGTCATGCCCCAGGAGCAATCCGATATAGGCCAGCGTCGAATGCGATCCGTTCAGGATTCGAAGCTTGGCGCGCTCCCATTCGGCGACGTTGTCGGTCAAGATTACGCCGACCGAGGCCAGATCGGGCGAGCCTGCTGGCAGGACGTCCTCGATCACCCACTGGGCAAAAGCTTCGCGGGCAACTGGAGCGCGATCATCGAAGCCGGTCTCCTTACGGACCAGCTGGATCAATCGCTCGTCGGTGGCCGGGGTGATGGAATCGATCATGGTATTCGGGAAGCGTGCTTCGTCGGCGATCCACTGGGAGAGGTCCGGGTCTAGCTGCTCGGTGAAGCAGTGCACGGCATCGGCAAACTTCCTGCCGTTCCCCGCCATGTTGTCACAACAGATCGAAGTGAAGGGAGGGAGGCCGCTGGTGCGACGATCGGCGAAACCAAGCGCTAGCCAGCCGATCAGGCTTCGAGGCTCCTGCGGATTGGCCAGATCGTGGACGACATCCGGATGCCGCAGGTCGAGCGCGCCATCGCCACTCAGGCAATAGCCCTTTTCAGTGACCGTGGTCGTCACCAACGTGACCGCGGGTTCGCCCAGCAGCCGCCGCAGCGATGCTCGATCGGACGGGCCGAGAAAGTGGCTATGCGCCCCGATGGTGCGAAAGCTCGTGCGCTCGTCGAGAATGGCGAGCGTATAGAGATTATCCTGAGATTTTAGTGTCTCAACCGTCTGCCCGCTTCTGAGTGATGCCGCTGCGATGCCCCAGCGTGGATCATGATGCAGCAGCCGGTCGAAATAGTCGGCCTGGTGAGCCCGATGGAAAGCGCCAGGCCCGAAGTGGACGACGCCGGTCTTCAGTCGCTCGCGATAAGTAGGGGGCGTCAAAGGCTGGATTCCGTTTTCGAATCAAAAGCTGCCGCGCTTGATTGGTTCAGGGTCAGTCGCAAGCGTTGGCAAGGGTTCATCCGGCGCTTATTCCTGCCGGGATGTCCTGCACTGACGGCACTCGATGGTAAAGCCGCTTCGACTTGATCCCGACCGGCTCTTTCCCGCGGACCGGGAAGTGCGATCGATCGCGCGCGAGCTCTACGGGACGGTCAAGGATCTGCCGATCGTCAGCCCGCACGGCCATACTGATCCGCGCTGGTTCGCGACGAATGAGCCGTGGACCAATGCAACCGAGCTCCTTCTGGCTCCCGACCATTATCTGTTGCGGATGCTGTATAGCCAAGGCGTGCCGTTAGCGGCGCTGGGGGTGCCGGACCGTTCGGGAGCCAACTCCGCCGACCCGAGAGAAGCGTGGTGCCTGTTCGCGTCTCATTATTACCTGTTCCGCGGTACGCCTTCGCGCGTTTGGCTCGACCATGTTTTCGGGGAAGTGTTCGGTATCGACGTCGCGCTCGAAGAGGCGACGGCTGATCATTATTTCGATCTGATCGCTGAAGCTCTCGCAACCCCGGCATTCCGGCCACGAGCGCTTTTCGAGCGCTTCAACATTGAGCTGCTTGCTACCACGGAAGGCGCGGACGATGCGCTTGAACAGCATGCCGCGATCCGCGCGTCTGGATGGCCGGGAAGGGTGATAACCACCTATCGTCCGGACGCGGTCGTCGATCCCCAGCACGAAGCCTTTGGGAAGGCCCTTCGACGTTTCGGTGAGCTTAGCGGCGAAGATGTCACGACCTGGGAGGGCTATCTCGCCGCCCACCGCAAGCGGCGAGCCGATTTTCGCGCAGCCGGCGCGACCGCAACCGATCATGGCCACCCGACGGTTCGAACCGCCGACCTCCCGGAAGCCGAGAAGCGCGCGCTTTTCGAACGGATCGCCGGCAGCAGCTGGAGCACTGAAGACGCGGAGCTGTTCCGCGCCCAGATGTTGACCGAGTTCGCCTCGATGAGCGTCGAGGACGGCATGGTGATGCAGATCCACCCCGGGTCCTTCCGCAATCACAATCGCTGGCTGCATGAGGCGCATGGACGCGACAAAGGCGCCGACATTCCGCTGCCGACGGATTACGTTCGCGCGCTGAAACCGCTGCTCGACCGGTTCGGCAATGAGCCGAGACTGTCGATCATTCTCTTCACTCTCGACGAAAGCGCCTATGCCCGCGAGCTGGCACCGCTCGCCGGGCACTATCCGTGTTTGAAGCTGGGACCCGCCTGGTGGTTTCATGACGCTCCCGAAGGCATGCGCCGTTACCGGGAGACGACCACCGAGACGGCGGGCTTCTACAATACCGTCGGCTTCAACGACGATACTCGAGCATTCCTCTCGATCCCGGCGCGACACGACGTATCGAGGCGCGTCGACTGTTCCTTCCTCGCCCGCCTGGTCGCCGAACAGCGTCTTCAGGAATGGGAAGCCGCCGAGCTGGCTCATGAGCTCGCCTATGATCTCGTCCGTGGGGCCTACCGGCTGGACGAACCGCGACCTTTGGCGGCGTAGCAACGGAGTCCCGACGGATGCCCGGACCTGACTATTCCGCCCGGAGCGGCGACGTCGTCTGTTTTGGTGAGTTGTTGTTGCGCCTGACTGCGCCTGGCCGAGAGTTGCTCCTGCAGAGCGGCAAGTTCGATGTGCATGTCGGCGGTGCGGAGGCGAATGTCGCCGTCGGTTTGTCGCGGCTCGGACGTCGAACGGCGATGATCAGCAAGGTGCCGGACAATCCACTGGGCGAAGCTGCCGCTGGATATCTCCGCAGCCACGGTGTGTCGGTAGAAGGCGTCCAGCGCGCGCCCGGACGCATGGGACTCTATTTCCTTTCTTCGGGCGCGGGTCATCGCCCGTCTTCGATCGTCTACGACCGCGAAGGCAGCAGTTTCGCGACCGCGGGCCCTGACGACTTCGATTGGGCCAATCTGCTGGATGGCGCGGCGCTGCTTCATCTGTCCGGGATTACGCCAGCGCTTGGCCCGCGCTCCGCTGAGGCGGCGATCGATTGCGCCGAGGCGGCGCGCTCGCGAGGAATCCCGATCTCGTTTGACGGTAATTATCGGGCGAAGCTCTGGCAACGCTGGAACTCGGACGCGAAGACGGCTCTGGGCGAGCTTGCGGCCAGATCCGACATCCTCTTTGGCAATCATCGCGACATTTCGCTTCTGTTAAGCCAGGAGTTTGACGGTGATGGAGAGGAACGCCGCCGTGAAGCCGCAGAAGCTGCATTTGCGGCGTACCCCAACGTGCGGATCATTGCCTCCACGGTACGTCACCTGGACCATTCGGACCGCCATCGGATCGCGGCGCGCATGGATTCGCCTGACGGGGCCTATCAGACCGAGGAGATCGCACTTGGTGGCGTAGTCGACAGGATCGGCACGGGGGATGCCTTTGCAGCCGGCGTCCTCCACGGCCTGCTCAACGGCGCCGATCACGAGCGAGCTCTTCATTACGGCCTGGCGCTCGCCTGCCTCAAACATAGCCTGCCAGGCGACGCGAGCCTTTTCACGCAGGCCGATATCGACGCTTTTCTATCGGGGGAGCTGGACGTCCGCCGGTAATCGGCAAACGGGTGATGGAGGCCCGAGCCGGAATCGAACCGGCGTGCAAGGATTTGCAGTCCTCTGCGTAACCACTCCGCCATCGGGCCTTGAGGGGAGGCGAGCGCTTTGGCCGGAGGGGGCCGCCGGGGTCAAGTCCTGCCGTTCGTCCGTAGCACTTTCGATGAATGTAGGTTGGCTCTGCGGCAGGCGCCGGATATGGACCCCTTGAAGCTCCACTGTATTACTGGCATATAACAGCTATGACCGTGCAAGCACGAATTCCCGATTTTGCCGCCGCTCGCGAAGCGATGGTCGAAAGTCAGCTGAGGCCGCAGGGCGTTACCGACCCGGCCGTCCTCGCGGCGATGGGCCGGATCGAGCGCGAACGCTTCCTGCCGAGCCATACCCGGCCGCTGGCTTACACCGACCGTGCAGTCGCGGTTGGTCACGGTCGATTCCTGCCGGCGCCAGCAGTGCTCGGCCAAATCCTCACCCAGATGGAAGTGAAGCCCGGACATCGCGCGCTCGTGGTCGGAGCGGCGACGGGTTACTCGGCGGCCGTACTAGTGGACTTGGGTGTCGACGTGACTGCGCTGGAGACTGATTCGGAGCTTATCGCGGCTGCCAGGGAGCAGGGTATCGCGACAGTGCAGGGTCCGCTCGAAGCGGGCTATCCGCAGAATGCTCCATATGACCAAATCCTGATCGACGGTGCGGTCGAGGTCATTCCCGAGGCGATCGTCGATCAACTCGCTAACGGCGGTCGGCTGGGAACCGCGATCAGCGACCGTGGAATCACCCGGCTCGTCATCGGCCGAAAGGCAGCCGGCGCCTTCGGAACACTTTCGATCGGCGATGCCGGCGTGCCCGTGCTGCCCGGCTTCCGCCGCCCCAGAGAATTCACTTTTTAAGGACTGAGCGTGCTTCGATCTTATATTCCCGCTTCGCTCGTTGCTGCGCTGATGGCCGGCACGGCCTCGGCCGACACGCTGCGCGAGGCGCTGGTTTCTTCCTATCAGACCAACCCGACGCTGACCGCGCAGCGCGAGACTCTGAAAGGCACCGACGCCACGGTCGCCATCGCCAAGGCAGCCGGCCGGCCGCAGGTCAGCGCCAATGTCGGAGTCAACCGGGCCATCTCCCAGACCGGAGTCCTCATTAGCGGCGGCAAGGGACCGAATTTGTCCGTTTCCGGTACTCTCAGCTATCCTTTGTTCAACGGCGGGTCGGTCCGCAACTCGGTCCGTGCTGCCCAGACACGGGTGGAAGCGGGCCGCGCCACGCTCCAGGCCGTGGAGGGCGACGTCTTCACCCAGGCGACCACCGCCTACATGGACGTGATCCGCGACCGGGCGATCGTCGAGCTCAACCAGAATAACGTGAAGGTGCTGGAGACCAACCTGCAGGCAACGCAGGACCGGTTCCAGATCGGCGACCTCACCCGCACCGACGTGGCGCAGTCCGAAGCGCGGCTGCAGCTTGGGCGTGCCCAGCTGGCCCAAGCACAGGGCACGCTGACCGCCAGCGAGGCGACCTACCGGCAGGTCATCGGCCATGCGCCCGGCGTGCTGGCGCCGCCACCGCCGCTGCCGCCGCTCCCGGCCACGGCTGATGAAGCGGTGCGGATCGCGCTTGCCGATAACCCAGATCTCGTCGCGATCAGCCGTCAGGCAATCGCCGCCGGCTATGACGTGAACGTGGCGCGCGCCAGTCGCCTGCCGACCATTTCTGCGCAGGCGTCAGGCGATTACGTCGACAATTTGGCCCGGAACAGCCCCAACGGTTTCCCCAACACGGGCACCCAGACGACCATCGGCCTCGGCGCCAACATCCCGATCTTCCAGGGAGGCCTTCCGGCGGCGCGTATTCGCCAGGCGCAGGCACAGCAGGGTCAGACGCTGGAACAAGTGGTCGGGACCGAGCGCGCCGTGGTGCAGGCTGCACGGGCAGCCTTCGCCAACTATCAAGGCTCGCAAGGCGCGATCCAGGCGCAGACCGTCGCCGTTCAAGCGAACGAACTGGCGCTCGAAGGCAACCGCGCCGAGCAGAGCGTCGGCACCCGAACGATCATCGAAGTGCTGAACGCCGAGCAGGATCTGCTGAATTCGCAGGTGGCTTTGGTGACCGCCAAGCGCGACGCTTACGTCGACGGCTTCACTTTGCTCAACGCTATGGGCCAGGCGCAGGCGCAGGACCTCGGGCTCGACGGCGGCCCGCTCTACGACCCTCTCGGCAACTATCGCCGTGTTGCGAACAACTGGAACGACTGGGCTAGCGATCCCCGGCATCCGACAGTGGCGACGCGGACCGTCTCGCCAGAGGAAGCGCCGGCCAACCCGATCGTTACTCCGCAGATCGATTCGGCGCGGATCGATCCGTCGCCGCCGGTCGCCGTCGGAGTGGCCCCCGGCGCTTCGCCGGCCCCCGCAACGACCCCTCCGCCGCCAGCAAGCTCGCCTGAACGCGGCTAAGTAAGACTCGGGCGTGACTCGGGCGCGCCAATGAAGCTATCGTTGGCAGCGATGCAGTCGACCGGCCGTGAACCCTCGATGGAAGACATCCTCGCGTCGATCAAAAAGGTGATCGCCGAGGAGAAGGGGCTGCGCACCAGCGTTCGGCCCGCCGATTCTGATGAGATCGATGACGAAGACGACGTGCTGGAGCTGAACGAGCCGCTCGCGCCCCCGGTCGACCTCGGCCCGCCCCTCGTTGACGAGCATGCGGCAGGCAAGAGCCGGCAGGCGCTCGAGCAGCTTCAGACCGTTGCTGCCACCGTTCCGCCCGCTCCATCGGTCAATCCGCTGGAGGAAATCATCCGCGAGATGCTCCGGCCCATGCTGAAGCAGTGGCTCGACGAGCATTTGCCACAGATGGTCGACGAACATGTAAAGCGCGAGATCTCCCGAATTACCGGCCGACCGCTCTAGTCCTTGCAGAGCGCCGCGGGTTTGCTACGCCTGCGGCATGATCCAGCCTAAGCTCCTCCTCGCCGCCGCGGCCGCCGCGACCGCTGCGTTCGCTGCTACCTCGGCTCACGCCCGCCCGATGACCGCGACCGACATGCAGTCGATGCATCGTCTCGGTGGGCTCGAAGTCTCTCCTGACGGCAGGGCGGCGATCTTCACGCTGTCGAACACCGATTGGGACAAGAACAAGCGCGTCAACACGCTTTATTCGCTCGACCTGACGAGGCCCGCCGCGGTTCCGCAGCCGATTGCTGGCGCAACGAAGGGGCATGATGCGGTTTTCGGGCCGGACGGTTCACTGTGGTTCCTGATGGCGGTCGGGGACAACGACCAGCTGTTCCGCAAGTCCAACGGCGCCGCCCCTGTCCAGGTGAGCCATTTCACCGGGGACGTCGGTGGGTTCAAGCTTGCGCCATCGGGGGATCGACTCGTCGTGTGGGCCGACCGCGATCTTCGCTGCGCGGACCTCAATTGTGCCGGGCTCCCGCCGAAGCCTAAGACCGGATCAGGCCGCACCTACGACCAGCTGTTCATCCGCCACTGGGATACGTGGGCGGAGCCGGGCGTGAAGTCTAGGTTGTTCGGCTTCGTGGTCGATGGTGGGAAGCTGGTCGGCAATGGGGTCCCGCTCACGGGGAGCCTGGTTGGCGACACCCCCTCGAAGCCATTCGGCGGAGGGGAGGAGATCGCTTTCTCACCCGATGGCCGCACCGTCTATTTCGCTCTTCGTGAGGCCGGCCGCATCGAGCCCTTGTCGACCAATCTCGACATTCTCTCGATCTCGGAAAATGGAAGCAGGATGCCGGTCAATCTGACTGCGGCAAATCACGGCATGGACAATTTGCCGACGGTTTCACCGGACGGCCGGACGCTCGCCTACTTCGCAATGGCGAGGGCAGGGTATGAAGCGGACCGGCAGGTGCTGATGCTGCGCGACCTGGCGACCGGCGCAGTGCGACCGCTCACCCAAAGCTGGGATCGCTCGGTAGGTTCGATTGCCTGGGCGAAAGATGGCCGGAGCCTGCTGGTAACCGCGGAGGATACGCTGGAGCAGCCGGTATTCCGCATCGACGCGCGTACCGGCGCGATCACCCGGCTGACTGGCGAGGGTCACTTCGACAACGTCCATCCGCTGCCCGATGGGGGCGCCATCGTCACGATGAACAACATCATGGCCCCGGACGACGTTTATCGACTGGACTCAAGCGGACGAGCAACCCGGCTCACCGACGTCAACCGCGCGCTGCTCTCGCAGCTGGACCCGGTGACGTTCCAGAAGTTCAACTTCACTGGCGCGAACAATGATCGCGTATGGGGCTGGGAGTTGAAGCCTGCCGCTGTGACCGCCAAGTTGCCGGTGCTGCTGCTCGTCCACGGCGGGCCCCAGGGCACTTTCAGCAACAGCTGGTCCTATCGCTGGAACCCGCGGTTGTTTACGGCGCCCGGTTATGCGGCGGTCAGCGTCGATTTCCACGGAAGTACCGGGTACGGCCAGGCCTTCACCGACGCCATCCACCAGAACTGGGGGGGCTGGCCGCTTCAGGACCTGAAGCTTGGCCTCGCTTATGCGACCGATCACGATCCGCAGCTGGACGCCACCAACGCCTGCGCGGCGGGCGGCTCCTACGGCGGCTATATGATGAACTGGATCGAGGGGAACTGGCCCGACCGGTTCAAGTGCATCATCCAGCACGACGGCGTCTTCGATGCCCGCGCCATGGCCTATGAGACCGAGGAACTGTGGTTCGACGAATGGGAGCATGGCGGCCATCCCTATTACGAGGCGCCGGGCGAGTTCGAAAAATGGAACCCGGTCAACTACGTCCAGAACTGGCGGACGCCGCAGTTGGTCGTGACCAGCGAAAAGGACTTCCGCATTCCGTACACGCAGGGAATCGCTGCCTTCACCGCGCTCCAGCGCCGCAATATCCCGTCGCGGCTGCTGATCTTCCCGGACGAGAACCACTGGGTGTTGAAACCGAAGAATTCGGTGCAGTGGTATGACGAGTTCTTTGGTTGGACCACGCGCTACATCGGTGGAAGGGCGCCTGTCGCCTCGGAGCCAGCGACGCAGGCGAGGCCCGAGCGAGGTTGATGCTGCAGCGCGGCATCGCTAGTCGCGCCAAGGCATGACCGAGCTTCCCAAGACCTTCGACCCCGCGGCGATCGAGCAGCGCTGGTACGCGCATTGGGAGGGCCAGGGCTTGTTCCGGCCCGACCGTCCCGAGGCGACGCCGTGGACGATCGTCATGCCGCCGCCCAACGTCACCGGCTCGCTCCACATCGGCCATGCGCTCGACAATACGCTGCAAGATATCCTGACGCGTCGGGAACGCCTGCGCGGCAAGGATGCCTTGTGGGTGGTGGGCACGGACCATGCTGGCATCGCCACGCAGATGGTGGTCGAGCGGCAGCTCAA
>DASUZY010000095.1:0-17602 GCA_036376635.1 Sphingomicrobium sp.
GGCGACCTTGGTCGCGGCTGGCGAGGCGCTGCGCCAATTTGCCGACGACGGCGTCACGACCGCGGAACTTTTGAAGCAGATCCAGGACCGGGAGCATGAAGCGGACGAACTGATCCGCCAGGTGCTGACCGAGGTCCGCAAAACCTTCCTGACCCCGTTCGACCGCGGCGCCATCACGTCGCTGATCGGGGCGATGGACGATGCCATCGACGAGATGCTCGCCGCCGCCCGGGCGATTGACCTCTATGAACTGCACGAACTTCGGCCGGGCATGAAAGACATTATCAAGCTGATCTGCGAGGCCGCGACCGTCACTGCCGAGGCTGTTCCCCTGCTTCGCAACCTCGGCGCCAATGGCACCAAGCTGCATCAGCTGACCGGACGGCTGGTCAGCCTTGAGGGAAAGGCGGATGAGATCCACGCGATCGGTCTCAGGCATGCCTTCCAGAATGCGCGGACGGATCCGCTGCAGTTCGCCGTTTCCAGAGAGATCTTCAAAAACCTGGAACGGGTGACCGACGCCTTCGAGGATGTTGCGAACGAAATCGACGGCATCGTCATCGATCACGCCTGATGCACGGCCTGGCACTCCCGCTTCTCATCGGCCTCATCGTCGTTGCGCTGTCGTTCGACTTCCTCAACGGCCTTCACGACGCCGCCAATTCAATCGCCACGGTCGTCGGGACGAGGCTGCTGAGCCCGGTTGCGGCGGTCGGCTTCGCCGCCTTCTTCAACTTCGGTGCCTATTTCCTCGCGCTCCAATGGCCCTCACTCCACAAGGTCGCGGACACCATCGGCAAGGGTCTTATCGACAAGGACCTGATCACTCCTGCGGTGGTGTTTGGGGCCCTCGTAGGGGCGATGTTCTGGAATGTCGTTACCTGGCTGAAGGGCATCCCCTCCTCGTCCAGCCACGCGCTGGTCGGCGGGATCGTTGGAGCCGGCGTCGCTCACGCAGGCTTTCCAAGCATCCAGTGGATCGGGCTCAACAAGACGCTGATCGCGATCGTCCTCTCGCCTGTGCTGGGCCTCATCCTGACGATGCTCATCATGCTGGTGACCAGCTGGCTGGGAGTGCGCGCGAGCGCCAGCGGGTCCGAGCGGACGTTCCGCGGCCTTCACTTGCTGTCATCCGGCACGCTGTCGCTGAGCCACGGCCTGAACGACGCGCAGAAGACCATGGGGGTCATCACGGTGCTGCTTTATTCGACCGGCTATCTCCACGGACATTTTGCCGTGCCGAATTGGGTGGCACTCAGCTGCTACGTGGCGATGGGTCTGGGGACGCTAACCGGCGGCTGGCGAGTCATTGAGACGATGGGCACTCGAATCACGAAATTGTCGCAGCACCAGGGGTTCAGCGCTTCTGCAGGCGGGTCGATCATGCTGTTCGTCGCATCCTGGCTCGGGATTCCGGTGTCCACGACGCACACCGTTACCGGCTGCGTGATCGGCGCCGGCGCTGCGCGGCGCGCCTCGGCGGTCCGTTGGGGGATCGCGGGCGATGTGGCGATTGCCTGGATCATCACGATTCCGGCTTCGGCCGTCGTCGCCGCAATCTTCTACTGGCTCGCGAGCGGACACTATCTCCTGGGGCTGGCCGCCATCGCCCTGATCGCATTCATCGCCTACTCGGCCTCCGCCTGGCGAGTGCAGTCATAGGCCAAATCAGAACGGCCCGTCGTTGCCGACGGGCCGCCCTTGAATCTAATGATCCGGCCTACTTGATGCTGGCGCCGACATAACCCTGGATCCGCTTAACCAGCGGAGCCGGAAGCGGGACGTAATCAAGGCTCGCCGCCTGCGGCTGTCCCTTCGTCAGCGCCCAGTTGAAGAACTTGCGTGCGGAGGCGCTACCGGCGGCGTTCTTCGGCTGCTTGTACATCAGCACGAATGTCGAAGCCGTGATCGGGTAGGAATCGGCGCCCGGTGCATTGGTCATCACCAGGAAGAAGTCCTTCGCTCCAGCCCAGTTCGCGTGCGATGCGGCCGCAGCGAAGCTGCGCGCGCTCGGAGAGACGAATCTTCCCGACGAATTCTGCATCAACGTGTAGGCCATCTTGTTCTGCAGCACGTAGGCATATTCGACATAGCCGATCGAATAGGGGATCTGGTTGACGTAACCGGCCACGCCCTCGTTGCCCTTGCCGCCGACGCCCGTCGGCCAGTTGACCGAGGTGCCTTCGCCGACCTTGCTCTTCCACGTCGGACTCACCTGGCTGAGATAATGGACGAAGTTGAACGTGGTGCCCGATCCGTCGGAGCGGTGGACGACGGTGACCGGCTTCGCCGGAAAGTGGAGGCTCGGGTTGATCTTCGAGATCTGCGGATCGTTCCACATTTTGATCTGGCCCGAATAGATTCCGGCGAGGATCGGGCCGCTCATCTTGACCTGACCGGGCTTCGCACCCGGAATGTTGATCACCGGAACGACGCCGCCGATTATCACCGGGAATTGTGCCAGTCCGGCTCCGGCGAGCTCTTGTGGGTCCAGCGGCTTGTCGGTGGCACCGAAGTCGACGGTGCCCGCCTTGATCTGGGCGATGCCGCCGCCCGAACCGATGGACTGATAATTGATCTCGTCACCGCCTGCCTTCTTATAGTCGGCCGCCCAGCGCGACAGGATTGGATAGACGAAAGTCGAACCGGCGCCGGTGATCGCGGCGCTCGCTGTCCCTGCCGACAAGGTCGCAGCGGCTGCGGCGAAAGCGATCGAACGGATATAGAATGTCATTTTGAGAAATCCCCCTGAACGCGGAAAGTCGTTTCTGGAGATGGCCTCACGCCATCAGGGTCCGGCTAGGCCCGCGCAGTGACAAGCGCGTGACCGCATTGTTGCTGTTTCATTTCGCCCAATCCGGCGGCTGACCCCCCGGTCGGACCGGCTGCTCAACGACTGTCATAAAACCGACCAATGGCCGTCACCGGATCATTCGGATTGCCCGCCTAACCGCTGATTCGAGTTTCCGGACTCGCCTTTCAAAGCGCTCCACGGGGGGGCCGCAAACCAGAAGGGGCCAATTCAATGAAGGTTCGTTACCGGCTCGCCGCAGGGGCCGCGCTTGGCGCATTGGCGCTGACTTCCGCCTCGCCGAGCCTGGCAAAGCCGCGCAAGCACGCTGTCGCACACAAGGTGCACGCCGATCCGCGCGATGCCAGGATCGCCGAGCTCGAAGCCAGGGTCGACGCGCTGACCGCGCGAATCGACGCCGAAGAATCGGAGCGGCAGACTACAATCCAACAGGCGCAGACCGCTCAAACGGCGGCGAAAGCTGCTCAGGCGCAGGCCGATGCCGCCCAGACGCAGGCTGCTAGCGCCCTCGCCCAAACTCAGGCGAGCCAGGTGCAGGTCGCTCAGGTGGCGAAGGAAATTCCGCCGCTCGACAAGGCAGTGAAGGGCGGCTGGTTCGCCAACACGACGATCAGCGGCAAGTCGTTCTTCAATGTCAGCAACATCAACCAGGAGTCGACGGATCTCCTGGGCAACACGACGAAGAATGCGCAGAACGGCACGCAGACGGAACTGAAGCGGTTTTACATCGGCATCGACCACAAGTTTAACAACGTCTTCTCGGCCAACGTCACGACCGACTTCCGCTACAATTCGAACGGCACCAGCAAGGACACCTTGGTCTACCTGAAGAAGGCGTTCGTCCAGGCGAAGCTCGATCCTGCGCTCGCGGTGCGGATCGGCGCCGCGGACCTGCCCTGGGTTCCGTTCGTCGAAGGCATCTACGGATACCGCTTTGTCGAGAATACGCTGATCGACCGGACCAAGTTCGGAACTTCGGCCGACTGGGGCGTCCACGTCCTCGGCACATTCGGCAACAATCTGGTCAGCTATCAGATCTCGGCCGTCAACGGCGCGGGCTACAAGACGCTCGCCCGTCAGTCGGATACGATCGATCTTGAAGGCCGCGTCAGCGTCAATCCAATCAAGTCGGTTACGCTCGCTGTCGGCGGCTATACTGGCAAGCTCGGTAAGAGCGCCGCGAACCTGCCGAGCACTGCAACTCCCCACACTGCGAGCCGATTCGACGCGCTCGCCGCCTACACCGACAAGCGGATCCGCGCCGGCATCGAATATTTTGCTGCGAAGAACTGGAATACGGTGAACTCGGTGTCGAACGACAAGTCGGATGGCTGGTCGGCTTTCGGCTCCTTCGCCTTCACGCCGAAGATTCTCGCGTTCGGCCGGTATGACTGGGTGAAGCCCAGCAAGGACCTCAATCCGACGATGAAGGATCGCTATTTCAACGCGGGTGTCGATTATAAGCCGATCCCGCCGCTCGATCTTGCGCTGGTCTACAAGCGCGAGAAGGCGAACCACGGCCTGATCGCGACGTCGAACGGCACCATCGGCGGTCCGCTCGACGGCACCTACGACGAAATCGGCCTGTTCGGCCAGTTCTCCTTCTAGGCTCTCCCCGGAGGCGGCCCTTCGCCCCCAGCGAGGGGCCGCCAAGTTCCCGACATGGCCGAATCCGACCAATCGGCTACACAGCCCTTGATGGTGATGCTCGGCGAGCATGAACGAGCGCTGGTCAATGCGCTGGACGAGCCTTCGTTGGTTGTCGAAGGCAGCACGATACGCTTTGCCAACGTGCAGGCTCGCAGGCTTCTCGGTAACGGCATCGTCGGCCGCGACGTGCGGCTTGCCATCCGTCACCCCCAGGCGCTTGAACTGATCCTTTCTCACAAGGCGGGCGAGATAGACGCGACCGGCATTGTCGAGCCCGGTCGCCCGTGGCGGCTTATCATCCGGCAGCTTTGGCCCGACGCAACGCTCATTCGTATGAGTGATCGATCCGATGCCGTCTCCGCCGAGAAGATGCGCGTCGATTTCGTCGCCAACGCGAGCCACGAGCTCCGCACCCCGCTTTCAACCGTGCTTGGCTATGCGGAGACCCTGGCGGAGGAAGGAGATCTTTCGTCCGAACTTCGCGCCAATTTCGGGCGCACGATCCGCGACGAAGCGAGGCGCATGCTTCGAACGATCGAAGATCTCATGAGCCTTTCGCGGATCGAAGCCGACCGCTTCGTCGCTCCCGGAGAGCGAGTCGAGCTTGAGGACGTCGTCGCAACGTCGGCTGCCAATGTCGGGCACGGCAAGCGGAACGGCGCATGTGAGATTGTCGCCTCGCTGGCAGACAATCTGCCCCCTGTCCGGGGCGATCGCAGCCAGCTCATTCAAGTTCTCGACAACCTGCTCGGCAATGCTATCCGTTATGGCTGCGACAAGCCGGATTCCAGGATCGAGATCGTGGCGAACCGAGACGGGGCCTGGGTGACGCTCACCGTCACCGATCACGGCCCGGGCATTCCGCGCGAACACCTTCCGCGATTGACCGAGCGCTTTTATCGTGTCGACGCAGCGCGCAGCCGCGAATCCGGCGGAACCGGCCTCGGGCTGGCCATCGTCAAGCACATCATCGAGCGCCACCGCGGCTCACTCGATATCGGCAGCACCGTCGGACTGGGGACCAGCGTTACGGTGAAGTTGCCAATCGCCTAGTGGACGAAGCGAGCGACGACGTCGCGATAGCTGCGCGACACCTTCACCTGCGCACCTGAATCGAGCACCAGGAAGCACTCGCCGTTGGTATGCGGCTTCACCTGACGGACGAGGTCGAGGTTGACGATCGTCGAACGGTGAACCCTTTGAAACCGGCGCGGGTCGAGGCGCTTTTCAAGGTCTTTCATGGTCTCGCGAAGGATGAGTGTGTTGTCGCCGGTCTGAATGCACATGTAATCGCCCGCCGCATCGATCCGCTCGATCGTATCCACATCGACCCGGAAAATTTGGCCCTGGTCCTTGATATTGATCATCTTTTCATAGCGGTTGGCCGCGTGAGCATCGGGAGTTGCGTCGGCCAGCTCTTCAGCAGCTTCGGGGGCATGCTCGGCGAGCGCTTCCTTGAGCCGCTCGGATTCCTCCGCGCTCCGCTTCTCGTTCAGGCGTTGCCGAACCCGGTCCATCGTCGCTGCAAGCCGGTCCTCATCGACCGGCTTCATCAGATAGTCGACGGCCTGGGCATCGAAGGCTCGCAACGCGTGCTCGCCAAACGCGGTCACGAAGACGAACAGCGGCGGCTCCACGTCCATCAATCCCTGGATCACCGAGAATCCGTCGAAACCGGGCATCTGGATGTCCAGAAAGACGAGATCGGGCTTGTGGGTCTTGATCTGGCGGATGGCTTCTCGGCCGTTGGCGGCGGTCGCGACGATTTCGACGTCATCGAACGCCTGCAGCCGCAGCTGCAGGCCTTGGGTCGCCAAGGGCTCGTCATCGACCAAAATGGTCCGGATGCTCATTAGGTTTTGTCTCCGGTCTCGTAAGGAATTTCCAGGATAACGCTAAAGCCCCCCCGCTCGTTCTTCTTGGTCTCAAAGCGATGCCCCGGGCCATAGGCCTGCGACAGCCGGTCGCGGATGTTCGCCAGTCCGACCCCCGTCGACGGACTCGCTGACAGCTCGGCGCACTCGCCATTACCATTATCGGCCACCTCGACCCTCACCGCCTGTCCTTCACGGGCGGCGGTGATCCAGATGTCGGCCCCATTTTCCGCCGGCGTGACCGCATATTTGATCGCATTCTCAATCAACGGCTGAAGGAGCAATGAAGGGAGGCGGGCGCCAATGGTTTCCGGCTCGATTCGGAAATGCGGGCGAAGCCGATCCTCGAAGCGCATCTTCTCGATCTCAAGATAGAGCTTCAGCGTCTCGACTTCCTGCGCGAGCGTGACGTTGGCTGTCGGTTCGTTGGCCAGCGTGTAGCGCAGGAAAGAGGAGAGACGCGCGAGCATCGCGTTGGCCCGCTCGGTCTGCTTCAGCAGCACCAGCGTGGAAATCGAGTTCAGGGTGTTGAACAGGAAGTGCGGGTTGAGCTGGTAACGGAGCATGGCGAGCTGCGCCGTCGACGCCTGGCCCTCGAGCTTCTCGCGCTGCCGGATCTCGATTTCGAGCAAGAGGAAGTAATTGATTCCGTAATAAAGCGCCGACCAGGCCGCGAGCAGGGCGGTGTTGAGCAGGATGGCGCCGAGATACTGGATCACCTCTGGCTTCGACGTCGGCTTGAGGAACGTCGCCACGCTCCACGTCTCGATCACTGAGTAGGCCGTCGACGCGAGCATCACTGCGATCAGTGAGAGCGCCAGCGTCCAGATCGGCGTCATCCGGATAAGCCGGCGAAACAGCGACGCCATCAGCAACGTGAGCGAGTATCCGGTAGCGGTCAGGAGGAGCGTGTGGACGAGCCACATCCATCCCATCGAATTGGCGAAGCCGGAAATCGATCGAAGGATGAAATATCCGCCCCAGCCGATCGACTGAAGGATCCAGAAGGCACGGTTCTTGTCGTCGAAGAATGGCTTGTTGAGGCCCATGCCCCGGGCAATCGGCTCCGCCGGCGACTGGATCTTCGGTGCATCGCTAACGCGCCGAGACGATGTCGCCCGCCGGTCCAGGGTCGCGCTGTCTGTTGCCATTGGCTGAGGGATATAGAGGGGGTCAGCCGCCATTGCGAGCGCCAGCATTCTTCGAGGGAACCCCACCTATTCGCTAACTTGCATCAGCAACAGCCGTTTGATTTTCTTCCAGAGCAATTGAAATGCCTTAACTCGGCTTCAACTCTCTTTGATTAGAGCGCTCGCAGGACGTGAAACGGCGGGCGGATGTACGAGGCTCCAGATCGTTACAAGAGGTTGGTTTCGGCGCGGCTTCCCGGAGGGGAATCGGCGGGTGTTTCTGCGCAGCAACCGGAATCGGAAAGCTCGCCGCTGAGAGACGTCCAGCTGATCTCGCGCGCTCAGCTGGCACCATTTTTCGCCACCGCCAATATCATTGCGGCGCTGATCATGAGCGCCGCCCTTTGGGGCGGGCCAACGGATGTCTGGCTTATTCCGTGGGTAGCTGTGGTTGCCGCCGTCAATCTGACGGCGATGCACATTACCAGGACCCAGTCGATTACCTGCGTGGGCCGCTCGGGCCGGCGCGTGCCGCAGTGGTTCCTGGTTGGCGAGGCGGTTCTTCGCGCGATCACGTTTCTAAGCCTCCCGCTTTATTCGTTCGCCTTCCTTAATCCGGGTGGGCAGGTCGTCACCGCGTCGGTCATGGCCGGCCTCGGCGTCGCCGGTCTCGGCCTTGTCGTCGTGCCTCAGTGCGCAATGGCCTGGATGGTATCCTTTACCGTAGCCGTCGCGGGCGCGCTGCTGCTCGGCCGCCATTCGGTGCCGTCGCAGCACATGTTATCGATCGTCTTCACGCTTGGCGTTTCGATCACGGGAGTGATGACGGTTGCGCGCTGGGCCTTCCATCAGCTGAAGATGAACGCTGACGTCGGAACGCAAAGCGAAAGCGCTGCCTTGCTCCTGCAGGAATATGAGCAGCGCGGCGTGGGCTGGCTGTGGTCGGTCGATGGCGAGAATCGCGTGACCTATATCAGCGCTCGAATGAGCACGATGCTCGGTAAGCCGGCGAGCCAACTCCTCGGCCATTCATTTCCGGCGCTGCTCGGCGGCCATGCGGAGCTTGGCAAGGTGTTGCTTGAAAAGCAGCCGTTCAATGCGCTGGAGATGGAACTGACCACTCCCCGCGGCTCCCGCTGGATCTCGATGACCGGCGACCCGGTGATCGATACCGCCGGCCGGTTCGAGGGCTTCCGCGGCGTCGGCTCCGACATCACCGAAATCCGCCAGACGCAGGAGCGCCTGACTCACCTGGCCAATGTCGACGTGCTCTCGGGCCTGCCCAACCGTGGCCGGGTCCGCCAGTTGCTCGGCGAAGCTCTTCGCGGCGCCACCTCGGGCAATGTGCCTTGCGCGATCATGTTCCTCGACCTCGATGGCTTCAAACCTGTCAACGACACGTTCGGCCACCCGAAGGGCGATGCCGTCCTCCGGGCCGTGGCCAAGCGGCTGGTCGATGAAGTTGCTGCCAACGGGACCGTCGGACGGATGGGCGGCGACGAGTTCGCGATCGTCATCAACGATGCGCAGAGCCGCAAGAAGGTCGAGCAGCTCGCTGACCGGATCATCCAGACGATTAAAGAACCCTACATGATCGACCAGACCGAGATCCGCATCGGAGTCTCGATCGGTTGCGCCTTCGGGCCGATCGATGGAGCGACCGTCGACGATCTCATCCTGAAGGCCGACCTCGCGCTCTATCAGGCGAAGGATTCGGGCCGCGGCGTTGCGCGCTATTTCTCGTCGGAATTGCAGTCCGAGCAGGAAGACCGCGTCCGTCTGGAAGGTGACCTGCGTTCCGCCGTCGCCTCTAAGCAGTTCCACCTGGTCTTCCAGCCGCTGATCAACGCCAGAACCCAGAAGCTCGTCGGGTTCGAGGCGCTGATCCGCTGGAATCATCCTCAGCGCGGGTTCGTTCCGCCAAGCGTGTTCATCCCGGTGGCCGAGGAAACCGGTCTCATGCCGGCGATCGGCGAGTTCGTCATCGACGAAGCCTGCCGCGCCGCGGCCAGTTGGCCGGAACCGATCACCGTTGCGCTCAACATCAGCCCAAAGCAGATCATCCTGCCGGCGCTGCCCAATATCGTCAGCGAGGCGCTCGCGCGCCACAAGGTACCGGGGAACCGCATCGAGCTCGAGGTGACCGAAGGCGTGTTCCTCGGCGACAACGGTTCGACGCTCGACGTGCTGAAGCGCCTGCGGACGCTTGGCGTCGGCATTGCGCTGGACGATTTCGGCACCGGCTATTCGTCGATCGGCTATCTGAACAAGGCCGTGTTCCACAAATTGAAGATCGACGGCAGCTTCGTCCGCGAAGCGGGGTCGCGGCCGGAGAATGTCGCGATCATCCAGTCGATCGTCCAGCTTGCCAAGAGCTTCCGCATGTCGGTCACCGCCGAGGGCGTCGAAACCGCCGAGGACTTCGAGCGGATGCGCGATCTCGGCTGCGATACGATCCAGGGGTATCTGTTCGGAAAGCCGCTGGCATACGAGCGGGCCAATCAGATGGTGCTTGGCCTCGGCGCCAAGCGGATGGCCGGCTGAAGTCCAACGAGAGCTTTAGCGGACCAGCCGGAGCTCCTTGGACAGGATTCCACCCTCAAGCGATCCCGCTCCGCTGCGCTCGTCGGCCGACGAACGAATGAGCCTAGAATATTCCTCAGCCATCTCGCGGTGACGGCGCGCCGCCGGCTCGCTCGCGGCTTGCTGCTCAGCGATCCGCTCCTGCTCGGCGCGGCGCTCGAGATATTCGAGTGTACGCTGATCGGTCATCAGGCGGGATGATACGCTTCGTAACCATGTCGGGCACTAACGAGCATCAGGAAGCGCGACTTTTTCGCGCTTTCACTTAATCCTTCTTGTGTCATAGGTTAGTATTCGACGGGCAAGGGGGGGTCGTTGCCGCAGCTTAGCGCGCCAAAGAACCTGTTCCGGTATCAAAGCGGCCGCGTGATCGCGCTTGGCCGCGTGATGCTGATCACCTGCTTCCTGATCGCGCTTCTGCTCGATCGTGCAGAGGCAGCGCAGGAAGCCGCCGGCATTTTCGTTTTCCTGGCGTCCTACGAAGTTCTCTCGATCCTGATCGCGCTCGTAACCTGGCGCAATTGGTGGCTCGACGCGCGCCTTGCCGTTGCAACGCATGCGCTGGACATGGCCGTGTTCACCGCGATCGTCTTCTCGGCGAACGGGACGACCAGTCCGTTCTTTCTGTTTTTCGTGCTGCCGTTGCTTTCCGCTGCGATCCGCTGGAGCTGGCGCGAGACTGCTCTCACCGCGACCGCGCTGGTGTTCCTTCATCTGCTAGCCGGTTTGCTGGTCGCCGGTAGCGAGACTTTCGAGATTGAGCGCTTCGTCGTTCGCAGCGGCCACCTCGTTATCTTGTCGCTGCTGCTCATCTGGTTCGGCGTCCATCAGCGCTTTACTCGTCTTTCGTTCCCAATCGACGATGTCGATCCGGCCCTGAGTGAAGCTCAGGATCCCCTGATCGCCGCGTTGACGTTCGCCCGGAGCGCAACCGGCGCGCGGAGCGCGGCCCTGATTCTCGGCGCCCATGGGGAAGAATGCTGGGATTGCACTGCCCTCGTCGGAGAAGGCCGAATTGCGCTCAGCGGTTGCAAGGCACTTGCAAGGGACCTGGACGGCTCGACGTTGCTGTTCGACATTCGCCAGGACCACGCCCTTACCCGCCAGCCGGAAGGCCATTTCCGTTTCGATCGCGCGTCCGCCCGTCTGAACCCCGAAGAGGTTAGCCGGGTCGGAATGACTGACGGTCTCGTTGTCGAGGTTCAGACCGGAACGCAGCAGGGCTGGCTCGCGGTGTGGGATATCCCCGATCTGTCCGTCGACTTCATCGACTTCGGTAGAGAGCTCGGCCGGTCGATCGGCGGGATGCTTGACCGCTTCGCATTGCACTCGGCGATCGAGATTGGCGCGGCCGCCCGTACTCGCCTCTCCCTCGCGCGCGACGTCCACGACAGCGTGGTTCAATTTCTCGCCGGCGTCTCATTCCGCGTTGAGGCGATCAAACGCTCGGCAAAGGATAACCAGCGGGTCCGCACTGATCTTGAGGAGCTGAAGCGCTTGCTGGTCGAGGAGCAGGGCGAGATTCGCGGCTTCGTTCTCGCGTTGCGCAAGGGGCGCGAGCTCGAGCTTGCGGAGGCTGTCGCCGAATTGCGGGCTCTCGCAGAGCGTCTCAGCCAGCAATGGGCCGTCAAGTGCCGGATCGAAGTCGACGGCGAAGATGCCGCCATTCCGCTCCGCCTCCAGCTCGATCTTCAGCAGCTTTTGCGTGAGGCGGTGGCGAATGCGGTCCGGCACGGCGGGGCCGACCGGATCGACGTCGCGCTGGCGGTTCAGTCCGGGCAATTGTCGCTGAGCGTTCACGACAACGGATCAGGATTCCCGGAGGTCAGCGGCGACGAAGCAATCGAACCACGCTCACTCAAGGAACGCGTGGAGCGAGCGCATGGCTCGTTACAATTAAGGTCGGCGCCGGGATCGACAGACCTTCATTTCAGTATTCCCTTAGGAGCAGCCGCGTGACCAAAGTTCTGCTTGTCGACGACCACCCCATGATCGGCGCTGCGCTCGACATGCTGCTTCGGGATAGCGACTATGAACTGCTCGGCCGGGCGAGAACGGTCGCCGAGGCGAACGGCATGCTCAATCGGGAGAAGCCCGATCTCGTGTTGCTGGACGTGCACCTTCCGGACGGCTCCGGGCTCGATGTGCTCCAGCGTTTGTCGCGTGGCCGGAAACGGCCGAAGGTCGTCCTGATCACTGCCGGGATGGACGATGCCCAGTTGCTTGCCGCCGCCGGCTTGGAGCCCGAAGGCATGGTGCTGAAAACTTCGGATCCGGCACTCCTGATGAATTGCATGGACGCGGTGGTTAGCGGGGAACGTTGGGTCGACCCGGAAATCGCGGAGCGCACTCGGCAGGCGCAGGAGCGCGCAGCGTCAGTCCCTCCGCTGACCCGCCGCGAGCGGGAGCTGATCGACCTCGTCCGCCAGGGCCTCAGGAACCGCGACATCGCCGCCGAGCTCGGCGTGACGGAAGGAACGGTGAAGGTCTATCTGCACGCGATCTTCGACAAGCTGAAGGTCGAGAACCGCACCGAGCTCGCGTTGCGCGCCGCCGATCTGATCGGACGCTAGAACAGCTTCCGCACCATCAGGTTTACCGTCCGGCCGATCGGGTCGAGGAAGTCGGGCTGGAAGCGGTTCGGCACGTTTCCGTCCCGATCATGGACGTGGATATGGGCATCCGTCACATTCTCGACGTCGATGCTGACCTGCAGATGCCGAGTCCAGTCCTCCTTCCGCAGGAAGTGATGGACGCTGATGGCGAACCGGACGTTCAGCTTGAAGATCGGCGAGAAAAACAGGTCGCTTGCAGGAACGTCGCTTCGAACGCGTTGGCCCGACTGGTACCACCCGCCAATGTTGAGGTCGTTCCCAAGGTAACCGATGCCGCTGTAAAAGTAGCCGGTTACCCGCGGCGTACCGCTGCCGGTGATGCTGTCCCCATCAAGCAGATTCAGCACGGGCGCGCCCGGACGCAGCAGCAGCTGATCGGTGAAGCGGACGATCGGCCCCGCGCCGGCGTAGAAATGCGCGCGTCCGTCGCCAGTAGCTTGGGAACCGGGCTTTGGCGTCTGCTTCTTGCCAATCGCTCCGCTCGCCGAGAGCGTCATGTTGAGCGAGCGCTGCCGATGGAGAGTGAAATTCGTCGGCTGAAAGGTCTCGGCGATCAGGCGGCCGCTCGGGTCCCGAACGAACAGATCGGGGAAGATTCCTTCGACCAATGGAGTGTCGGCATAGATATCGCCAACCTGATTGCGAATGTCGGTAAGTTCGTAGGTCGCACTGAATCTGACATCGCCAGCAAACGGCTTCACGTTCACTCCGAACGAGCGCACGTGCTTCCGTTCAGCCAGCAGATCTGGATTACCGCTCCGGGTCAGGGTGACGATTTCGGTCCGGCCTGTCGCATAATCGAAGATCGCTGCATTCGGGACGACAATGATGGGACTGGCGAGCTTGTCCATCTCCGGCGCGGTGCCGCTGCTCTTGTCCTGGACGAGCAGCTGAACGCCCTTAATCGGTCCCCATGTGACGCCAAGCGTCCGGTCAGCGAGCGAGCCGAAGCCGCTGACATGTCGCGCGAAAATTGACGCGTTTGCGGACAGGTCGCCGATGGCGGCAAGCACGTTGTCACGGCGCGAGCTGATCGGGATATCGAGCGACACTCCGGCCTCAGTCCGCGTGCGGCCGAGGCTTAGATCGAACGGATTGGCCCCTCGAGTGACCGAGTTTGTGGTCATTCGCTCCGCTTCCGCGGTACCGGTTACCGTCACCTCGCCGGCGGGCAGGGTGAGGGGCGTGTTGGTGACCACGAGTTTCGTGCCCATCGTCCGGGTCAACAAATGTCCGCGATCGACAAGCCGGTCCGCGACCAGCGACGATGCCAGCGGCGCGAAGGGATCCGCGCCGCCCGCGATCGCAGCGTTTGCCGCCGTCACGTCGATGCCATTCTCGCTCTTGCCGGTGGTCAGCTTCTGATCGACGCTGCCCGTCAGGTCCCATCGCCACCCGGCGGTGACCCCCCGGAGCGTTCCGCCGCCATGGAGGGTGATCGTCGTCAGCCGGACCTTGAGCGACGGCGCCTCGGTCAGCACGCGCTGCAACAGGACGGTGTTCGAGAATGGCGAGAAAGGATTGGACGACGGCACCGTCAGAGTCGCTGAGGCGGGACCGAGAATGCGGCTGTCGGTGCTCTTCTCGGCTGTCAGGTTGAGAGAACCGGAAAGGGTGCCCCCGAGCTTGTCGGCAAGGACGCTCTCCACCTTCCAAGCGTCGTTGTGCGGGAGGATCGTGCGGTAGGGACCCGGGTCGAAGATGCGTGGCTGGTTGGCGGCGATGGCGTAGGCGCCAAGGCTAGATCGACTTGACGGATCTGCCGGAACGGGTGCCACCGTCACCGGCTGACCGGCCGCCGCCGAAAGCGCGGGATCGATCTCCCCGCCGTTCAAGCCCGTGATATTGCCGATGGAGTCGAACAGCACTTCGGGATCGGGCACGAGCTCGCGCTCCGATTGGTAGATCGACGATGTGTGACGGCTCTCCAGCGCGAGCGTGAAGCGCTGGTCGTTATGCAGGCGGGTCAGGTTGAAATTGCCGTTGGCGATCGTGCTGCCCGGATTGGTCGTCGTGCCGAGAGTCGCCTTGACCTCGACCTGTCGAAACGCCCTTTTGGTGATGAAGTTGAGGACCCGTCGCGTCGGCGGATAGCCGAACTTCAGCGCGGCGGGCTCGGGCAGGATCTCGACCTTGTCGATGGCTTCAGGCGGCAGCGAGCCAATCTCCTGATACCCGGACGTGCGTTGGCCATTGAGCAGGAAGATCGGGTCTTCCCCATCCGCCGATTGGGTCAGCGGCTGGATCGCGCGCAGCAACTCGGCCATCGAGGTGGCGCCAGTCGCCGCAATGGCGTCGGGGTCGAGCGTTGCGATCGGCTGGATCAGCTTGATCGCGGACTGCCGCTCGCCGGTCACGACAATCGCTCGCCTGTCGGGCTCCTTCGCGGTCTGCGCTCGCGCCGGCGACAGGCCGGCGAACGCCGCCGATGCAGCAATGGCTGCGATCCGTCGGGATACGCGACGAACTTGATCGGCCATGCTTCCCCTCGGGAGTCTGGGCTCGTCGGCCCGGCCGGACCCGCTCCGTCGCCAATGCAGCAGCCGGGAGCAGAGAAAACAAGCGTTATTGCGCTAGATTTGAAGCTGGCTTCCGAGCTCGACCACCCGGTTGGTCGGCAGCTTGAAGAATTCCATCGCGCTTTCGCTGCTCTTGAGCATCCAGGCGAACAGCCTTTCGCGCCACAATGCCATGCCCGGCTTTTCTTTCGACGCGATGAGCTTCTGGCGGCCGAGGAAGAAGCTGGTGCTCATCATGTTGAACGGCTCGCCGCAGGTGCCGACGCTCGACAGGTCGCGCGGAATGTCGACGTCTTCCATGAACCCATAGTGCAGGACGACGCGATAGAATCCGTGGCTGGCATCCTCGACCTCCAGCCTCTTCTCGCTTGCCACGTGGGGCACATCCTCGACCTTGACGGTGAGGATCAGGACCCGCTCGTGAAGCACCTGATTGTGCTTGAGATTGTGGAGGAGGGCAGCCGGAACCACGTCGGGAGAGGTCGAGAGGAAAACCGAGGTCCCGCGCACCCGATGCACCGACCGGGCGACGGACTTGATGAAAACAGGAACCGGGAGCGCCGCTTCGGCGAGCCGCGCGCGCATCAGTTGCCGCCCTTTCGCCCACGTGGTCAGCAGCGTGAAGATGACCATGCCGACCAGGATCGGGAACCACGCACCTTCGAACAGCTTGGCAAGGCCCGACGCGAGGAACAGGCAGTCGACGGTGATGAATACCGCGAACCCGAAGCCCGCCTGCCACAGCGGCGCCTTCCAGATGCGGAACACGACGACATATTGCATCAGCGTGGTGATGAGCATCGTTCCGACGACGGCGAGCCCGTAGGCCGGAAGCATCGCCGCCGAATGACGAAAGGCGACGACCAGGATGGCGACCATGATTGCCAGCGCGAGGTTGACGCTGGGGACGAAGATCTGGCCGCGCGCCCGTGACGAGGTATGGGTGATGCGCAACCGTGGAATGAAGCCCAGCTGGATCGCCTGCTGGGTGACGGAAAATGCGCCGGAGATGACCGCCTGGCTGGCGATGATCGTCGCCAGTGTCGCGATCACGAGCAATGGAATGGTCAGCGAGGGCGGGACCATGTGGAAGAAGGGGTTGTCCACGAACTGGGGGTGCTGAATTAGCATTGCCGCCTGGCCCATGTAGTTGAGGATCAGCGCGGGGAAGACGAGGTACAGCCAGGACAAAGTGATCGGCCTGCGCCCGAAATGGCCCATGTCCGCATAGAGCGCCTCGGTGCCGGTCACCGCATAGACGACCGCGCCCAGCGACAGGAACGAAAAGACCGGATGCGCGGCGAAGAAGGCGAAGATGTATTCGGGGTTGAGTGCCTGGACGACCTGGGGATGGCCAAGGATGTTGCGCACACCCATTGCCGCGATGACTGCGAAATAAAGCAGCATGACCGGCCCGAACATGTTGCCGACGCGGTCAGTCCCATATCGCTGGATGGCGAACAGACTGACCAGGATCGCGAGCGCTATCCAGACGATGTAAGGCTGGAAATCGGCGCTCACGACCCCCAGTCCCTCGACTGCGGAGATGACCGAGATCGCCGGAGTCAGCATCGCGTCGGCGAAGAACAATGCGGTCGCGAACAAGGCTCCGATCAGTAGCCAGCGCTGGGGCGCTGCCGACCCCAGTCGCCGCTGGATCAGCGCGTAGAGGGCAAGGCTGCCGCCCTCGCCATTATTGTCGCAGCGCATGACGATGAAGACGTATTTGATCGTCACGACGAACACGAACGTCCAGAAGATCAGGCTGACCAGTCCGTAGAGGTCGGTGACATTGGTCCCCAGATGGTAGCGTGGGTCGAGCGTGGCCTGCAGCGCGTACAGCGGCGACGTTCCGATATCTCCATAGACCACGCCGATCGCGCCAAGCATCAGCTTGGGCAAAGTATGGCCTGTTCCATGGCTGGATGCCTCGCCCGATGGCAGGATGGTGTCGGCGGTGATGTCTGTCACCCCCTTGATGTGCGGCCGCTCCTCATAAAGATTCCATGTGGATTTGCTGCAGTGCGGTATAGAATGTCGCCCGACCACTCGACGATGGCCGTCACAGGGCGCACTTATCCGGAATGATCGAGAAGCGGCCTCAAGATCCTTCGATCGCCCTCAGCATGCAGGGCTATGCGGGCGCGATCGCGATGGTCGCGCTCTCCACGCTCATCGGTCTCTGGATTGCTCCGCGCTGGGGCACGTCGGCGGTCGATATGCTCTATCTGCCCGCGGTGCTTGCCGCGGCGGTGCTGTGGGGCATGGGGCCAGCGCTGTTCGCCGGAGTCGCGGCCGCACTCGCCTACAACTTCTTCTTCACCGAGCCCGTTCATACGTTGCGGATCGACCGCGTCGCCGACGTGGTCACGGTCGTCGTCCTGCTGATCGTCGCCCTGGTGACCAGCAAGCTCGCCGC
>DASUZY010000096.1:0-47913 GCA_036376635.1 Sphingomicrobium sp.
CCTCGCAAAAAGCGCCGGCGTTTCGACGGCGCGCTTTTGGGGTGGCATCGAAGCGTGGCGCTGGATGTTCCTGATGCAGGCGATTCCCGCCGCGATCTTCCTCGTTGCGCTTTTCCTAATCCCGGAAAGTCCTCGTTACCTTGTTTCGAAGGGACGGACCGACCAAGCTCGTGGCGTGCTCACCAGCCTGTTCGGCGCGGATGTCGCTGGTGCCAAGCTGGACGAGATTAGGGCAACCTTCAGTGAGGACCATCGCCCGCGTCTCAGCGACATTGCGTCGCCAAGTGGCGGCATCCGCAAGGTCGTGTGGGTCGGCATCATGCTGGCAGCATTCCAGCAGTTCGTCGGTATCAATGTAATTTTTTATTACGGCGCGACCCTGTGGCAGCTCGCCGGCTTCACCGAAGCTCAGTCGCTGGCGATCAACATCGTGTCCGGCGTGGTCTCCATTGCCGCTTGCTTCGCCACTATTGCTGTCATCGACAAGATTGGCCGCAAGCCGCTACTGCTCATCGGCTCAGCCGGCATGGCAGTGACCTTGTTCGTCATGGTCTACGCGTTCAGCCAGGGTTCGCTCGATCCGAAGGGCAACCTGGTCCTGTCCAAGGATCTCGGCACGATCGCCGTGGTTGCGGCCAACCTCTACGTGATCTTCTTCAACTTCAGCTGGGGCCCGGTGATGTGGGTCATGCTGGGTGAGATGTTCCCGAACCAGATCCGCGGCTCTGCGTTGGCGGTGTCAGGATTCGTCCAGTGGTTCGCGAACTTCCTGATCACGTTCAGCTTCCCGGTGATGGCTGCGAAGCTCGGGCTGACCGTCAGCTACACGTTCTACGCCATCGGTGCGGTGATCAGCTTCTTCCTTGTTCAAAGGCTCGTCCACGAGACTCGCGGCAAAGAGCTGGAGCAGATGGAAGGCTGACCAAGCAGGGGCGAGTGCCGTGACCGAACGTAAGCCTGCTCGCCCCTTCCGCTCGCGCGAATGGTTTGACGCGCCGGGACGGCCCGACATGACTGCGCTCTACCTCGAGCGCTACGTTGCCGACGCCTACACCCGCGAGGAGCTGCGGTCGGGTAGGCCAATCATCGGCATCTCGCAGTCGGGTTCGGACCTCGCAGCCTGCAACCGAGTGCACCTGAAACTTGTCGAGCGGATCAAGGCCGGCATCCGTGATGCGGGCGGGATTCCGATGGAATTCCCGATGCATCCCATCTTTGAGAATTGCCGCCGACCTACAGCGGCGCTCGATCGGAACCTTGCCTATCTCGGCCTCGTCGAGATTCTGAACGGCTACCCGATCGATGCCGTCGTGCTGACCACCGGTTGCGACAAGACCACGCCTGCGGCGATCATGGCGGCCGCAACGGTCGACATTCCGGCGATGACGCTCAACGGCGGCCCGATGCTCGATGGCTGGCATGAAGAAGAGCTGGTTGGATCGGGGACAGTCATCTGGCGATCGCGCAGGCTGCTTGGCGCAGGCAAGATCGACGAGGAGGAATTCATCCGCCGGGCCGGGGATTCCGCGCCCTCACTTGGCCATTGCAACACGATGGGGACCGCTTCGACGATGAATTCCATCAGCGAGGCACTCGGTATGTCCCTCCCGGGCCAGGCAATGATCCCGGCACCGTTCCGCGAACGCTCGCACATGGCGTACGAGTCCGGTCGCAGGATCGTCGAGATGGCCTATGAGGATCTCCGTCCGTCGAAGATCCTGACGCGCGAGGCGTTCCTCAATGCGATCAGGCTGAATGCGGCAATTGGCGGGTCCACCAACGCCCAGCCGCACATCGTTGCCATGGCTCGGCATGCCGGGGTCGAACTCGGCACGGGCGAATGGATGGAGCACGGCTATGACATTCCCTTACTGGTGAACATGCAGCCAGCTGGGGAGTATCTAAGCGAGCGCTTCCACCGAGCGGGCGGTGTTCCGGCGGTGATGTGGGAACTGCTTCAGGCGGGCAAGCTCGACGGCACGGCGCTGACTTGCACCGGTCGCACACAAGCCGATAACCTCGAAGGCCGCGAAGCGACCGATCGTGAGGTTATCTATCCTTTTGCGAAGCCGCTGAAGGAGCGCGCCGGTTTCCTCGTGCTTTCCGGCAACCTGTTCGACTTTGCCATCATGAAGACCAGCGTGATCGGCGAAGAATTCCGCCAGCGCTATCTGTCGCGCCCCGGGCAGGAAGGCGTATTCGAAGGCCGAGCGATCGTGTTCGATGGCTCCGACGATTACCACCACCGGATCAATGATCCGTCGCTCGACATCGACGAGAATTGCATTCTCGTGATCCGCGGCTCTGGAGTGATCGGCTGGCCAGGATCCGCGGAAGTCGTGAACATGCAGCCGCCCGACGCATTGCTCCAGCGGGGCATTACCAGCCTTCCGACACTTGGCGATGGCCGTCAGTCGGGCACCTCCGACAGCCCGTCGATCCTCAATGCATCTCCGGAGAGCGCGGCCGGTGGCGGTCTGGCGTGGCTGCGTACTGGCGACGTCATTCGCATCGACCTCAGCGCCGGCACGTGCAACGCGCTGGTCGATGAGGTTGAAATCGCGACGCGCAAGGAGCAGCCCACGCCGCCAATCCCGCAGAGTAATACGCCCTGGGAAGAGCTATTTCGTGAGAAGACCGGTCAGCTTTCGACCGGCGGTGCGCTCGAGTTTGCACTCAAATATCGCGGTACCTCGAACAAGGTGCCGCGCAATAATCACTGAATCGGGATTTCGAATACCGGAGCCGGCAGCATATCCTGGTCGTAGAGATTGACGATCGGATAGTCGGCCCAGGCGTATCGCACCCGCGTCGCGGTCTGCGCTTCTGCTGGAAGCATCACGGTGCTCCCATCCACTCGCGCGTCCGTATAGCGGCAGGAGCCGGCGGCGGGGCCGCATAGTTCGAACGCATTCGCGTTTGCGCCGCTCAGGATCTGAAGCGGCTTGCTGAAAGTGAGGACAACTACCCCGCCATTGAGACGCGCGCTTATCGGCAATGGACCGACGGTTCCACCATCCCGGTACACGATGGCGTGGGCCGCAAGGGCAAGGCGCCTCCCCACCTCCTGCTTGTTCGCCGGGTGGATATCGGCGGGTTCGCCCAAGTCGATTGCACTGGCCAGCGCTGTTCGAGAATCTCTTTCGACGGCAATTCTCTGCTCGTTGATTAAGCTCGCCCAGCCGCTCTCGACCGGATGCGATGCGCGCTTCCCCCAGCCGGCCAGACCGACGATCAGGAACGGCAGGTCGGGACTGCGGAATTGCTTCCGCCAGTTCGCAATCCATGCGGCGAGGCGGCGGTCGTAGCCCGGCTTTCCGACGTCGGCCTCTCCCTGATACCACGCCACCCCCTTCAAGCCGAGCGGCCCCAGTGGGGCGACCATCGCATTGTAGATGGTCGAGATGCCCGACGGGTTGCTCCATGATGGAATCGGAGGGTCACCTACCGAGTCCGCGATCCTGGAATATTGCCATCCGTTGGTCAGAGGCTTGAACTGACCGTCGGCAAAGTTGATCGCGAACTGGTCTGCCGAACCTCTGAAGCCGCCCTGACCCCACACGTTGCGGACGAAGATCATGATTTCATTCGCGCCAGGCTTCAGCACTCCCCTGGGTAGAGGGTAGCTGCGCGGGTTGGTCGGATCGTTCTTGCCACCCACGGGTATCCCGTTGACGAACGTCTGGTCTTCGTCGTCGATCGCACTGAGCGATAGGGTGGCAGCCTGCGCGGCCTCAGCTGGGGTGAGCGTCACTCGCTTTCGAATCCATGCGGATCCAATCCAGGTTTTCCACTCGGGACCCCAGTCGTCCCAGAGCCCGAGTGATGGTACCGGACTCCACTTCAACCGATCGCTCGCCAGCCATGGCTCCAGTCCGGCGCGATCGTTCGTCTTCGATCGCCACCAGCTTCCCCACTGATCGCCGAAGCGACGGATGGCCTGCGTTTGGTCACGCCGATACTGGTCGAGCATTCCCGCCTCGGCCGCGTATCCGCTGAGTGCCGCAGAGGGTTCGCTCATCCAGGCGCGGATCGGCGTTCCGCCCCAGGTATCGTCAATCGCGCCGATCGGCACTTTCTCCGTCTTCCGAAGATCGCGCGCCATGAAGGTGCATGCGGCCGAAAAGTCGCGCGCCGTATCGGGCGAAGATCGCTGCCATGCGGGAGCCTTGGCGAACCTCGCTGCCGGGCTATCGGCCAGCTGCTGCGCCACCTTCATCAGCCGCAGATCTTCGTCACCAGCGGAAGCGACCTCGCCGTCGCCGTTCAGCGCCCGGCGCAGCGGATATTCCATGTTGGACTGGCCGGAGCACAGCCAGACATCGCCGACCATCACGTCATCGGCTGCCACCGTGCGATTCAGGCTGATTGAGTAGGGACCACCCGCGTTCAGCGCTGGAAACGTGACATGCCAGGCACCAGCCCGATCCGCGACCGCTGATGCGCTCACTCCAGCGAAGTTGACGCTGATCCGCTCGCCTGGCGCTGCCATTCCGCTGAGGATGATCGGCTTTCCGCGTTGAACTACGGCATGGCTGCCAAATTGCGGACCGATCGTCGGCGCCGCGGCTGCGGATGTCGCGAGCAGGACGGAAAGGATCAGAGACGCACGAGCGGGCATGGCACCCCGGGCACGTCGACCTGAAACTCGAACAGATCGCCGATCAGCGGCTGCTCCGCGATTACATCGGGCGAGAGCAACTGGCGCGCCGTCGTCGCGTAGGCGGTCCTCAGATCACGACCGCCGAATGCAAGCTTAGTGATGTTCGCAACTGGGAATCGGACAGCATCTAGCAACTCGCCGGAGGGCGAATAGCGGCGCGCTTCCCACCCAGCGTAGAGCGAGATCCAGAGACAGCCCTCACTGTCGATGGTTGGTCCGTCGGGATGTCCGTCGCGAGGCTCGATCCGCACGAAGGCGCGGCGGCGCGATAGCGACCCGTCGTTTGCGATGTCGGCGACCTCAATGGTGCACCTGAGCGTATCCACAAGATAGACGAGTGAGCCATCGGGAGACACTGCAGGACCGTTCGTAATGGATATCCCGGTGATGTCAGTCCGGGTCAATTGCCCCGCATCGAAGCAGTAGAAGGCGCCCGTTTTCTCCTTTTCCCGATTGTCCATCGTGCCGAACCATAACCGTCCCAACGGATCGACGACGCCATCATTGAGGCGGTTGTCGAGCTTGTCGGGCTCGACCTCGACGATCAGATCGAAGCTGCCGTCGCCCTCATCGAAGCGATAGAGTCCGGACTGCAGTCCGGCGACAAACCCTCCGCCTTCCGCGGGGAGAATGAAGCCGATCTGTTCGGGTGAGTTCCAGCTGCTTTTGTCCCGCGTCGCTGGGTCAAAGCGATGTATCTGCTGCTTCTTGATGTCGACGAACCACAGGGCCTCATCGCGCTCAACCCAAACGGGACCTTCGCCAAGCTCGGCCTTCAGCGGCCAGATCGGCGAGGGCGCTGTGGCGGTCACTCAGCGCCAGCCAGCGTCGACGAAATATTCGTGACCGGTCATCAGCCGGGCGTCGTCGGAGGCGAGGAACAGGATCATGGCGGCGATGTCCTCTGGCACCAACCTTCCTTTCAGGCATTGCGCATCCACAATCTCGGCTTCGCCTTCGGGCGTGTACCATTTGAGCTGGCGCGGTGTGCGGACGTTACCCGGCACAACGCAATTGACCCGAATGTTGTCGGGGCCAACCTCCCGCGCCAAGGCACGTGTCAGGCCCTCAATCGCGGCTTTGCAGGTTTCGTAAAGTAGGAGGTCGGGCAAGCCGAGGTGCCAGCTGATCGAACCCATGTTGATGATTACGCCATCGCCCTTCGTACGCATCGAAGGCAAGACCGCCTGCGCGCAGAAGAATTGATGCTTGAGGTTCACGTTCAACCGGTCGTTCCAATAGTCTTCCGTAATGTCCGCAATTGAATGCCGGTCGTCGTTCGCGGCGTTATTGACGAGCACATCGATCGAGCCCGCTTCGTCGATCAGCTCGCGAATGGCTTGCTGGGTTGCGCTCGTGTCGGTCAGGTCGATGCGCAAGAAGCGCGTGCCGGTGCGCTGCGCGAGTTCTTCCGAATCCTTATTGTTGATGTCGATAAAAGTGACGTCGCAACCTTGCCGCGCGAATGCCTCAACGATCCCCGCGCCGATACCCGAGCCGCCGCCGGTGATGAGGACGCGCTTGCCTTTCAGGCTCGGATAAATGGCACTCAGGCGTGACGCGTCGGGCAATAGCTCAGCTCCAGATGTAGGCAGTCTTGGTTTGCGTGTAGAACTCGACCGCAGCAAATCCCTGCTCACGCGCGCCATAGCTTGACTTGCGCGTTCCGCCGAACGGCACGTGATAGTCGACGCCGGCGGTCGGCAGGTTGATCATGACCATCCCGGCGCGAATGTTGCGGCGGAAGTGACGCGCGTATTTCAGTGAGTTTGTAACGATCCCCGCGGAGAGACCGAACTGACCGCGGTTCGCAATCTCCAGCGCTTCGTCATAATTGCGTACCCGTACCGTGCTGGCGACCGGGCCGAATACCTCTTCGCAATTGATGCGGTGCTGCGGCTGGGTCTCTGAAACCACCGTCGGGGTCATGTACCAGCCGCGTTGGTTGAGCTCGAGCCGATCAGGGCCGCCGGTCAGGATCGTCCCGCCATCGTCCTTGGCGATCTTCACGTAGCGGAGATTTTGCTCCAGCTGCGATTCGCTGACTGCAGGCCCGATCTGCGTGTTGGGATCGAGGGCATCGCCCACCCGAAGCGAACGGGCCTTTTCCGCGAGGGCTTCGAGGAACCGGTCGTGAATGCCTTCGGTCACGATGATCCGAGACGAAGCGGTGCAACGCTGGCCGGTACCGAAAAAGGCTCCATCGATGGCGCACACGACAGCCCGGTCGATGTCGGCATCGTCGAGCACGACCAGCGGATTCTTGCCGCCCATCTCGAGCTGCACCCGTGCCTGCCGTTTGGCGGCCCCTTCCGCCACCGATGCGCCGACGGTCTGAGATCCGGTGAAACTGATTCCGTCGATACCATCGTGAGCAACCATCGCGCGACCGACGTTGCCCTCACCGATGACAAGGTTGAATACACCCGGAGGTGCGCCCGCCTCGACGAGGATTTCGCCGAAAGCGTAAGCGATCGCTGGCGTCGGAGTTGCCGGCTTCAGCACGACCGTATTGCCGAACGCGAGCGCAGGCGCGCTCTTCCACGCGGGAATCGCGATCGGGAAATTCCAGGGCGTGATCAGGCCGAAAACTCCGACAGCCTCGCGGTAAGTCTCAGCATCGATTCCGGGACGCGTGGACTGCAGAGTTTGCCCATGCCGCCGCAGCGCCTCACCGGCGAAATATTTGCAGATGCGGGCCGCCCGCATGACTTCCCCCGTCCCTTCTGGGAGGGTTTTGCCCTCCTCGCGCGACAGCAAGGTGCCGAGTTCCTTTGCGCGCGCCATGATCAGTGATCCGGCCTTGTCGAGAACGTCGGAACGCACTTCAGGTGAAGCATCCGACCAGGCTGGAAAGGCAGCTCGCGCAGCTTCAACCGCCTGATTCACCTCCGACTCGCCCGCCTTCGGATAGCGCGCGACGACGTCATCCAAATTCGACGGATTGATGCTCTCGCCGGAGGCATCGCCGCCGACACTCTCGCCGTTGATGATGTGGTTCAGGGTATCGGACATCAAACTCTCTCCAAAGTCCCCGCCACTAGTCCCCGTTCTGCAAGATTGCGCATTAAAGCGCGTGTTCCGAAGGTCCACGGCGGCGCATCGCGCGAGGTTGTCACCGTGTTGAACAACGTGCCGATCTTTGGCGTTGAAATGAGTACTTCATCGCCGATCTTGTGCGTGAAGCCGCGGCCTTCCTCGTCACGATCCTGGGTAGGCGCGAATAGTGTGCCAAGGAACAAGGCAAACCCATCGGGATAATGGTGCTCGCTCATCGCCTGACGGACGAGTTCTTCCGGATCGCGGCTGATTTCGCTCATCCGGCTCTGTCCGCGCAGCCGGAATCCGTCCTCGCCATGGATGTCGAGCTCGACCTCCGCGGAACGAACATCATTCATCGTGAAACTCTGGTCGAAAAGGCGAATGAAAGGGCCAATCGCACAGGACGCATTGTTGTCCTTCGCTTTGCTAAGGAGAAGCGCGCTGCGGCCTTCGAAATCGCGGAGGTTCACGTCATTGCCCAGCGTGGCGCCTCGGACTTCTCCGTGACTGCTGACGATCAGTACGACTTCCGGTTCCGGATTATTCCACGTCGAGTCGGAACGAACACCGATTTTTGCGCCGCTGCCGACGCTCGCCAGAGGCGCCGTCTTGGTGAAGATCTCGGCGTCCGGGCCGATCGCGACCTCGAGATATTGCGACCACAGATTTTCGTCGATCAGCGCTTCCTTGAGTCGCGCCGCCGCTTCGCTGCCGGGAACCACGCCACGAATGCCGCCGCCTATCCGCGCCTCGAGCTTGTCGCGAATTGATGCGGCCATTCTGTAGTCGCCGCGCGCTCGCTCCTCGATGACTCGTTCGATCGCCGAGATGGCGAAGGTGACGCCCGCGGCCTTGACGGCTTGAAGGTCAACCGGCGCGAGCAGCCGTTCGACGGGAAGTTCATCGATCCGAAAAAGCCGCTCGCCTCCGACGCTGGCCGGGTCGTCCAATTCCATGAGATCGGCGACCGTCGGGGCAACGCGCGAAACATCCTCGACCGCCCCATTTCGGATCAGCACTGGAGTGGGTCCGTCCTCGAGCAGCAGGCGACCCGCGAGCGTCGCATCCGTCGCATCGGCAGGGAGCATCGCAGCGAGTGAAACCATTGAGACGAACAGACCTCGAATGAAGCGCGTGGTAGCGCTACCAATCGGCGCGGGCTCCCACTAAAGTCAAGTTTCTTTGCTCGTCGAGTGAAGATGAATCTGCGCGGGGAGAATGTGATGAGTCGAACGAGCGGTTTCCGGTCAGCGATGTTGATCGCGTGTGCAGCGCCGGCATTGGTCGCGGCGCGAGCCGTCCCGACTGCGGAAGAGCGCGCGGCCGCGGCCGTCAGCAAGATGACGCTCGACGAGAAGCTGCAGCTGGTGTTCGGGTATTTTGCGACCGATTGGCAGGGCAAACATCCGCCCGCCGGCGTTCGCTACGGCTCTGCAGGTTACGTTCCGGGAATCCCACGTCTGGGCATCACGCCGCAGTGGGAAACGGACGCTGGAGTCGGGGTCGCGACGCAGGGCGGCGCGCAAAAGAAGCGCGAGCGCACTGCGTTGCCGTCCGGCATCGCGACTGCGGCCACCTGGAATCCGGACATCGCGTTCAAAGGTGGGCAGATGATCGGCGCCGAAGCCCGAGAGTCTGGTTTTAACGTGATGCTTGCCGGAGGCGTCGATCTCGCACGCGATCCGCGCAACGGCCGCAACTTCGAATATGGCGGCGAAGATCCCTTGCTCGCGGGCACGATCGTCGGCTCGGAGATCGCCGGAATCCAGTCCAACCACATCATTTCCACTGCCAAGCATTACGCGATCAACGATCTCGAAACAGGCCGCAAAGGGCATGACGCGATCATTGATCCTGAAGCGGCCCGGATGTCGGACCTGCTCGCGTTCCAGTTCGCGATCGAGCGCGGAAATCCAGGCTCTGTCATGTGCTCGTACAACAAGGTCAATGGCGACTATGCCTGTGAGAACGCCTGGCTTCTGAACGGCGTCTTGAAGGGCGATTTCGGCTTCCGCGGATATGTGATGTCGGACTGGGGCGCTGTCGAGAGCACCGTCAAGTCTGCGATCAGCGGACTTGATCAGCAGTCCGGCTGGCCGTTCGACAAGGAACCATATTTCGGTGAACCGCTGAAGGCGGCGGTGCTGGCCGGCCGCGTGCCGCAGGCGCGCCTGGATGACATGGCACGGCGAGTTTTGTGGGCGCTTTATTCAACAGGCGCTGCTGATAATCCCGTGTCGGAAGGTGAGCCGGCGGCTTATGCCGCTCACGAAGCAGTGAGCCAGGCAGACGAGGAGCAGGCCATCGTACTGCTCAAGAACGACGGCAACCTCCTTCCGCTTGGACCGAACGTAAGCCGGATCGTCATCATTGGAGGTCACGCCGACAAGGGCGTGCTCTCGGGCAGCGGATCCTCGATGGTCTATCCACGTGGGGGAAATGCCGTGCCCGGCCTTCAACCGGCTACGTGGCCCGGGCCCGTGATGTATTATCCGTCGTCGCCGTTGGAGGGGATCCGCGCGCTCGCGCCCTCTGCGTCAATAAATTTCGTCGATGGAACCAACCCGGCCGTAGCAGCCGCTGCGGCAAGGAACGCCGATGTCGCCATCGTATTCGCTACCCAGTGGAGCGGCGAGTCGTTCGACGTGCCGATGGCGCTCGACGGGAATCAGGATGCGTTGATCGAAGCCGTTGCCGCGGCGAACCCGAAGACGGCAGTTGTGCTCGAAACCAATGCCGGCGTGGCAATGCCTTGGGCAGCACGAGTGCCAGCGATCATCGAGGCCTGGTATCCTGGTCGTGCAGGGGGCAAGGCGATCGCCAACGTGTTGACTGGACGGGTCAATCCGTCGGGCCGCCTGCCAGTTACCTTTTACGCCAGCGATTCTCAGTTGCCGCGCCCGATAAGGCCGGGCGGGAGGACCGAGATGGATCAGTTCACGATACACTACACGGAAGGCGCCGCGGTCGGTTACAAATGGATGGACCGCAATAACCTTCAACCCTTGTTCCCGTTTGGGCACGGCCTCAGTTACACCAGTTTCGAATACGGTCCGATCGTCGCGACCGCGGAAATCCCCGGCCGCGTCCATGCCCGGTTCACGCTTCGCAATACCGGGACCCGGGCCGGCATGACGGTCGGACAGGTTTATATTTCGCCCGCCGCTGGGGGGTGGGAGGCGCCGCGTCGTCTCGTGGGCTTCGCAAAAGTTGAACTCGCGCCGGGTCAGTCGAAATCGGCTCAGGTTGATATCGATCCTCGGCTGCTTGCTACATTTGACGCAGTGAGGGGAACGTGGCGGATTGCTGCGGGCACCTACACCTTGAGCATCGGTGCATCGTCGCGCGATCTTCGGGGAAGCACATCCGTGACCCTGCCGGCGGTTACCCTACCGGCGAACTGGCGTCCGGGACAGCCAATCGGCGCCCCTGCGCCGCGGCGCGGCGAGCGAGGGTGATGATTGCCAGTCCGTCCCGTGCTTCCTGTGCCGGGACGGGCACTGGAGCTCCATCGAGAATGGCGTCCGCCACCCCCTCGTAGAAGGCGCGATAATTTCCGTGCCGCGTCGGCACCGCGTGAGCGTGCCCGCTCGGGTCCACCACCAATCCGTCAGCAAGGTCGAGACCGAAGCAGGGCTGCCGGGGATCCATGCCGGACTTGAGCTGCGCCTCCTGCGGATCCAGCCCGTTCTTGGTGAATGAGCCAGCGGTCCCATGGACCGCGAAGCGCGGACGGGGAGCCGCGACGAGCGTCGAACAGCGAAGGCAGACACGCAGGCTGCCATAATGAAATGTAACGTCGAAATAGTCGTCGACGCGCGCATCGTCACGCTGGCTGCCGATATCCGCGCTGACCATTTCAGGCATACCGAATAGCTGCAGCGCCTGATCGATCAGGTGCGGTCCAAGATCGCTGAATACGCCACCACCAGGCTTAGGCAGCTCACGCCACCCCTGTTTGATCTCTGGCCTGAAGCGATCCCAATGAGCTTCGAACAGTTCCACGTCACCAAGGCGAGGCAGGAGGTCTCGAACGGTCAGGAAATCCGCGTCCCACCGACGATTGAGGAAGACGCTGAGCACGCAATGTCGCTGATCAGCTAGTGCGATCAGTGCATCCGCCTCCTTGAGAGTGACGGTGAAGGGCTTGTCGACGACGACATGCTTGCCAGCTTCAAGAGCAGCTTTGGCGATTCCGAAATGGGTCCGGTTGGGGGTCGCGATCACCACCAGCTCGGACCGATCGATCAGCTCGCCGAGCGAGCGCACTCGCAAAGGGGCCTCACGTGAGGTCATGATGGCCGCAAGCTGCATTCGCTCGCACGCACGGATCAGCGGTGTGTGAAACACCGATCCCGCCAACCCATAGCCGACAAGCCCTACGCGGATCATCGCGCGAGATTGCGCGTAACCGCGGGACTTGCAAAGCTTGGCGAATGAGGACGGGCGATTATCGGCTTAGCAGACGCGGCTTTCTTGGCAGCGCGATGGCATCGACCGCCGCTCCAGCGCTTTCGATGGAGACCCGCCAACCAGTTTCGCCAACATGGGATTCGCTCGCGAACCATTATCGCGTCCCGGACTGGTTCCGCGACGCAAAGTTCGGGATCTGGGCGCATTGGGGACCCCAGTGCCAGCCGGAATTCGGCGACTGGTACGCGCGCTTGATGTATCTCCAGGGACCTCAGCCGTGGCAGCACGGCGAGACGCCTTACGAGAATCACGTGCGTCGTTACGGGCACCCGAGCCGCTCCGGGTTCATCGACATTATCGGGCAATGGAAGGCGGAGGACTGGCAACCCGAATATCTGCTGAAGCGCTACGTGAACGCGGGTGCCCGCTACTTCATGGCGATGGGATGTCATCACGACAATTTCGACCTGTTTGCGAGCAAACATCACGACTGGAACGTCACCCGCGTCGGCCCAAGGCGCGACATCGTCGGAGGCTGGGCGCCGCTGGTTCGCGAGGCTGGACTGAAGTTCGGCGTTTCCAATCACTCGAGCCATGCGTGGCACTGGTACCAGCCAGCTTATGGCTATGATGCCGAGGGCCCAATGCGTGGCCGCCGGTACGACGCTTATTGGCTGAGGGAGCGCCACGGAAAAGGCAAATATTGGGACGGGCTGGACCCGCAGGACCTCTATACTGGCCCTTATTACGTCGCGCCGGACGGCATGACATCCGCGGCGGAGATGAACGCCTGGCACGACAAGCGTGACGGACAGTGGATCGAGAGCGCGCCGCCGGGTAACCGCCGCTTTGTCGATCAGTGGTTGTTGCGGCAGAAGCAACTGGTCGAGGATTACCGACCCGACCTCGTCTATTTCGACGATACGGGCCTACCGCTCGGACAAACGGGGCTCGATGCGGCTGCGCACTACTACAATCAGGCAATCAGCTGGCGCGGCGACGTCGATGTCGTCCTCTTCGGCAAGAAGCTCGAAGGACTCCAACGCCGGGCAATGGTCGAGGATGTGGAACGCGGCTTCCTGGACGATATCCGGCCTCAGCCGTGGCAGACGGATACCTGCATCGGCAATTGGCACTACGATCGCCGCATCTACGAGCAGAATGCCTACAAGACGGCAAAGCAGGTGATCCAGCGGCTGGTCGATGTCGTTTCGAAAAACGGCAATCTGCTGCTCAACATCCCGGTGCGCGGCAATGGCACGATCGACGACAAAGAAGAGGCTGTGCTCGATGGCATCACCGCTTGGATGCGCCTGAACGGGGAGGCGATTTACGGAACTCGCCCGTGGCGCCTATTCGGGGAGGGGCCGACGAAACTTCCGACGGGGATGCTCAATGAGGGCGATGCCAAGCCATTCACGGGCGAGGATGTGCGCTTTGCGCGTTCGGGCGACGCGCTTCACGCCTTCTTCCTCGATGTGCCCACGACGGCGCGAATCAATGCTCTGGGGAGTCGAGCATTGCCCTATGCGGTGATCGAGCGGGTCAGCTTTCAGGATGGCCGGCCGCTCCCTTTCAGCCGAACTGCGGAAGCTTTGCTGATCGACCTTCCTTCGGAGGAAGGCTTAGTCCCAAGAGTGACCATCCGAGGCCGCGGCGTCGTCTAGCGCATCTTCACTGTAACCGGTGAGCCCGAATAAGTGATCACCGCGTCGGCTGCGTCGAGATCGAGCGGACGCCCGGCCTTTATCCAGCGCACGCGGATCATCCGAGTGGCGGCCATACCGGACCAGCTGCCCACGCGCGTGCCTAGGGCCAACGTCTTGGTTCGCTCATCGTAGCGCAAGGGAATTCGGGAATATTTGCCGTTCAGATATTGGCGGCTCGTCCCGTCGTCTTCGTAGACCGACGCCGTCCCGCTCGCGCCCGTGTAGACGTTTAGGGTGAGCGCCGGATTGGCCTGTTCGAGCGCATATTGCATCGCGGGCCCCGTCGGGATGATTGAGCCTGCACGGACGAATAATGGAATGCGTTCGAAAGGCGCGGCCGCAACGACGTTCGTACCGCCGGGGCTTATGCGCCCGGAGTAGAAATCGTACCAGCTCGCCCCCGCTGGCAGGTACACGCTGCGGCTTCTCGCCTTGTAAGTCGTGACGGGGGCGACGAGCAGGGCCGGCCCAAACAGAAACTCGTCCTTCACAACCCAGGCGCGGCGATCGCTTGGAAAATCCATCGCCAGCCCGCGCATGATTGTGCTGTCGCGCCAGTAGCTGTCGCCGGCGAGTGTGTAGATGTAGGGCATCAGCCGGTACCGGAGCCGGTCGTAATATTCCATCGATCGGTACATCGCTGAGCCTGCCGGAGCGATTTCGAAGATCTCGCGATGGATGTTCTCGCCATGGCTCCGGAACAGTGGAGAGAAGGCGCCGAACTGGAACCAGCGGAGGTTGAGCTCGCGCCATTCGTCGAGGTCCGCGGGAGTCGGCTTCAGAAAGCGCGGTTCCATCGTATACCCGCCGATATCGGTGCTCCAGTTCGGCGCGCCGGACATTGAGAAGTTCACACCCGCCGCGATCTGCTCGCGGAAATTGTCCCAACGGGATGCCACGTCGCCGGACCAAACTGCGGCGCTGTCGCGCTGGATACCGGTGAATGCTGACCGCGTCAGAATGAACGGGCGAGTAGCCGGGCGGTAGTCGATCAGGCCTTGATAGACCCCGTCGACGTGCATCAGCGGGTAGCTGTTGAACAGCGCCCAGCCGGGCCCCGCGGCTGTTGGGCTCATTCGCCGCGCGGTCTCGTCGATCGAAATGTTCGAATGGAAATCGGGCTCGTCGGAATCGAGCCAGAGTGCATCGAACCCCTTCGACATGACGCCGTCACGGACCTGACGCCAGAAAACGCGCTTCGCCTGGCTGTTGTAGGGATCGTAGAAGCCGTTGAGGTAGCCCGGGCCGACCCAGTCAAGGTACATCGTCTTGACGTAGTCTGGGTCTTTTGGCTCGTCCGGACGAGGGTCGGTCATCCGGCGATAAATGCCGTTCACCGAGTCGAGCTGATTGAACGTCGGCAGGCCCTTGTAATATTTGGCCCAGACCGAGATCATGATGTGCGCATTGGCGGCGTGGACGGCATCGACCATGCCTTTGGGATCCGGGAAGCGCTTAAAGTCGAAACATTGGCAGCCCCAGGCGTCCTGCGGCCAGTAAAGCCAGTCCTGCACGATATTATCGAGCGGGAGCTTTCGCTTGCGATACTCGGCGAGAGCACCAAGCAACTGATCCTGCGTCTCGTAGCGCTGCCTGCTTTGCCAGAAGCCATAAGCCCATTTGGGAGCGAGCACGGCCTTACCTGTCAGGTGCCGATAACCGGCGATCACTTGGTCGAGATTGTCGCCTCCGATGTAGTAATAATCGATCGCGTGACCCGCTTCGGAAGCGAAGCTGATCGAATGCCGGTCGGCCTCGGGCTGCGGGCCGTTGTGCTGCAACGCGATGTAGCCGCCGTCAGGTTCCCACTCGACTCGGATCTCGACCGACTTTCCGGCCGTCATCTGCAGGTCGAACAGATGGTAGAACGGGTTCCAGTTCTGCCGCCAACGGTCCAGCACCTTGCGACCATCGACATAAACCCGGGCGTAGCTTGACGAGTAGAGCCGGAACCGATGCAGGCCGCTCTCCGTCGGCACGACGCGCCCTTGCCAGGTAACGCTCAGGCCCGGGACGGTGCTCGCCAGGTCGGACGTCCGCGTTCCCGCGGGCCAGTGCGTCCGGTCTTCGAGATATTGATAGTCGATCGCGGGTTCGGTGCGCTCGGCAAACTGCCTGCCATGAATGGAGTAAGTTGCCGTCCACCCGGCGCCGCCGTTCACCTGCAGCGTGTCCTCGGCAGCGCCAACCTTGGCGTACGGCTTCGGATTGCCGAAGCGGGTGATGGATGGATTGTCCCACAGCAGTCCGTAGTTGCGCGTCGAAAGCAGGAACGGGATCGCGACGTCCATATTGTGCTGGGCGAGTTCGACGTCCTCACCATTGTAATTCATCTGGCCGAGCTGGTGCTGGCCAAGGCCGAACAGCCCTTCGTCTGTGCCACGATTGAATTGCTGACGGAGAGCGAAATAGGCGACACCTTCGATCGTCACCGGCGTGAACGTCGCGGCCCGAGATTCAGCGAGCTGTGGCCTCCCGGAAGGATCGGTCAGGCTCACCCGGCCGTCGGCCAGCGAGACGCGCGCGGTCACCCGGCGCGTGTGGAGAGTCACGCTGCCGTTGCCTTCGATGGCCGTGAAGGGCTCGGAAGTCGGCTGGGCAATCACCGAGGGGCTCGAAACGCCATCGAGCTTGTCGTCAGGACTCTCGGTCACCCGCACGATTCGGTCGCCGTATAGCTCCAGTCGGACCGCCTTCGGTCCGGTGGCCGGATTGACGACGATTCCGGTCGCTGACTTCTTCCATCCCGCCGCTGAAAGCGCGATCGGGCTTGTCAAAGCGGCCAAAGCCAGGACGCTGTTCGTAATCTTCATCGATAGGTTCCCAGCCGTACTTTCAGCATCGCCGGCCTCGTGAGGTTGAGCCCGTAGTCAATCTGGTCCCCGTTCCACAGCCGCTCCATCACCCAGCGTCCGTCCTCAAATGTTCCTTCCTGCACGTCGATGAATTGCGAATTCTCGCCCGGCCGGGGCGACGCGAGGGAAAAGCGCAGCCGAAGGTCGGAACCGGCGACGAGGAATTCGTCAGGGCCGAGTTGGATCACGGCCGCGCCGCCGATCGGCATCGCTTTCCGTTCGGGGGACGCCGTCTTTGCCCAGTCCTCGAGCCCGAACTGCCACAGCCCGTACTTGGCGGTGATCCTCCAGCGCCCCAACAGCTCACTCTGGTCGGCGGCGTCTTCCGGCCTGGCGAAACCCGCAGTCGGATGATCGAACGCTAGCTTCGCCCAATCTCGCGACACCGGAGCGATCAATGCAAATTTGGAAGCGAACGCATCGAGCGTTTGGGGGTCGAGTTCCTTGGCTCCCAGCGGGTAATTGAAGTAGCCGGTGGCATCCATGCCGAAGGGCGACCATCCGACCGCCCCGTCGCCTAACGCCAGCCAGAAGAAGCGCGAGAAGGGAGGGTCATTGCCAGTTTCGGGAATGAGCAATGGGTTGTCCGGTCGACGATAGTCTTCGATGTACTTCGCGTACTTCGCGTAGTCCGACGTGTAGATATCCGGCGCCTCGATATCGATGTGCGGCGCTGCGACCTTCCAGATATCGATGACATTCCAGTTCGGTCCGCCGCTCGCGCCATGCTGGACCCCTTCGAGCGTGAACGGGTCGGTCAGCGACGCATTCACGTACATTGGCAGGTCGAGCTCGGCCTTGCCCGCGGCGGCCACCTGATCGACATAACGCGCGACATACCAGGCGTTGAATGCCTGGTCGGCGTTTGCGCCGAAGGCTTGCGACCAGGTCCCGCTCTTGCCGAGACGGTGTGAAAGCTCGGGCGGGATCGCCTGAGCAAACAGGTGCTGAGCGGTCGCCGAGAAATCGCGCGGGATGCCGTAGCTGCCGGTCTCATTCTCAACCTGCATCATCAACACCGTATGCTGCGGATCTGCGACGCGGAGGTGAGCCATCAGCGCCGCGAACGCGCGACTGTCTGCCTTGAGCGTCGCTTGCCCATGCGCAGACATCACCCAGTGCGGGGTCCCGTCGGGCTTGATCTCCCGCGGGAAGCGCCGCGTGTCCGACTTCACCCATTCGGGCGTGTATTGCGGGTTGGTGTTCTTCCAGGTGCCGAACCACAGCAGGACGAGCCTCATCTGGTTCTGTCGCGCCTCTCCGAGCAACGTATCGACCCAGGAGAAATCGAACCGTCCTTCCTGTGGCTCGATCTGTTCCCACGCGACCGGGATCTCGAGTGTATTGGCGTGAAGCTGGCGGACCACAGGCCAGACCTTCGGCAGTTCCGCAGGATAATTGCTGCTGTTGTTGGCTTGGGCCCCGATAATCAGGAACGGTTCACCGTCGACGATGAGTGCGTGGCGGCCGCCCTTTTCGACCAGGTGAGGCAGCGGCTGCGCCATCGATGGCACGGATGCGCAAGCCAGCAGCATGCCGGACAGCAGACGAAGCAATCGAGCCACGAATCTCCCCCTCCACGATTGCATCGCGTGTTGGTAGCGCTAACGCAATAGGTCGAAAAAGACGGGGGAGGGTAATGACGAGCGTTCTCAAATTCGTTCTGTGGATTCTCCTTTCAGGGTCCGCCGTGACTGCGATGGCGCAAGCTCCGAGTCAGGGGGAAACGACTCAGGAAGCCGTGAACAAGGGGCCCAATGGCCTCGCACTCACCCCGCCGATGGGTTGGAACAGCTGGAACAAGTTCGCCTGCAACGTAAACGAGCAGATCGTTCGCGACACTGCCGCGGCAATTGCGAGCTCGGGAATGCGCGATGCGGGCTATCGCTATGTGGTGATCGACGACTGCTGGCACGGGCAGCGCGATGCCAACGGCTTCATCACTGCTGACAGCCAGCGCTTCCCATCGGGCATGAAGGCTCTGGCCGATTACGTCCATTCGCTCGGTCTCAAGTTCGGCATCTATTCTGATGCCGGCCGGCTCACCTGCGGGTTTCGTCCGGGAGCGCAGGGCCACGAATATCAGGATGCGCTGACCTATGCGCGCTGGGGTGTTGATTACCTCAAATATGATTGGTGCTTCACCGGCGATCGGAATGCACAAGAAGCCTATGCCTTAATGGCTGACGCGCTGCGGTCGAGCGGTCGAGATATCGTCTTTTCGATGTGTGAATGGGGGACGGCCAGGCCGTGGCTGTGGGCGAAGAATATTGGCAATTCCTGGCGAACGACGGGCGACATTTTCGACAGTTTCAACAAGCAGGACGACTCGCATAAGGCCTGGGCCCACACCGTTCTGGAGATCGTCGATCTGAACGAGCCGCTTTGGCCCTTCGCCGGGCCGGGCCACTGGAACGATGCGGACATGCTAGAGGTCGGCAATGGGGGCATGACACCCGCCGAATATCGCGCGCACTTTTCGCTCTGGGCGATGATGGCTTCGCCACTGATGGCAGGGAACGACGTGGCGCACATGGACGCCACGACGCGATCGATCCTGTTCAACGCAGATGTAATCGCAATCGACCAGGACCCCCTTGGGGTACAGGGACATCGGGTATGGAAAAGCGGCGAGCGCGAGGTCTGGGTGAAGCCGCTGGCCGGTGGCGCTCGGGCAGTTCTGCTGCTCAACCGCGGGAGCCAGCCGGCAAATATCGCCGCCACGGCCGAGCAGCTCGGCTATCCGCCGCGCGTGCGCGCCAACGTCCGCGATCTATGGGCGCACAAGCGGCTGAAGCGTTGGTCCGGTAAGATCGAAGCCTCGGTTGAACCGCATGGGGTCGCGATGTTCAGGATCGGCGCCTAGGCTTTCAATGCCGCCGCGTAGTTGCGAATGACGGCCTGCGTCGATTCATCACTGTCGAATACGCTGTACCAACCCTGCGGCTCGTGGGGAGGGTCGCCAAGGTAGCTCGTGTCGCCACGGACGAAATGGTGGTCCGCATGCTGAGCTCGTCCTTCGCCTCCCCATCCCCAGAAGTTGGCGCCCTGCAGTGGGGCGCCAGCCTGGACGCTGTCGATCACGCCTTCGTAAATGAGCTTGTAGTAACGGTCCTTGAAAGTCGTGCTCGTACCTGGATCGAAGCTCCCGCCGTCGCGCGGATAGCCGAATTCCTCGATCACCAGCGGCTTGCCCAAGCGTTTGGCCAAGGCGACCTGACGCGCCAGATACTCCCGGACATTGTGCTCGGTCGTCGGCCAGGTGCCGGGCAGGTCCTTGGGGTCAGCCCACCCCCAATTCTGCGGCCAGATGTGCGCGGTCATGTAATCGATCGGCGGCAGCGCGTGCGCATCGATCACGCATTGGTCGTCCTCGATGCAGCCTTGCGTTCCTTCGCTTCCCGTCGTGACCATATGGTTGGGATCGATCGACTTGATCAGTCGTCCCGTTCCTCCAATCCAGGCGAGGTATGCAGGCATGTGCTTGCGTCCGGCTTCCGTGCTTCCGCCAGGACGGGGCTCGTTGGCGAGTTGCCACGACATGATCGCCGGGTCGTCGCGATAAAGGAGTCCGGTGACGCTGTTGCGGCGCCCAACGACGGCGCGGACATAGTCGTCGAACATCCGCACCGCCGCGGCACGGCCGTAGAATTCCGAGCTCATGTCCGGAAACTGGGGCCACGGGTGCGCCGGATCGTTCATGTTCAGATAGCGGCCGCCGTTGGTCCAATAGAGGTAGGTCATCATCCCGCCGGACCACTCCCAGAAATTGGTGACGTAGATGACCGCCGTCACTCCTCGCTTGCCGATTTCAGCCAGCGCATGATCGAGGCCCTTGAGCAGCGCTTCGTTGAAGTGCGAAGTGCGGTTGCGAAATGTCGGTCGCACCGAATTCTTGAGCGGCGAGAATTCCGATGAGCCAAGAATCCGGATGTTGTTGACCCCAAGGGCCGCAAGCCGGTCCAGCTCTCGCTTCAGCCGGTCCCGGTTTCCGATCGGGGCGTCGGCGCCGAGATAAGCAGCGTACCACATGTTCGTGCCCACAATGCGGTAGGGTCTTCCGCCGGACGTGAACGAGGTGCCAGCGCGTTGAACGAACCCATCGTTGCGCAGCGCTTTTGCGGTCAGCGTCGAAGCAGCAACCAAAGCGCCGGTCCCGACCATTAGTTCACGGCGATTCAACATGGTCATTCCCCGCTTGTTCGAATGCACTTGTTAGCGCTACCAAACAACCGCGCCAATCCGCAGGAGAGTCGAGAGCATGTGGAAGAGAATCGTTGGACTTTCGCTTGCTCTGGCAAGCTCTTCCGCAACGGCAGTCCCTGCGGTCTTCCATTCGCCCTTTCATCGCGGCGTCAACGTGCTTGGCTACGACCCCTATTGGAATGATGTCGGCAAGCGGCGCTTCCAATGGCGCCACTTCGCCGAGATTCGCAAAGCGGGCTTCGATTTCGTCCGGCTCAACCTCGCCGCGTTCCGACACATGGATGCGCAGAACCAACTCGATCCCGCCTGGTTGGCCAAACTCGACGATGTCCTTCGGGAGGCTCAGAAGGCAGGTCTCGGCGTCATCGTAGATGAGCACGACTTCAATCAATGTTCTGAGAGCGTCGACACGTGCCGGCAGAAGCTCACTGCCTTCTGGGACCAGGTCGCACCGCGCTTCACCAGGGCGCCGCGCAACGTTGCGTTCGAAATCTTGAACGAGCCACATGCGGCGCTCGATGCTGCTGCGTGGAATAGCCTGTTCGCCGAGCTTTTGGCCGATGTTCGCAAGACCAATCCGACGCGTATCGTTGTGGTCGGACCGACCAGCTGGAACAGCCTCAAGCAACTGCCCACGCTGCAACTCCCACCGGATCCGAACCTGCTGGTGACCTTCCATTATTACGAGCCGTTCCACTTCACCCATCAAGGCGCCGGCTGGGTCGAAGCGACTAAAAACCTGCACGGCATCACCTGGGGCAGCGCCGCAGATCGTGCCGCCTTGCGCACCGACTTCGACCAGGTCTCCGCCTGGGCGGCGGCCAATCACCGCCCCATCCTGCTTGGGGAGTTCGGCGCCTACGACAAGAGCGGCACGCCGATGGACCTCCGCGTCGCCTACACATCCGCCGTCAGGTGCGAGGCGCAGCGGCATGATTTCGGCTGGGCATATTGGCAGTTCGATAGCGACTTCATCGCGTGGGACATGAAAACCGATAGCTGGGTGAAGCCGATCAAGGATGCGCTGATCCCGCCTGTGGGATCCCCGACGGGCTGCTAGAGTCGCAATACGGGGACGAACGTTCCGGCCGGCATTTCAGGACCGTACGCCGACTGCCGGACGAGAATTTGGGAGTCGGCCAGCGTCTTTTGCGCATGCGATTCCTGGAACGGCAGCAAAATGGCTTCGCCGCCGGAAAGTGTTGCCCGGTGGAACGTCTCTCGCCCATCGCAGGATCGGAGCGCCGAACTCAGACGAGCAGACTCCCAGCGTAATCCATCATCGACGGGGCGGCCTTGCAGTGCGCCAAGCAATGGGGCGAGCAGCAGTCGCGCAGTGACGAGTGCCGAGGTTGGATTGCCGGGAAGGCCGAGAAGCAATGTCGCGTCGGATCTTGCGAACCAGGCGGGCTTGCCGGGCCGGATCGCGACCTTGGAAAAAATGAGCTCGAACTTGCGGTCTTCGAACATCGCCTTGGCAAAATCGCGTTCTCCTACCGATGCCCCGCCGGTGACCACAACGACGTCCGCCTGTTCGATCACATCGGCTGCAGCGTGCCTCATTACTGGAAGGTCATCGCGAAGCCGACGGTGCAGGGTGATGCGTCCGCCCCACTGCGCGGCGAACGTGGCGAGTGCCGGAGAAACGCTGTCCGGCACTCCCAGCGGCGACTGCCGCGCCGTGCCGGGGTCGACGAGCTCATCGCCGGTGGCGAAAAGTGCGACCCGAGGCTGCCGTGCGACATCGACTGCCGCGATGTCCGCGCCGGCGATCGCAACCAGCGACGCCGGGTCGATTAGTCGACCCTCCGCCATCACCGTATCGCCAATCTTGAAATCGGCGCCGCGTTGCCGGATCCAGCGCGATCCGGTGGGGAGTGACTGGATGGTTGCCCGATCCTCTTTTCGTGGCACCAACTCCTGGATGACGACTCGGTCTGCGCCTGCAGGCACCGGCGCGCCGGTAAAGATGCGTATGGCGGAGCCGGCCGGGACGGTTCCCTGCCAGCCGCTTCCCGGGAAGGATTCGCCGATCACCGCGAAAGTCGCCTGGCCGCCCACTAGATCAGCGTCTCGAACAGCGTAGCCATCCATTGCTGAGACATCGGTGCGGGGCGAGTCGATGGCCGCGATCACCGGGCTGCCGAGCACGCGTCCTGCCGCTTGGTCGAGCGGTACGATCTCCGTCCCCAAGGGCTGCGCAAACTCGTGAATGGCTGCGAGTGCTTCGTCGAAACTAATCATTCGCCTGCTGTTTGCCGCCTGGCGTTTAACGTCAACTGCGCCGAGCCGCGCGAGCGCCGCGCCAGTGCGAGCTTCCGGCGATCCGTCAGCAAGGCGTAAGCTTGTGGCCACTGGGAGAGACGCCGATGAGCTGGATGATTGGAAGAACCGAAGCAATGACGGACCCGCTCGGGGCTCGTCGCAAAGCTCTGGCCAAGCTGCGCCTGCTCGCTGATCTTGACGATCCCGAAAGCGTGGTCGTCCCGATCCTCATCGATGCGATCCTGATGACCGAGAGCTATCGTGGCGCCCGGCACGACATCACCTTCTTGCCCGAGCTCAGCAGATCCGTCGACGCGCTGATCCGCGAGCTCAATGCCGCCGAGAAGGCGCGCGAGTGGGCGGAGCCGGTCACCGGCGCCTGAACTAGCCTCCGCGCCGAAATTCGTATCGGCCGCGAATGTGGCTCTGGAAGAAGCGGCCATGAGAATCGGCGGCAACGAACGCGCGGTGCACATCCGCCGGCACGGCATAATAGATGTACCATTCGCCGTCGACGAACCGGACGAAGAGCGTCGATTGACGGGCTTCGTAGCGGATTTCTGCAATCGCTTCGGAGTCGACTAGGACCATTCGCCTCAGCTCCACCGGAGTCACCAAACGAACAGTGGCCGCTCGTGGTTGCGCCACTTGCCCAGCCTTTCGGGAGCAGTAATGATAGCGCTAACAGGAGAGGGGAATCTTCATGCGCCTGAAGCGTCTGGTCGAGCTGTTCGTCGCAATCGCCGCGTTGACCCTACCCGCCGTAGCGAGCGCAGGCGCCTACAAGAACTTCCGTGCCGCGATCTACATCACAGTCCACGACACCAAGCGGCTCGCCGACCCCGCAACCTTCGAGCACGATTTCGCCCGCGCTTCCTCCCAGCTGCGCTTCGACAAGGTTTACATCGAGGCTTACCGCGACCGCGTCTTCGCCACCGATGCCGAGCTCGAAACGGTGAAGCGCGAGTTCGAGGCGAAGGGTATCCAGACTTCCGGCGGGATCACCCTCGCTGCAGGGGGTGCCGGCGGGCAGTTCGGGACCTTCGATTATGAGAACCCCGCCGATCGCGCCGAATGCGAGCGGGCGGTCCGCCTCATTTCGCGCCACTTCGACGAAGTGATCCTCGACGACTTCTTTTTCTACACCTCCAAGTCCGACGCCGACATCGCGGCCAAGGGCAACCGCAGCTGGACCGACTACCGCGTTGACAAGATGCATGAGGTGAGCCGCGACCTGGTGCTCGGGCCCGCCAAGCAGGAAAACCCGAAGGTCCACGTCATCATCAAATATCCGAACTGGTACGAGCACTTCCACGGCCTCGGCTATGATCTCGCCGACGAAGCGCAGATGTTCGATGCCATCTATACCGGCACCGAGACCCGCGATCCGATCATCACCGACCAGCTCTTGCAGCAGTATGAGAGCTACGAAATCTACCGCTACTTCTCCAACATCCGGCCCGGCGCGAACCTTGGCGTTTGGGCCGACACTTTCGGGACCCGGGCGATCGACCGCTACGCCGAGCAGCTATGGGACGGCCTGTTCGCCAAGGCACCCGAGCAGATGCTGTTCAACTGGCACCCGATGGCCGAGGACGCGCCCGCTCCCGCTGGAACGCGTCCCTGGACCAAACAGAAGACGACCTTCGATTGGGACGCGATCACTCGCGGACATCCCAACGCCGGCTGGGCGACCGCAGCCGATGCCGCGCTGCATGAGGTCGACGCGGTGCTCGGCGAGCTCGGCAAGCCCGTCGGCGTCGCGAGCTACCGCCCGCTACACGCCACCGGCGAGGATTTCCTCCACAATTACATCGGCAACCTCGGCGTTCCGATCGAGCTTTATCCCGACTACCCCTCTGACGCTCACACGATCCTGTTGACCCAGTCGGCGGCGAGCGATCCGCAGATTATCGCCAAGATGAATGCCAGCCTGCACGCCGGCGCCAATGTCATCGTTACCTCCGGCTTCCTCGGCGCCATGCAGGGTCGCGGGTTCGAGCAGCTCGCCGAATGGCAGTCGACCGGGCACACGATTGCCATCGACCGCTATTTCGACGGCTTCGGGGCCGGCAACGGCAGGGAGCTGAGCGAGCCGGGCAAGACCAAGCCGGTGCTGTTCCCCGAAGTCCGTTTCTACACCAACGACAGCTGGGGAATCATCCGCGGCGTGGCGGCGGCGAAGGGCTTCCCGATGGTCCTCATGAACCATTATTCCAACGGCACGCTTTACCTCTGGACCATGCCGGAGAATTTCGGCGATCTCTACTCGCTGCCCCAGCCGATGATCACCCGGATCAAGGAATATCTGTTTTCCAATGCGCCGGTCCGGATCGACGCGCCTGACCACGTCGCGCTGTTCACCTACGACAATGGCGCGTTCGTGGTTGAGAACTTTCGCGACGATCCGGCGGCGGTGTCCGTCTCGCTTGCTGCCAACGCTCCCCTTGTCGAGGTGACGAGCGGTGCAAGGATCGCGCTGTCGGCCGATACGCGGAACAAGGGCCGGAGCGCGTTCAGCGTCACGCTCCCGCCGCATAGCTTCCGGGTTTACCGCCCGGCACGGTAAACGAATCTGCAACTAAGTTCCTTCAGTGGCTCCTTAAGCAATCTGCGTCAGGATTTTGTCAGTGGAACCGGTGCAGTCGCGGAGTGGACGCCGCCTGCACATTGAAGTGGACTAGAGATGAAACACGAACCCATCCTGGAGGGCGCCGAGCTCGCCAGGGAAACACGCGTCGATGCGACGGTCGACGTTCGTGTACATTGCCAAGCCGGCGAGATCGAAGCGCAAATCGTCAACCTGTCGAGCGACGGCTTCCGCCTTCACTCCACCGACCCGCTCGAAGTGGGCTGGGTGGTGACCCTCGAAGCGCGCCGGACCGATCCCGTGAAGGCGGTGATCTGCTGGGCCTGCGGCCTCGAAGCCGGCGGCGTATTCGCGGAGCCGGTGGCGCTCTAGGGCAAGACTCAGTGAACGGGATGCCGGTGTCCGACGTATGATTCTCTTCGCTCGACAAGGCCGTCCCACTCCGCCGTAATTCTAAGAGCCTCCCTTTCGCCTCCGGCAATGGTAGAGAGAGCATTCAGGAACCTGGCTCGGTCAGGCGAAACCTGCCATTCCATTTCTGCCATCCCCGACTTCAGCTCGTAGACATAGATTCTATCCCAAGGTCCTGTCTGCAGATGAAGCTCAAGAGGCGGTGTGAGGCCTGATCTCTTCCACGCCGGCGTAAAATATTTATCTTCGAGCTCGAACGCGCGATCTTCTCCGCCCGGCCTGAATTTGATGAACTCGACCCGGATGAATTGCGCGTCAGGGATTTTGCGGGCCTGCAGGCTTTGCGCGCTCACCGGAGCGGCCATCGGCAAGGTCAGCATCATTATTACGCCAATTCCGCTGATCAGATGGGCAGGCATGCTGTTACCTCAGACCTTGAGTGATTGAGTCGCTTCTGGGCTACGCGCAAAATTCCTCGCGAGCTGGCTCATGCCGTTGAGGTACTGCGGCGGGACAGCGATGTCGCGATAGTCGAGCTGGGCCGCGGCCCGCAGGGTCCAGAAGGGGTCGACCAGGTGCGGCCTTGCGAGCGCCACCAGGTCGGCGCGGCCGGCGGCCAGGATCGAGTTGGCGTGGTCGGGCTCGTAGATGTTGCCGACCGCCATCGTGGCGAGCTTGCCCTCGTTGCGGATGCGGTCGCTGAGCGGGGTCTGGAACATGCGGCCATAGACCGGCTGCTGCCCGGCCCAGGTCTGGCCCGCCGACACATCGATCAGGTCCGCGCCCTCGCGCGCGAAGGCTTCGCCGATCAACACCGCTTCTTCCGGCGTGATCCCGTTTTCGCCCGCCCAGTCGGTGGCGGAGATGCGCACCGACATCGGGCGGTCGCTCGGCCACGCAGCGCGCATCGCCGCGAACACTTCGATCGGGTATCGCAGGCGGTTCTCCAGGCTCCCGCCATATTCGTCAGTGCGCTTGTTCTGCAGCGGGGTGATGAAGCCGGAGAGCAGGTAGCCATGCGCGGCGTGAAGCTCGATCATGTCGAACCCGGCCTCGATCCCCATTCGCGCCGCCGCGACGAACTGGTCGCGAACCATGTCCATGTGAGGGCGGGTCATTGGTGTAGGCACCTGATTGACCGGCGACCATTGCACGGAGCTTGCCGCCATCAGCGGCCAATTGCCGTCGGCCAGTGGAAGGTCGCTGCCTTCCCAGCCGAGCCCGGTTGAGCCCTTGCCGCCCGAATGGCCGAGCTGGAGGCAGATCTTCGCCTTGGACTGCGCGTGCACGAAATCGACGATGCGCTTCCACGCCGCGACGTGGCCGGCGTTCCACATGCCGGTGCAGCCGGGACTGATCCGTCCCTCCGGCGACACGCAGGTCATTTCCGTAAAGACGAGGCCCGCGCCGCCAATCGCGCGCTCGCCGTAATGGACGAAGTGGAAGTCGTTGGGCGTGCCGTCGACCGCCGAATACATGTCCATCGGCGAGACGACCACTCGATTCTCAACCGTCATTCCGCGGAGCTTGAGTGGCGCGAACATCGGTGGCGCGGCCTTGCTTGAGCGGCCGTCGGTTGCGCGCTTCCAGAACCAGCGCTCGACTGTCTCCAGCCACTCGCGGTCCCGCAGTCGGAGGTTCTCGTGGCTGATGCGCTGGCTTCGCGTGAGTAGCGAGTAAGCGAACTGCAGAGGCTCGAAATGCGTATAGCGCTCCAGTGTCTCGAACCACTCGGTCGAATTGCGCGCGCTGTTCTGAAGTTTGAGGACTTCGAGGCTTCGCTCCGCCTGATATTCGTCGAGTGCGGCTTCGAGGGACAAGCCGGAACGATTGAGCACCTCAGCCAACTTGATCGCATCTTCGAGCGCGAGCTTGGTGCCGCTGCCGATCGAGAAATGCGCGGTGTGCGCGGCGTCGCCGAGCAGGATGACATTGCCGCTCGACCAGCGCTCGCACTTGATGCGTCGGAAGTTGAGCCACGCCGCCGAGCCGACGAGATGAGTCGCGTTCGACTGTAGGCGATGCCCGTCGAGATATTTGGCGAAGAGCGTCTCGCACGCCGCGATGCTCTCCTGCTGGCTCATCCGGTCGAAGCCGAACGCTTGCCAGGTCGCCGCCGAGCATTCGACGATAAAGGTCGAGCAATCCGGCGCGAAGCGGTAGGCATGGGCCCAGATCCAGCCGTGCTCCGTCTCCTCGAACGCGAAGGTGAAGGCGTCGAAGACTTTGGACGTGCCGAGCCAGACGAACTTGTTGGTCCGCATATCGACGTCGACCCCGAAAGCTTCGGGCGCTGCATCCCGGAAACGGGAGTTGCTTCCGTCCGACGCGATGACGAGGTCATAGTCGCGCCACCTCGGATCGACGGGATCGCACTCCGCATTGAAATGCAGCGAGACGCCGAGCGCGCGCGCGCGGTCCTGCAGGATTTGTAGCAGACGCTTGCGGCCGATGCCGATGAAGCCGTGTCCGCCGGACGTGATGGTCTCGCCCCGGAAATGGACGTCGATATCGTCCCAGTGCGCAAATTCGCGGGTGATGATCTCGGCGGACGCCGGGTCGTTGCGGGTGATGTTGTCGACGGTGAGGTCGGAGAAGACCACCCCCCAGCCGAAGGTCACCCCTGGCGCGTTGCGCTCGAACACCTCGATCTCATGCGCCGGGTCACGAAGCTTCATCGATATGGCAAAATAGAGCCCGGCCGGCCCGGCGCCGATGCAAGCGATTCTCACCGGTAATTCCCGCGAAACGCAGCAATTGCAGCAAGCCTATACGTGCGCGCGTGGGGCCACCCGCCAAGCACACACGGAACTTCAGCCAAGCTCAGCTCGCCAACACAGAAGCGCATCGCCGCAGCATTGCACAGCATCGCGGTGGTAGGACAGCCGGAATGATAACCCTGCCCTGCCGTTGTATTGCCTTTCTCTCGCTAGCCTGACGTGCAGCTTCGCTGCACAGTGATTGAGCGAAACTGCAAAGCCGCTGGTCTAGGATTGTGGTTCCAAACACCTACAGCGGCATCATGGACTTCTCTTCTTCTCCTGTTCGCAAGGTCACAGGCGGAACGGTCGTCGGCACGGCGGTTGACGGGGTGCAGCGCTTTCTCAGCGTTCCTTATGCGGCGCCCCCCGTCGGTGAGAGTCGATTCAGCGAGGCGCGGCCGGTCGAGAATTGGGACGGTGAGCGTGACGCGACCAGGGCGGGACCCACCTCCTGGTACAAAAGCCCCGTGTTTCCCGGGCTCGACATCGAGCCTCTCATCGGACCCGGCGGCACTGGCGGCGACGATTATCTGACGGTCAATGTCTGGGCGCCGGAAGGGGCGACCGCGCGGCCCGTGATGGTATGGATTCACGGCGGCGCCTTTGTACTTGGGAGCAAGGACGCGTCGGTGAGCGATGGAACCGCTTTCGCGAAATCGGGGATAGTCTGCGTCGCAATCAACTATCGCCTCGGCATCGACGGTTTCCTCCCGATCCCGGGAGCTCCAACCAATCTCGGCCTGCGCGACATGATTGCAGCGCTGAAATGGGTGCGCGAGAATGTAGGAGCCTTCGGCGGCGATCCCGATAATCTTACCGTTTTCGGGGAGTCGGCTGGCGCAATGGCGATTGCCGACCTTGTTACCTCGCCACTCACCAAGGGCCTTTTCAAGCGGGCGATCATCCAGAGCGGCCATGGCGCGATGGTGCGTGAGATCGGCACGATGCAACGTCTCGTCCGCAAGCTCGCGAAGCTGCTCAAGATTACGCCAGACTTGAACGGGTTTCGCTCGGTCGACTTCGCAACTGGTTGGGCGGCGATGGAAAAGGTTGGCAAGCCCTTTGTCCGACTCGACCTCCGCGACGCGGAGGGTCACGAGCCGGTCTTCGGGATCAGCCGCTTTACGCCCGTGTTTGGCGACGACGTCCTCCCGAAGAAGCCGCTCGAGGCATTAAAGGACGGCGCTGGAGCCGACGTCGATGTGCTGATCGGGACCAATGCCGAGGAAATGAATTTCTACTTTGTCCCGACAAAGGTTCGGCAGAAGATCCCCGGCTTGCTCGCGAAGTGGCTGCTGAAGAAGTCGCACCCGACGCCCAGACAGACGCTCAAAGCCTACGGATACGGCGGGAAGGGCAAGCCCGTTGGCCACGCCTACACCGACGCAATGACCGACCTGGTATTTCGCTGGCCCGCCCGCCGCTTCGCCGAGGAGCATCGCGGACGGACGCATGTCTATGAATTCGACTGGCGATCCCCGCGCTACGAGGGCGAATTCGGGGCAACCCACGGGATGGAGCTCCCGTTCGTGTTCAGGACGCTGCCGACGGTGACAGGGCCAGAGGGTCTCGCTGGCGAGAATCCGCCGCAGGAGCTGGCCGACAAAATTCACCAGATTTGGGTCGACTTCGCGACCGATGGCGCGGTGCCCTGGCAAGAGTTCGATCGCCAGCACCGCAATGTACATTTGCTCTCGTCCGACAAGACTATCGATGAGCCGCCGATGCCCGTCGCACCGTACCTGCCATGACCTACCTCGACCGGTTTCGGGTGGACGGGCAGGTAGCCTTCGTCACCGGCGGCGCTCAGGGCATCGGCCTCGCCTGTGCCGAGGCGTTGGCCGAAGCCGGGGCGACGGTCGTGATTGGCGACCGCGACGAACGCCTGCTCGCCGAGGGCGCCAACGCGCTTAGAGATAAGGCTTATGCCGTCGAGGCGGAGCTGGTTGACGTGACGGACTCGGCTCGGGTTTCCCGCGTAGCCGACGCAATTGTGGCCCGGCACGGACGGATCGACATCCTGGTCAACAATGCGGGCATCGCCCGGAGCGAAACTTCGGCGGAAGATGTCACGGACGGGCACTGGCTCAGCGTCCTCGACGTCAACCTGAACGGGACGTTCTGGTGCGCCCGCGCGTTTGGCAAGCACATGCTGCAGGCGGGGAGCGGGGCCATCGTCAATATCGGATCGATGAGCGGCTTCATCGTCAACCGGCCGCAGGGTCAAAGCTATTACAATGCTTCCAAGGCAGCAGTTCATCAGCTGACCAAATCGCTCGCGGCCGAGTGGGCAAGCCGCGGCGTCCGCGTCAACGCCGTCGCCCCAACCTACATCGCGACACCGCTCAATGCCTTCGCCGACCGGGAGAGCGAGATGTACCGACGCTGGATCGACGGTACGCCAATGGCTCGACTGGGGACTCCCCAGGAAGTTGCTTCGGTGGTCCTGTTCCTCGCCTCGGACGCGGCCAGCCTGATGACCGGTAGCATCGTGCTCGCTGATGGCGGTTACACCTGCTGGTGACTTCCCGCCGGCGCGCAAGCTGCAAAGCCAAATAGCCGTTCGGCAAAGCCTCAAACCTTTCAGATAGGTCGCTTCTCACTTATTGCCGCGCGATTGCCTGGCCTCTTTCGTGGGGGCTGCAAGGGGAGAGAATTCGATGCGCCTTTCTGCTGTCCTTCTGACGGGAACGCTTCTCGCGTCAGCCACGCCGGCCTTTGCCGAAGCCACCGCCGCGCAGCCCGCTGCGCAACCCGCGGCTGCCCCCGCGCAGGAGGCGCAGCCCGGCGACCAGGCAATTGTCGTCACTGCTCGTAAGCGCGAGGAGACTCTGCAGAACGTTCCGGTCGCGGTGACTGCCGTCAGCGGCGACGTCATCGAGAAGCGCGGCTTTCAGCAGATCAAGGACGTTGCTCAACTAACGCCGAGCTTGAACACGAACAGCGACTCGACGGGCCGCGTCTTCATTGCGATCCGCGGCATCGGCACGACGCTCGTCGGCACCGTCCAGCCCGGCGTCGGCATCTTCATCGACGGCATCTATCAGCCGAACACCGCCTATCTGAACAACCCGCTGGTCGACGTCGAGCGAGTCGAGGTCCTGCGCGGGCCGCAGGGCACCCTCTACGGCAAGAACACGCTCGGCGGCGCGATCAACGTGGTCACTCGCCAGCCTTCCAATACCTTCGAAGGCCGCGCCGGCGGCAGCTACGCCGGTCCTGACAATGCCTGGGACGCTTATGGTTCGATCAGCGGGCCGATCGTCGCGGACAAGGTGCAGTTCGGGATCGCCGCGTCCCACACCCAGCACGATGGCTTCATTCGCAATACGCAGCTCAACACCGACGCCAATCCGCTCAGCATGGACAGCGTCAATGGAACGCTTCGGGTCCTTCCGGGAAGCGACGTCGTTCTGACGGTCAAAGGCTATTACGATTGGGTGAGAGGCGGAAATATTCCGTATAGCCACATCAGCGGTACCACGGACTATTCGCGCACGGTCAATCTCAGCGCCGAGAACATTCAAAAATACACTTACAAGGGAGCGAACGCGAAGCTCCAGTTTCCAATCTCGGGCATCGACACCAACGTCACCTGGACCGGCGCTTACGACCAGCGCGATGGCCGCGCGCCCGACGAGGATGGTGACTTCAACGCTTTCGACTTCGCTCGTCAGACCGGCTACGACCGGCTGAAGACTTCGACGACGGAGCTTCGCTTCGACAGCAACTGGTCGTCGACAGTCTCGACCCTGTTCGGCCTTTTCTATAGCCATGAGACGCTCTTCGGCCTCACCGATCAGGTTTCGCACCTCGCGGCTTTGCCTGCGCCGCTGACGCTCCCATTTTCCCAGATCAGCCGAACGATCGATTCCCGCGAGGGTGATACCTATGCGGCTTACGGCACGATCTTCTGGAAGCCGTCGCCAGCCTGGGAAGCTGCCATCGGTCTCCGCCTCGATCACGAGAAGCGCGTTGCCGGAGGCGAGCTTGGCGCCAGCGCTCCGATTCTCGATCCCACCGGCACGCTAACGATCGCCCAGGGCCCCGCCGTAACGACGACACCGATCTCCGATGTCCGTCTGAAGTCGACGCAGCTGCTGCCGAAATTCACGCTGACGCGTCACTGGTCGCCAAACTTCATGACCTACGGTTCGATTGCGAAGGGGTTTCGGGGCGGAGGCTTCAACGGTCCGACCGCGCCCTTCCGCACCTACAAGGGCGACTCCGTCTGGACGTACGAGCTCGGCAGCAAATATTCGATGGGCCGCAAGCTCTCACTCGCCGGCGCGCTGTTCTACAACGACTACAAGAACTTCATCGGCCTCAATCAGTTCGTGCTTGGCACGACGGGCAGCCCGGTCACGGTGGACCTGAACACGGGTGACGTGAAGAGCTACGGCGCCGAGCTGGAGTTCTCCTACCGCCCGGTGCCGCAATGGACGATCACCGGGGGTGGCAGCTACGTCCACGCGCGGATCACCAACTTCAACGGTCTCGCAGCGGCGACTGGCAACCCCAACGCTCATCTCGGATCCAGGCGCCTGCCGTTCCAGCCGGATTTCACCGGCAACATCAACAGCGATTATGTCGTTCCGGTCGGTGACGGCAATCTGACCTTCACGGCAGGTGTCGTTGCGAAAGGGAGCCGGGTCGGCGCCAGCCTGAACCCCAACACCGGGTCGGTCCTGAAAGGCTATGCGCTGGTCAACGGAGCGCTCACCTATTCAATCGGCAAGGTCGAGATTGGCGCCTTCGTCAACAATCTCTTCAACAAGAGGTACATGGAGTCCTTCATCGAGAAGACGACCCTCGCCAACGTGTTTGGACCGTTGACCGACCCGACGACCGGCCAGCCGCTGGCGAGCGATCTCGGCATCATCGGCGACCTGCGCCGCGTCGGCGTCCGGGCCCGAGTGAAGTTCTGACGATGAGCGGGGCGGCTGGCGAAGGGCGCGCGCTGCCGACCGGGTTTCTCGACGGGATGCGAGCTGTCTTTGGCGACCGCTTGCAGCTCGGGAAGGCGATCCGACTCGAGCATGGGCGGAGCGAAACCCACTTCGCTCCAATGCCGCCTGATGCCGTTGCCTTCGCCTCGTCGACCGCGGACGTCGTCGCCGCGGTGAAGCTGTGCGGCGAGTTCGCGGTGCCGATCGTTCCCTTCGGGGCAGGCACCTCGGTCGAGGGGAACGCGCTTGCGCCACGCGGCGGGCTCTCGCTCGACCTGTCGCGGATGACCGAGATCCTGGAGGTCAACCCGGAAGACTTCGACTGTACGGTTCAAGCCGGGGTCCGTCGCGAGCAGCTCAACGAACACCTTCGCGACCAGGGTCTTTTCTTTCCGATCGACCCGGGCGCGAACGCGACAATTGGCGGAATGGCCTCGACACGTGCGTCGGGAACCAACGCGGTGCGCTATGGCACGATGCGCGACGCTGTCCTGCGCCTCACTGTGGTTACCGCCGACGGTAGCGTGATCCGCACGAGCCGCCGAGCGCGCAAATCGTCGGCCGGTTACGACCTCACCCGCTTGTTCGTCGGGTCGGAGGGAACGCTCGGCATCATCACCGAAGTGACCCTTCGGCTGAACGCAATTCCTGAAGCGATATCTGCCGCAACGTGCAGCTTCGATACGATCGGCGGCGCGGTCGATACCGTCGTTCAATCGATCCAGCTCGGCATTCCTCTCGCTCGCGTCGAGATCCTCGACGATGTTCAGATCCGGGCGGTCAATCAGTGGTCAAGAATGAGCTTGCCGGAGCTGACCACATTGTTCTTCGAATTCCACGGTTCGGAGCGCTACGTCGCCGAGCAGATCGAAACCGTGAAGGAGCTCGCCAAAGCCAATGGCGGCGGCGACTTCAGTTGGGCCGAGAAGACCGAGGATCGCAACGCGCTGTGGAAGGCGCGGCACGAAGCTTATTACGCCGCCGTCAACCTGCGGTCGGGGGCAATTGGTTGGGCCACCGACGTCTGTGTCCCGATGAGCCGGTTGGCGGAGTGCATAAGCGCGACCAAATCCGATCTCGACGCCTCGAGCGTGCCGGCAACGATCCTCGGCCATGTCGGTGACGGCAACTTCCATGTTGTCTTCTCGATCGACCCAAACTCGCCTGACGACCTCGCCGAGGTGACCGATCTCAATGCGCGACTGGTGAGAAGGGCCCTGGAGATGGACGGGACTTGCACGGGAGAGCACGGCATCGGCCTGGGCAAGAAGCAATGGCTGGTCGAGGAACTCGGCGGCGCAGTCGATCTGATGCGTTCGGTCAAGCAAGCGCTGGACCCCGCCGGAATCTTCAACCCGGAGAAGATTTTCTCGTGACGGACCCGGCAGTCGACAATGCTCCGGCGCCGACACTTGGACATTCGATCTGGCCGCTGCTGCTTGTCAGCCTGTCGATGCTGGTCGGCTTCACCATGCTCCAGAGCTTCGGCATCATGGCCGAATCCGCGAAGGCGGAAATGCATCTCTCGGACGATGCGCTGGCGATGGTTCAGGGCGTATCGGCCGCGATCCCGCTCGTTTTGCTCTCGATTCCGATTGGCATCTGGGTCGACAGGCGCAATCGCGTCTCGATCCTGATCATCATGGCAGTTGCTTGGACCCTCGGCACGCTCCTGACCGCGGCAGCTCCATCAACGCTCATCCTGTTCCTCGGCCGGATGCTGACCGCGATCGGAACGACCGGAGGCCTGACGACGGTGTTATCTCTGGCGTCGGACTATTGCCTTCCTGACCAGCGCGGGCGCGGCCTGCTGATCCCGAACATTGCCAAGGCAATCGGCATCGCGGCCGGCTTCGCAGTGGCGGGAATCTTACTGGGTGCGATCAGCACGAGGCATCTTCCGTCGCTGTTCGGCTCGACCCCCTGGCGCAGCGCTCAATGGATGCTCGGCATCGGGAGTGCCATCCTGGTTCTACCCTTGCTCATGCTCCGTGAGCCTCCGCGGCACGAGCTCGAGGCCGGTCCGGGCGCTCCGTTCAGGGTCGTCTGGGCCGAGGTCAAGGCGCGTCGCGGCTGGATCATCCCGTTGTTCGTCGGCCAGACGACCGTGGTCATGGCCGATGCCGCCGCCGCGATATGGGTCTCTCCAGTGCTTCAACGCAATTATCACCTCCAGCCTGGCGACTTCGCGGGGTGGCTGGGAGCGCTGGTGCTGGTGACAGGGATCGTCGGCGCGATCGTCGGAGGCGTGGTCGCCGATCTCGGCCAGAAGTCGCACGTTCGGGGCGGCCTGCTAATCGGCGCGATCGTTGCCGCCATCGTCGGAATCCCGAGCGCGCTTTTCCCGGTCATCCCGAGCGTCGGTGGCTTTGCCGTCGCGATCGGGGCCCTGATGCTCGCGGGTAACGTCACTGGGCTGATCGCCTCGGTCGCGCTTACCGTATGGCTTCCCAATGAGCTTCGCGGCCTTTGTATCGGCGCATTCATCGCAGTCGCTGGCCTGATCGGCTTCGGGATCGCGCCATCGCTGGTGACGCTGGTCAGTCGTCGGCTGGGAGGGGAAGCCCATCTCGCTGGGGCGTTGGCGATCGTCGGCGTCGCTGTAAGCATCATCTCGGTGCTTGGCTTCGCTTTTTCCATGCGCAACGCACCGGCCGCAGATCATCCTATCCGATAGGTATGGACAAGCTGTCAGATAGGTTGTAGTTCAGGCTTCCGGAGCGGGAAGGCAGGCGAATGGCATCACTGGCTGAGATGGTGGCGATAGAGGTCTCGCCGGAGATGCTGACCCTGTGCGGGGCTGGCGATGTGGGGGAGCATCGCTGGCCCCCGCGTGCAGTTGGCTTCGTTCTCGACGGTCAATTTACGGTCACGTTCCATCAGCGTCCCACGGCCGGGAAGCTCAACCGGGACCTGCTTTCAAACCGCATCGTCCTGCTGGTCGACCAGCGCGCCTGTGAGCGACTGCTTTCCGCCGACCTTACCTTCTCGGACGGTGGCACATACCTGATACCCGCCGAGCTCCGCGCAATCGCGCTCTCGATCCGCGACTGCACGATGATGGCAGCGGCGTCCGAGCCCTATCGTTTGGCGAAGAGCATTGAGCTTCTGTGCGAAATGCTGCGCGCTTTTGCGGCCGGTGAGATGCTGGCCGTCTCGGCCGCCGTTCTATCCTTCGCTGACTGCCGGCGTATCGCGGCGGCGCGGCAGCTGATTGACGAAAATTGGAGCGAGCCGCTGACCCTGTCGCAGATCGCGAGGCGCTGTGGTCTCAATCGGAGCAAGCTGTCGCGGGGATTCCGCGCACTCTTCCAATGCTCCGTCAGCGAGGCGATCGCTGATCGTCGCCTTACCGAGGCGCGCCGCCAGCTGATCTCGACGGATCTCCCCGTTGGCCTAATCGGTTATCGAAGCGGGTATCAGAATAACGCCAGCTTCAGCCGCGCCTTCTGCCGCCGGTTCGGCGTGCCCCCTAGCGATTTCAGGATGAAAGCGATGGCTGCGTGATGGCGACGCTCGCACATGATGAAGGTAAGTCCCTGGTCGCCCAGGCAATGGACAGGGTTAAAGCCCATATTCGCGAGAAAGGGCTGCGGGTCGGCGATACCTTGCCTGGCGAAGGGTTCTTCGCTGAACAATTGGGAGTCAGCCGTGCGGTCATGCGTGAGGCGTTCGGCGGGCTCGCTGCACTCAAGCTCATCGACGTCGCTAACGGCCGCCGCGCAAAGGTCGGAGCGCTCGATGGCTCGGTGATCGCCGCGTCGCTCGATCACGCGTTGTCCACCGATCAGATCAAGGTTGCCGACATCTGGGACGTGCGCCGCACCATAGAAATGCGCACGGCCGCCCTTGCTGCTCGCAACGCGACCAGCGCCCAGGCCGCCAGGATCGTGGCCCTCGCCGAAGCCATGGGGGTCGATGACCAGCCGCACGAGCAGACCACCGAGGACGATATCGACTTTCATCTCGCCATTGCGGAGGCCAGCGGCAATGCGCTGTTCAACCAGATCGTCATGTCGTTCGTTCCACTAATGCGGGTGGCGGTTCCTGAGGCATGGAAGACGCGAAGGACGGCCGACGAGAAGACCGATATTCTCGCGCGTCACAAGAGACTTGCCTGGGCGATCGCCAACCGCGATCCGGACGAAGCCGCTCTTGCGATGGCCGCCCATTTCGACGACGCAATCGGCGCGTTGCTGCGATAACGCCGACTTTTACTTCGCGGATTGGACATCAAGACGCGGGCGCCCAATGCGATCAGGCGTCATTCCAGTTCTTGGATAAGCTCGCCAACCAGGCGGTTGAACTCTTCCGGCTTCTCGATGTTGCCGAGATGGCCCGCACCGGCGATCATCTGCAGTCTCGCATCGGGGATCAGGTCCACCAGCTCGTTCGACAGGTCGGGTGGCGTCACCAGGTCCTGGTCGCCGACGATCACCAGCGTGGGTACGCGGATGGCACCGGCTCGCTCACGCTGATCGGCGAGCCACACTGCCTCGGCACCGATGCGGTAGGCGGCGGGGTCGATGCGCGACATGGTATCGATGACTTCCCGGCGAACCTTCGGATCGGCCGGCTGGGCGAGCAGGATGTCGACTCTGGCATTCGCCATCGCCGCGATGTCCCGGCTACCGGCGAGCGAACGCTCGTAGATTGCTTTGCCTTCCGGATGAACGGCGAAGGTGTCGGCCAGGATCAGCGAGGCGCAGCGTGGCCGGTCAGCGTGATGCATTGCAATCGCCACCACCCCTCCGAGCGATAGGCCGCAGATGTGCGCGCGATCCACGCCGAGCTCATGCATCGCCGATATGATCGCCGACGCGTAATCGTCGCGGGTCGTGCCTTCGGGCGCGGGGTCGCTGTCGCCATAGCCGGGATAGTCGAACGCGATGGTGCGGCGGCTATTGCCGAAATGATCAAGCTGCGGGTGCCAGACCGACTTGTCCGAACCCACGCCGTGGAGGAACACGATCGGCGTCGCGCTCCCGCCGCCGGACTCGACGTAGCCGATCTCGTAGCCGTTGCTCGTGATGATCCGGGCCATCGCCGCATCTTGGCAGCGCCGTCGCCGACGCGCTAGCGTCGAGGCATGGCGCGGATGACGATTAACGGTGAAGGTGTGGAGTACCGGCTCGATCCGGACATGCCGCTCCTGTGGGCGCTCCGCGATGCATCGAACCTGACCGGCACCAAATACGGCTGTGACAGCCGCGATTGCGGGGCTTGCACCGTCATCGTGGATGGGCGCGCAGTGAATAGCTGCAGCGTAGCACTCCGCGATCTCGAAGGCGCGACGGTGACGACCATCGAGGGCTTGGGCGGCAGCCATCCGGTTCAGCAAGCCTGGCTTGCCGAGCAGGTGACGATGTGCGGCTATTGCGAGCCGGGCTTCATCATGGCCATCGCCGCGCTTCTTCAGATTTCGCCAAACCCGAGTGACGCGCAAATTGCGACGCTTCCGAACATCTGCCGGTGCGGCGCTTATCCCCGCATCCGGAAGGCGATTGCGCGGGCCGCTTCAGCCTCAGCGGCACACCCTGCACCCCCGCCCAAAAGCTGAACGAACGCCTCCGAAACGGTTCAGCCGTTGCTCATGGACAAAGGCGCAGTTCCCGGCACAGGGAACAGAGAGGTTCAAGTCATGCGTAAGATGATTCTTTCGATATTGCTTGCGGGGGTCGCGGCATCGCCCGCCCTCGCGCAAGACCAGGGCGGCCGTTGGCATCACGACCAGCAGCAGGAAGGGAGTCGCGGTGATCGCGGGCAGGCTCATCAGGAGCGCCAGCAGGTCCGCGAAGAGAACCGCCAGGCGCCGCAGCAGCGGTTCAACGGCGGCTCTTTCAACGCCCAGCAGCAGCAACAGCGCATTGCGCCCGAAGCTCAGCAGCGCCAGCAGGTCCAGCAGTGGCAGGGCCGTGGCAATGGTGGGCAGCGGTTCAACGGCGGTGACTATGCGTCTCGCCAGCAGGCGGTCCAGCAGCAGCAAGTGATCGTCGAGCAGCAGCAACGCCAGTCATTCGATCGCCGCAATCGCGGCGGCTACGACGGCCAGCGCGTCGAGGGCCAGCAGTGGCAGCGTCGCAACGGCTACACTGGCACATATGGTGGGCAGACTCGCCAGTGGCAGCAGCAGGGTTACCGCAACAACTGGAACGGCACCCAGGGCACTCGCTACGCCAACAACTGGAACCGCGATTGGCGCAACGATCGGCGTTACGACTGGCGTCGCTATCGCGACAGCCACCGGTCGATCTTTAACCTCGGCATCTATCTCGATCCGTTCGGCTACAGCTATCGGCCGTACGACATCGGCTATGTGCTTCCGCCGGTCTATTTCGGCCAGCAGTACTGGATAGATCCGGCGATGTATGAGCTGCCCTATCCGCCTCCGGGTGCGATGTGGGTCCGCTACTGGAACGACGCGCTGCTCGTCGACACCTACAGCGGGCAAGTGATCGACGTGATCCACAATTTCTTCTGGTAGAGTCGGCACTGCAGTTGATCGAGGAGGCGTTGCGGCTTAGCCGCAGCGCCTCTTTCGCATCTTGCCGAACCAAATTCCGAGGAATGTCATGAAGCTCGTCGCCGGCCTGCTCCTCTCCGCATCGCTGATCGCACCGATGTCCGTTGCCGCCGCTCAGCCGGTCGCCATCTCGCAGCAGTCGGCACACGACCAGTTGTTCAAGCTGTTCAAGGACAGCGACGAGGCAAGCCTCGAGCGAAACCCGCTCGAGGCCCTGTTCCGCGGCGACATGCGCTATGCCGACCGGCTCGGGGATCTCTACAGCGACGCGCATTACCAGGCTGAGAAGTCGGCAGCGGAGCATGACCTGGCGGCACTGCACGCAATTCCGCGCGCTGCTCTCAGTTCGTCGGACCAGATCGCTTACGACGTGTTCGACTTTCAGACCAAGGACACGGTGAGAGCTCTTCAGCCGGACCTTCTCAAATTGTCCGAAGCGCTGCCGATGAATCACTTCTACGGGCTGCACACGTCGTATCCAACCATCTCCAGCGGTCAGGGCGGAGCGCCTTACGCGACGGTCCAGGATTATGAGAACAGTCTGAAACGCGACCGCGATTTCGCCGCTAATATCGACGAGGCCATTCGACAGTGGAAGAAGGGCGAGGCGGAAGGTGTGGTCGATACCAAGCTAACCGTCCGCAACATGATCGAGCAGCTGAACAATCAGTTGAAGCTCGCGCCTGAGGCGTCCCCTTACTGGGGGCCGATCAAGAGCTTCCCCGCGGCGATCGGGCCGGCCGACCGGGCCCGGCTGACAGCCGAGTATCGGGCCTCGATCACCGGCGTCGTCTATCCCGCTCTCACGCGCATGCGCGATTTCCTGCAAAACGAATATCTACCGCGTGCGCGTGAGGGGGTCGGCCTCATGTACATGAAGGGCGGGCCGCAGCTTTACGACTATCTCGTGCAGTCGACGACGACGCTGCCGATGACTCCGGAACAGATTCACCAGCTTGGCCTCAGCGAGGTGGCGCGGATCACTAAGGATTTTGAAAAGGTTCGTCAGGAGGTGGGCTTCAAGGGTGATCTCCACGCCTTCTTCGACTACATGCGGACCAGCCCGAAGTTTCAGCCTAAGACCCGCGAGCAACTCGGCAACGACTTCTACGCGCTGAAGAAGAAGGTCGACGCCAAGGTCCCCGAATATTTCTCGCAGGTGCCGAAGACGCCGCTCGACATCCGAGCCTATCCTGCATATCGGGAGAAATTCGAAGCGGGCGGAAGCTATGATGCAGGAACGCCCGACGGGTCGCGTCCGGGTACCTTCTATTACAACGCTTACGATCTTCCCTCACGCTTCACCTGGGAAGAGACCACGCTCTTCCTTCACGAAGGTGAGCCAGGACACCATTTCCAGATCAGCCTTGCCCAGGAAGACACCAGCCTGCCGAACTTCATGCGCTTCGGCGGCAACACCGCATATGTCGAAGGATGGGCGCTCTATTCGGAGACCCTTGGCTATCCGATGGGCTTCTACAAAGACCCGTACCAGCGCTTCGGCACGCTGAATGACGAGATGCTGAGGGCGATGCGCCTAGTGGTCGATACGGGCATTCACTCGAAAGGTTGGACCCGCGATCAGTCGATTGCCTACATGCTCGCCAATTCCGGCGAGTCCCGCACCGACGCGACCGCCGAGGTCGAACGGTACATAGCGATCCCCAGCCAGGCGGTTGCCTACAAGGTGGGCTCGCTCACCATTCAGCGACTCCGCGATGAGGCAATGAAGGCGCTTGGACCCAAGTTCGACATCCGCGAATTCCACGCGCAGGTGCTTGGCAGCGGTGCTCTCCCGCTCGAGATTCTGGAGCAGAAGATTCATGCCTGGATTGAGTCCAAGCAGAAAAGCTGACCGTTCGTCGAAAATTCGGGCCTCGTCATGTCGACGAGCCGACGCGTTCCGGGCACGGTTGGCATAAGCTCGTTGCGGAGGCGTACGTATGCTTAGGCAGACGTTCCAGTTGCTGGTCTTCTTGACTGTACTCGCGGTTGCCCCGGCGGCCGCGGGGCAACGCCTCTCGGCGGCGCGGCACGGGTCCGGTTGCCCCCATGACGCGGCCCGTGCCGCAGCCGCCGCAAATGCCTTTCGCGCTGCAACTGCCCACGCGCGCAACTGGCGAAATGCTCAGAAGAGCGGCGGTGGAACGATCATTTTGTTCGACCACATCCCTTCAGACGGATCGCCGCTGGGCATCGGTCGTGCTTCGGGCGTATTCATGCCCTGAGCCTGGGCGCCGCCCCGGCTAGAAGTTTCAGCAACCTAGTTCGGCTTGATCGCGCGAGAAATCGTTGCGCTATCCTGGCTCGCCATTCCTTGAAGCTCCTGCCGGTCAAACTGCGACAAGTCGCCGCCATACTGCCACCGCATCAATGCTTCCGTGCGGAGCAGATGCTCTTCGGAAGATTTCAGCTGCTCCGCCTGTGCCGGTGTGAGTTTTCCTGCCGCTTCGGCTTGCTCGATGCGCTGGACCTGGCGGGTTTCCCGCTGCTCGATCGTTTGGGCGATGACAGCACTGGGCAGCGCGGCCGCAATCGCACCGAGTCCGACAATTGCTTTGATCCTCATCCTGCCGCTCCTCGAAGACGCACGGGGCAACGCCTATGAAATGCACAGGCTGACATTGACCTGAATTGATGCGTCGCCTGCCACGAGCTTGGATCAGTCGATTGCCTCCGCGATCAGTTTCCGGCTGTTGTCGATCCCGTACAGTGCAATGAAGCTGCCCATGCGGGGCCCCTGGCTGGAGCCGAGCAAGGTCTCGTACAAAGCCTGGAACCAGGCCCGGAGGCTTTCGAACGAGTGGCGTTTGCCGACTTCGAACACCTGCGTCTGAATGTCCTCTGCCGAGGCATCGGCCGGCAACTTTGCAAGCTCCCGGTCGAGATCTCGCAGGGCCTCGGCTTCCGTCGGTGTCGGGACGCGGCGCTGTAGTGTCGGGACAACGAAGTCGCGCGCGTAGTTCACCGCCAACCCGATAAGATCATCCAGTTCCCGGTCGGTTTCCGGAGAGGAATCCGGCGCATAGCGTTGCACGAAGCGCCAGGCCGTTTCCTTATCCGCAATACCCGGCAGGCTGACAAGGTTGAGTAGCAAGCCGTAGGTCAACGGCAGCTTCTCCAGCGGCACCTTGCCGCCGTGAATGTGGTGCACGGGGTTGCCGAGCTTTTGCTCAATGGGCTGGCCCGGGTAATTGCCACGGAACTGCCAATATTCGTCGACGGCGCGCGGGATCACGCCGATGTGCAGGCTCTTTGCCCGCTTGGGCTCGCGATAGATATAGAAGCTCAGACTCGGCTCGCTGCCGTAGCGAAGCCATTCCTCCAGGCTGAGGCCATTGCCCTTCGACTTGGAGATTTTCTCCCCTTTTTCGTCGAGAAACATTTCATAGTTGAAACCCTCAGGTGGTTGGCCGCCCAGGACGCGGGCGATCTTCCCTGACTGGATGACGCTGTCAATCAGGTCCTTGCCCGCCATCTCGTAGTCGACGCCGAGCGCCACCCAACGGGCCGCCCAGTCGACCTTCCACTGCAGCTTGGCTGCGCCACCCAGCGCCAATTGCTCGACCCGGCTGCCGTCTTCGTCGTCGAAGGCGATGAGGCCAGCTTCCGCATCGATCACCTCGACCGGTACCTGGAGAACGCGGCCGCTGGTTGGCGAGATCGGGAGCACCGGCGAATAAGTCTTGCGGCGGTCCTCGCGAAGGGTCGGGAGCATCACGTCCATGATCGCGCCGAAGCCGCGCAGGACCTTGCGGATCACATCGTCGAATTGTCCGGAGGTGTAGCAAGCCGTCGCCGAAAGGAATTCATAGTCGAAACCATAACGGTCGAGGAATCGCCGGAGCATCGCATTGTTGTGATGCGCGAAGCTTTCATACTCGCCGAACGGATCGGGGATCTGGGTCAGCGGCTTCCCCAGATTCTCGGTAAGCATCGCCTGGTTGGGCACGTTATCCGGCACCTTGCGAAGGCCATCCATGTCATCGCTGAAAGCGATCAGCCGCGTCGGATTTCCGGTCAGCTCTTCGTAGGCGTGGCGGACGAACGTGGTTCGCGCGACCTCGTTGAACGTTCCGATATGAGGTAATCCGGAGGGTCCGTAACCCGTCTCGAACACCATCGGCTGTCCGGCCGGCTTGCCGTCGGGCCACCGCTTCAGCAGCTTGCGCGCTTCCTCATACGGCCAAGCCTTGGATGCCATCGCGGCGGTTCGAAGGGATTCGGCGTCCAAAGGCGTTGCTCTTCTGTTCTCAGGAATGCAGGGTCGCTGGGATGGCCGCTCCTTTGCCTCTTCCCGCGCTTCACGCAACCCACGCGGGAATTTGGCTGTCGGGCGGCGACGGCGAACCGCGCGAGGCGAGCCGGGGGGAAGCGATCGCCCGCGCGGCGGAAACGCCGCACATCATTCTCAACGCGCCGCTGGTTGGGCAGCGGCTCGGCTACCCGGAGCTTAGCGGGCTCGACCTCCTGGAGCTGTACGCCTTCATTCACCCAGCGCGTTTCGCCGTTCCAACCGTCGCCGGACTCAGTCGAGCCGTTGGAATGGACCCGCCCGGAAGCGAGGCGGAAGCCGCGAACGCCCTTCAGCAGATCGCGTTCAGACTTCTCGCAGTACTGGTGGATTCCGATTGGCGGGAACGAGAAGGGGCATGGACGTCGAATGCGACGCTGCATCGTCTCGGATGGCTTTGGGCGCCGCTGGTCGGAGCTCGACTGGAACGGCCCGAGCGCGGCGAACGCATGCTCTTCTCGCGGCTCAAACAATGGGAGGAGGCTGCGGACCGACCGCCGCCGCGCACGGTCCTGATTTCACCCGACGAAGCCCGGGCACGGCTGAATGACCTTACCGGCCGCGCCGAAGCGCGCGAGGGGCAGGGGGCGATGGCGGAGGCCGTGACGCAGGTTTTCGCTCCCAAGCCGGCAAAGGACGCGCCGAACCTGCTGCTCGCCGAAGCCGGCACCGGCATCGGCAAGACCCTGGCCTATCTGGCGCCGGCGTCGATGTGGGCTGAACAGGCCGGCGGAGCGGTGTGGGTGTCGACCTTCACCAAGGCACTCCAGCGGCAGCTCGACGGGGAGGGGCCGAAGCTGTTCGCCGATCCCGACGAACGCGCCCGGCGAATCGTGGTCAGAAAGGGACGCGAGAACTATCTCTGTTTGCTCAACCTCGAAGATGCCCTTCAGGGTGCTTTCGCCGGACGTGCCGCCATCCTGGCGCAGCTGGTCGGACGGTGGGCGGCCTACAGCAAGGACGGTGACATGGTCGGCGGCGACCTCCCCGGCTGGCTTCCGAGCCTGTTCCGCCGAGCGGGCGCAACGGCGCTGACTGATCGGCGGGGCGAATGCGTCTATGCCGGCTGTCCCCATTATCGCCGTTGCTTCATCGAGCGCGCCGAGCGGGCGAGCCGGGAGGCGGACATCGTCATCGCTAACCACGCACTGGTGATGGTCAACGCGGCGCGGGCTCGCGAGGACGCGCCCGGCCGCATCCTGTTCGACGAAGGCCATCACCTGTTCGACGCCGCCGATTCGACCTTCGCGGTCGCCTTCGGCGGGCAGGAGGCGATCGAGCTCAGGCGCTGGATCGTCGGTCCGGAAAGCAAGTCGCGAGGGAGACGGCGCGGCCTTGCGGCTCGTCTGATGGACGTTGCGTCCTACGATGAAGAGGGTGCGCGAGCGCTCGATGCGGCAGTGGAGGCGGCGAGGGCGTTGCCGTCCGATGGCTGGCTGCAGCGGCTCGTCGAGGGCTTGCCGTTCGGTCCCATCGAGGCGCTGCTCGCAGAGGTGCGGGGCACCGTCTATGCCCGCTCGAAGGCGCAGGAGGCCGGCTATGGCCTCGAGACTGAGCTGGCCGAGCCGGACGGGGCCCTGGTGTCGGCGGCCGCGGGCGCGGCGGAAGTGCTCGAAAGCCTCACCAAGCCGCTGGCGGCTCTCGCTCGCCGGCTCGAGGCCGTGCTGGAGGATGCGCCCGACTGGTTGGACTCCCAGGCGCGGGCCCGCGTCGAGGGTGCGATTCGTGGCCTGTCCTGGCGCCGCGAGACGCTGGCGGCGTGGATAACGCTGCTGGCGCGGATCGGCGGTGAAGCGGACCCCGAGTTCGTCGACTGGCTCTCGGTCGAACGGATCGACGGGCGGGAGTTCGATGTGGCGATCCATCGGCGCTGGCTCGATCCGACGAAGCCACTGGCGGCGGCAGTGATCGCGCCGGCTGACGGTGTTCTCGTAACCTCGGCTACACTGCGTGGCGGCGAAGACTGGGCTGCGGCGGATGCGAGGACGGGAGCTCTCCACCTATCCAGTCCGGCCGGTCATTTTGAGGCGGAGAGTCCGTTCGATTACGCCGGCTGTTCTGAAGTGCTGATCGTCACCGACGTGAAGCAGGGCGACATCGCCTCGCTGGCCGGCGCCTATGCTCGTCTGATCGAAGCGGGGAAAGGCGGAACCCTGGGGCTATTCACCGCCATCCAGCGGCTGAAAGCTGTCCACGCGCGGATCGCGGATCGTCTCGCCCGCGAAGGACTGCCGTTGCTCGCGCAGCATGTCGATCCGATCGATGCGGGCACGCTGGTCGATATCTTCCGTGATGATCCGCGAGCGTCGTTGCTCGGTACGGATGCACTGCGCGATGGCGTCGACGTGCCCGGCGAATCCCTGCGACTGGTGGTGATGGAGCGGGTGCCGTGGCCGAGGCCGACGGTGCTGCATGCGGCGAGGCGCATGGCCGGAGGCGGCAGCGCTTACGACGACCGCGTGGTTCGAGCCCGGCTCGCCCAGGCATTCGGACGGCTGATTCGGCGGCAAGGCGACCGTGGGGTCTTCGTGATCCTGTCCGCGGCGATGCCCTCGCGATTGCTCAAGGCTTTCCCGGTCGGCGTCCCGATCAGCAGGGTCCCGCTGGACCTGGCGATCGCGCGAGTCGAGGAGCGGCTGGCGTTCCGCGTCAACCGAGCCGCTGAGTTCGCGGAGTGAAGCGACTTGCGATCCTCCGTCACGCCAAATCGAGCTGGAACGATCCAGCGCTGAAAGATCACGACCGTCCGCTGAACAAGCGCGGCTGGAGAGCTGCTCGGCGCATGGGCGCAGAAATGCGCAACCGCGGGATGCACTTCGACTACGTGCTGGCGAGCACTGCAATCAGGGTTCGCGAAACGCTCGAGGGGGTTCGGGAGAACTTCCCCATCGACTCCGAAATCCATTTTGAGCCTGGCGTATACAACGCAAGCGAGGAAATGCTGCTGGCGCTCGTGCGCGGATTGCCGGAGAGTGCAGAGACTCCGCTGCTGATCGGGCATAATTCCGGGATCGAGCGGCTGATCGTCGAGTTGACTAAAGAAGATCGAGACGGTTTGCGAAGTCGCGTCGCCCGAAAGTTTCCAACCGGAGCACTGGCCGTCATCGGCTTGAGCGCGGATCGATGGGTGGAGGTCGGACTGGGAAGCGGTGAGATAACCAAGCTCATCTGCCCGCGTGACCTCGATTAGGGATCGAGCGCCGCCAGCAGCCGATTGCGAAGCGAGATTAG
>DASUZY010000097.1:0-22416 GCA_036376635.1 Sphingomicrobium sp.
ACGCCGTGCGTCGTCTCGAAAATCACTGCGTTCGGGGCAGCGACATGCCGCGCGGTCACTTGCGACAGATCGATGCAGCTACCCGCCGCGCGTGCCGCGATCATCGGCGGGGGCGGCTCGGCGGTACACGCCGCCAGTGCGATGAGGGGCAATGCGGTCGTGAGTTTCATGCGGACCTCCATCAGCTTGCGTGCCGTGATGCTGAACCGAATGCCGCGGCCATCGCCCCCCGCAGCGGCTTGGGCCGGAAATTTGCGTCGTAGGGAGTCCCGCGCTTCAGCGCCTTGTCGGCGCGCGGGTCGAAGTTGTTGAGCCAGCTGAACCGGTCGGTCATGCCCCAGGCGAGCACATCGCGCAGCTGCGGGTAACTTAGCATGAGGTCGAGGTACGCGCGGCCGTAATCGGCGACCATCTGGTCGCGGATCCGAATATCCTTGGGTGCCGCGTGATCGTTCACGTCGAACTCCGTGATGAGCAGCTTGTAGCCCATCCCGACTATCTCATCGATGAACCGCCGCCAGGGCCCTTCGGCTTCGCGAACGAGTTCAGCAACAGGCGCCGGCTTGAACAGCCGGATGTGAGACTGGACGCCGAGCGCGTCGACTGGAGTGCCGCGCTTGCGAAAGCCTTCGAGAAGCTTGAGCACGCCCTTCATGTGCGTCTCGTCTTCGCCGGTACGCTCCCAGCTCATATAGTCATTGTAGACCAGCTGAGCATGCGGCGCGGCCTCACGGGCGGTGTGAAACATGAGATCGAGGAAGCGATCGCCTCCGAGTGCGCGAGTGACGTTGGTGTCGCGGATCTCGCCGGTCTCGGGCTGCACGGCTTCGTTGACGACGTCATAGGAATAGACGCGCGTTCCATAGCGATCGCAAATCGTCCGCACATGGTCCGCCAGCAGCTTTTCGGCCGCCGCTCCCGGCCTCGGCCCGAAGTCATAATTCGCAAGCCACTTTGGATACCATTTGGTCGGAGTCCAGAAGAGCGTGTGCCCGCGCAGGCTGAAATTGTGGGCCGCAGCGTAATCAGCGATTGCATCGAATGCCCGGAAATCAAACCTGTCAGGAGAACGGCTGACCCACTGCCATTTGAGCTGATTCTCGGGAACCAGCAGCGAACATTCGCGCTCGAGAAGTGCGGCGTACGCGGGGTTAGTGAAACTGCCGGTGTCGACGCCCGGCGGAGTCCACATGACGGCGGATCCGAACCGACGGCCGCTCCGCATCGCGAGTTGGTTCAGCGACGGCGTCGACGCCTTTGCAAAACCTGGAGTCCCGGTCGCGGCAAGCAGCGCGCCAGCACCAACTAGACTCTGCCGTCGCGTTAGCCGCATCATGCCTCCTCTTACGATGATAGCGCTAACAGGATAGGATGGAGTGAACAATGTTCGACTCCGCCTCGCCATTCAAAATCACCACGGCTGCGCTCGTCTTGCTCGCCGCAACACCGGCGAGAGTCGACGACGGATATCGCCTCTGGCTGCGGTACGATCCAGTGGAAGAACCAATCCGACAACAATATGCCATGCACGCGACAGAGCTCGTCGTGGATGCGCGAGGTCCGATGACGAAAGCTGCCGCTTCGGAGCTGAAGCGCGGGCTGTCCGGATTGCTCGCGAGACCGATCGATCTCCGATCGAAAATCGATCGCGACGGTGCAATTCTCCTGGCGCTCGCCGGGTCTTCCGCGCTGAAGCCGCTTAAGCTGCGATTGCGTGATCTCGGGAACGAAGGCTTCCTCATCCGAAGCGAGCACGTGGGTGGACACGCTGTCACGGTGATCACTGCGAACGACGAACGAGGACTGCTCTACGGCGCCTTTGCCCTGCTTCGGCAAGTCCAGACCCACCGACCGCTGGGCCGGCTCTTGAGCGACCGGCCTGCTTTACCGCTCCGCCTGCTGGACCATTGGGATAATCTCGATGGGTTTATCGAACGAGGCTATGCGGGCAGGTCATTGTGGAACTGGCGAAGCCTGCCGCAGCGGATCGACCAGCGCTACGTCGACTATGCGCGCGCCGATGCGTCAGTCGGCATCAACGGCGCTGTCCTCAATAACGTCAACGCGAATGCGCAGATCCTGACGCCGGTTTATCTGCGGAAAGTAAGAGCGCTTGCTGATACGTTCCGGCCCTGGGGCGTGCGCGTCTACCTGTCGGCCAAATTTACGGCACCGATCGAAATTGGGGGGCTCAAGACCGCCGATCCACTCGATCCGGCGGTGCGGGCCTGGTGGCGTGCAAAGGCGGACGAAATTTACCGGTCGATCCCCGACTTCGGCGGCTTTCTCGTCAAGGCCAACTCGGAAGGCCAGCCCGGCCCGCAAGATTACCATCGTACGCACGCTGACGGTGCCAACATGCTCGCGGAGGCACTCCGGCCGCACGGTGGCATCGTGATCTGGCGAGCGTTCGTCTATTCATCGTCGGACCAGGATCGTGCCAAGCAGGCTTATGACGAGTTCAGGCCGCTCGACGGCAAATTTGCCCGAAACGTAATTGTTCAGGTCAAGAACGGACCCGTCGACTTCCAGCCGCGCGAACCCTTCTCTCCGCTCTTCGGGGCGATGCCGCACACGCGGCTCGCGATGGAAGTGCAGATCACCAAGGAATATCTCGGGTTCAACACCCATGTCGCTTACCTCGGCACCATGTGGGAGGAAGCACTGAAAAGCCGCACGGCTCGACCCAATCCCAATTCAATCGTCGCCGATTCCCTGAGCGCGATGGCCGGCGTGGCAAATACCGGCACCGACCGGAACTGGAGTGGTTCGCAGTTCGATCAGGCGAATTGGTATGCGTTCGGACGGCTTGCGTGGAACCCGCGAGGCAGTGCCCGGTCCATCGCCGATGAGTGGACGCGGATGACGTGGGGCAACGATCTGCACCTGGTTGCGACCGTGGTCGGCATGATGATGGGCTCGCGGCAGGCGGTGGTGAATTACATGACGCCACTTGGCCTCGCGCACCAGATGGGGACGGGGCATCACTACGGACCGGCGCCCTGGGTCACCGACCAGAAGCGGCCCGAGTGGAACCCCACGTATTACAACCGCGCGGACTCCAAGGGCATCGGCTTCGACCGAACTGCCAGTGGCACCAATGCGGTTGCACAATATGCACCCGCGGTTGCCGCGCGCTTCGCCAAACTGAACACCGTCGGCGACGATTACCTACTGTGGTTCCACCACGTTCCGTGGGAGATGCGACTGGATACCGGACGCACCGTCTGGGATGAACTGCTAACCCGATACGATCTCGGCGTGGCTGAGGTTGCCGGGATGAACCGCGATTGGCAGTCGCTCCGCCCGTTTGTCGATCCCCGGCGCTTCACCGAAGTCAGTCAGTCACTCGCAACCCAGGGGCGCGAAGCGAAATGGTGGCGTGACGCCTCGATCGCTTATTTCCAGAGCATTTCCAGGCGGCCGCTGCCTGCCGGAGTGGCGCCGCCCGAGCATTCGCTCGACTATTACAAGTCGCTCGAATTCCCGAACGCACCGGGCTGGGCACACTAGCGGGGCTACCTCAAAAGAGAGGGCCCCCTCCGCTTCCGCGACGAGGGCCCAGGGAGAAGCGGGTACCGCTAACCGCTTCCAGAATCCGTTCGTTCGACTCTAGCCGCGTTCCGGCTTGGCCGCTGGCGGCGGCGGCGGAGGTGGCGGCGGAACCGGGCAAGTCGCGGTTGCTGCAATCACCGAGCCGTCCGGGCATGTCTGCGTCGCGACAGGCGGCGGAGCGGGCGGCGGGAGCGGTGGCGGCGGAGGCGGCGGCGGAGCCGACCTGCCACCGAAGCTGCCGCGGACGATGAACGAGTAACGCCGATCCTGCATCACGTCCGACCGAGGCCCTTGGAGACCCGACGTCGTGAACTGCTGCACCGTTTCGGTGACAGAGTTGGTGAGGTTCTGCGCCTGCACTCCGACCTTCAGCCATGGAGTGACGGTGAAGAACGCCGACGCGTCGACCGTCCCATATGCCTTCTGGAAGATCGGGAAGTAGGGGAAGATCACGTCGGATTCGGTCAACAGGAACTTCGAGCGCCAGTTGTAGGCGACACGAAGCGAGAACCGTCCCTTTTCGTAGAACGGCTCGATGTTGATCGTGTGCTTCGACAACTGTGCCAAAGGCAGGTTGCCCGAAACCCCGACCGACGGCGTGTTCACCGCACTGCCGCCGTTGAGGAAGGAGTTCGGAACGCCCCGGCTCTGCACGTAGGCATAGTTCGCACTCAGGCCCAATCCGCTGAGGAATCCCGGCAGGAAATCGTAGGTCTGGGTGTACGAGATCTCGAAGCCCTTGACCTTGCCGGTGCCGGTGAAGTTGGCCGGAGCACGCACCAGAACACTCTCGGTGATGCCGTTATTGGTGATCGGCCGCGCCACGGTGCTCGAGAAGATGTAGTTGTGGATGCCCTTGTAGAAGACGTCGAACGTCAGCGATCCGACGTGGCTTCCGCCGAAGTACCATTCCAAAGTCGCGTCGAAGTTATCCGACGTGATTGGCTTCAGGAACGGGTTGCCCGCGCTCGAATTCGGGTTTCCATTTGAGTCCAGGCCGATCGTGAGGAAGTTCCGGATATCCGACAGTGCCGGACGTGCGAAATCCTTGCTCGCTGCAAGCCTGAAGATCAGGTCGCGAGTGAGGCCGAACTTCAGGTTCAGGCTCGGCAACCAGTAATGATATTTATTGATCGCCGTGTTCGGGATGGTCGAGGTGCTCGTGCCTGCCCATGCCTGGAGCTGAGCGTAAGCCGCCGGACCGATATTGCAGATTCCGCCTGGTACGGTCGGCACCTGCGGCGCTGGTGGCGGTGGGATCGACGCGTCGCAGCGACCGGGCGTGACGACGCCCGTGACTGGATCTGTCGTCGCATTGAATGGCGCGGTAATGCCGAGCAGCGACTGATTGATGCCAAATGCACCTGACGACGTCAGGTTATCGCGGACGTACCGAACGCCGATGTTGCCATCGAGACGAACGCCCCCGAAGAGCGGCTCATCCTGACCGAAGCGCAGCATGACGTACGCATCGTCGGTCTTCTGGCCGACAGGCTGGATATCCTGCGGCAGGAACGGTGTTCCCGCGATAACGCCGGGGCGCGAAGCTAGTGGAACCCAGCTTGTCGCTGTGCTTCCGGTTGCCTTCGCCGCAGCCTGCACGGATTGGGCGAACAGCACCGCCTGGTTGTAATTGTCGATGAGATTGCCGCCGTAGAACAAAGCCGCCGGTGGCGTCGGCGTCTGACCGCGGAAGAAGTTGTCCCAGGTGTATGTCTGGACGGCGCCTTGCGGCACGCCAACCTGGTCGAGTTCAACCGGGTTACCGGACCACACCTCGCTGAGCGAGCCCCAGTTGTAAGTCGTGTATTTGATGTCTTGCTGGCGATCCGAATAGCGCGCGCCGAACTTCAGCTGCTTCAGGAATGGGACCGTGTCGAGGAAGTTGTAGGCAACATCGCCAGCGAACGCCCATTCGTGGCCTCGGCTGTGCTCGATGTGATCCATCGCGTTGCGCCAGAAGGTGAAGCGCGGATCCGTGAAATATTGAGCGTCGGTATCCGCCACCATCGCCGGATTTGGCGCTGCCCAAGTGGCGCTCAAGGTATTTGGCTTGTGCGGAGTGACCGCCGGGAACTTGCCCGTCAGATCGATGAACTGATCGGCGAAGTTCGAGCTCGAGATTTCCATGTCGAGCGTGTCGTGCCGGGCTTTGACGTACTGGGCATCGAGGTTGATGTCCCAATGCGGAGTCGGGCTGAACTTGAAGTTCGCCGACATGTCCTGAACGATATTGCGGTCATTGACCTGACGGGCGTCGAGCGATTGCTGCATGCCGCCGGTCGGCACCCGTGTTGTCGAACTGCCGCTGCTGGAGGTACGCCATCCCGATCCAGGCAGCGTGATGTAGCCGCTCTCGAACATATTGTTCGAGTCATACATGTAGTTCGGGAATGATTGGCCTGCGAGCGGGTTGTAGCCCTGACCCTGCGCGTTGTTCGCGAAGAAGAACTGTCCATTGCTGTTGACGTGACATTCGGCGCGCGTCTTGCCGGTGCCGACACCGTTCGACCCGGGGCCGTTGCCGTTCTGCTGACAGCCCAGCGGGAAGGTGTTGTACTCGGACAGGTCCGAGCCGACGCCCATCGTGTTCTCGCCCCAACGCTCGGTCGCTTTCGAATTCAGGAACTGAAGCGTCAGAAGAGCGCGGCGGTCGTTGCTCTGCCATTGTGCGGCCGCGGCAATGCCGCGACGCTTACGATCGTGAGTCTCGGTTTGGAACTGTCCGCCTACAGGAGCATATTCAAGACCTGCATAATCCGCGAAACCGTTTGCGCCGGCCGGTTGCGTGCCGAGGCATGGCGTGGCGACTCCGGCATAGGGGACAACCGGCGGGAAGCCGAAGGCATCGCTGCTCGTCGGCAGCGGCTCACGGCAGAGCCCCGTGCCCGCGCCCGACGCATTCGCATCGGAATAGGTACCATTGCGCGTCTGGAAGTTCGAAATTCGAACGGCGTCGGAACGGGTGAATAGCTGCGAGTAGGAGAACGCGCCGAGCAAGCCGATCCGACCGATCCCGGTGTCCCATGTGTTGCTGACCAGCAACGAGCCGACGGGAGCCCATTTCTTGGCGAGGTCGCCGTAGTTGGCCTCGAGGTCGTAGCCGACGTGGAAGCCCTTGTTATCGAATGGCAGTCGGAGGTTCATGTTGACTGTGCCCGAAAGCCCGCCTTCGATCCTGTCGGCCGTCTCCTCCTTGTAGACCTCGACCGAACCCAACAGTTCGGCCGGCACGTCCTGGAAATTGATGCCCTGCCCGTAGACACCCGTAGAGAAGGTGTCCCGGCCGTTGAATTGCGATGAAACGAAGGTCAGGCCGCGGATGGTGACGCCCGCCCCTTCCGCGGAGAAGTGGTCGGGATCGCTGGTGCCGGAGAAGCGGTTGATCGCAACACCTGGGACGCGCTGCAGTGCTTCGGTCACGGATCGGTCGGGAAGAGCGCCGATGTCCTGCGCGGTGATCGCATCGACCACGGTGTCCGAGTTGCGCTTGATCTGCTGTGCGCTGCGAAGGCTTTGGCGGATGCCGGTGACGACGATCGCATTGCGCTGATCCGTTGTTGCGGCGGGCGCTGTCGTATTCGCCGCCGTGTCCGGCTGAGTCGGCGACGTGGAATTCGAAATACTGCCGTTGGTCGTTGTGGTTTGCGCGATCGCCGGCGTCGTCGCCGCAAAAGCGCAAATAGCGATGAAAGAAACGCCACTGCGCAGAGCCCGCGCAGAGTCCCCCTGTACGTTCTTAAAGGCCATCAGCCGCTCCCAGTCATACTGGTAGCGCTAACACGCGCAACCAGCCTCTCTCCTGGCGACTGCATAACCCGCCCTTATTTTTGCGGCAAGCCTGTTACAGGTAACGCTAACATTTTCTTGTCGCGGACTGTGGCAGCGATGCCTCACCAGCAAGCCCTGTGCCCTTGGCGGCGAGTTGCGAATGTGACTGTCGAGCGCTTGATTGCGGCGCGAAAGTGGACATGCTTACACACGCGCGAAAGTCGCGCCAGGCAGGTGCATGGGCGAGCAAGACAAGGTCCGAGTAGTCGTTGTCGGTGGCGGCACCGCGGGGTGGATGACTGCTGCGGCACTCACGAAATTGTTGCCGACGCGATGCGAAGTGCACCTGGTCGAATCTGAGGCCATCGGGATCGTTGGCGTCGGCGAAGCCACATTGCCTCACATCCACTCGTTCAATGACCGGCTCGGTATCGATGAGGCCGAGTTCATGGCCGGGACTCGCGCCACCTTCAAACTGGGCATCGAGTTCCGCGATTGGGCCCGCATCGGGGACAGCTATATCCATCCCTTCGGAACTTTTGGTCGCGGCTCGGGCGAGGTGGACTTTCATCATTACTGGACGCGGCTTTACCGGTCCGGCGACGACCCTGCCCCGATCGACGAATATTCGATGGCATGCACGATGGCGTATATGAACCGCTTCCGGCTGCCCGATCCGGACCCAGCCAAACTCGAATCCACTTTCTCGTACGCCTATCAGTTTGACGCGACTCTTTATGCGCCGTTCCTGCGCCGCGCCTCGGAACGGCTGGGAGCGCGCCGAACCGAGGGAAGGATCGTCGACGTCGGGCGCGATGCCGAGAGCGGCGATGTCCGCTCGGTGGTGCTAGAGAATGGGCAGAGCATCGAGGGCGACCTGTTCGTAGACTGCTCGGGATTTGTCTCACTCTTGCTCGGTAAGACGCTTGGCGAGCCGTTCGAGGATTGGTCGCCATGGCTTCCCTGCGATCGCGCGGTGGCGATGCCCTGCCGCACTCGGACGGCGCTGACGCCCTATACCAGCGCCATCGGGATGAAATCGGGTTGGCGGTGGCGGATCCCGCTTCAGCATCGCACGGGCAACGGCTACGTCTATTCATCCGAGTTCATCAGTGACGATGAAGCTCGCGACGCACTGCTGTCTGCAGTCGAAGGTGAACTGATCGCCGAGCCGCGAGTGCTGAAGTTCAAGGCCGGGCGCCGCGCCCGGAGCTGGGTCAAAAACTGCATCGGTGTGGGCCTCGCGAGCGGTTTTCTCGAGCCGCTCGAATCGACCAGCATCTATCTTATCCAGGCGGCGATCACGTCGCTCGTCGAGCTGTTTCCAAACCCGCATATCACGCCGGCCGACCGTGATGAATTCAATCGCCTGATCGACATGGAGTACGACCGCATCAGGGACTTCCTGATCCTGCACTATCACGCCACCGAACGATCGGATTCGCCCTTTTGGAATTACGTCCGGAGGATGCGGGTTCCGGACTCGCTTCAGGAAAAGATCGACTTGTTCCGAAAACGCGGACGCGTCGCGAAATATCGCGAGGGCGTATTCCTCGATGCGAGCTGGATCGCGGTTTATGTCGGCCAGCGCGTCATTCCCGAAAGCTATGACCTGCGCGCGCAACTTCCACCGCCCCATCGCCTCAAGGAAGCGATGGCGGCATTCCGCAACGAGGTCCGCGCCACTGCGGAGGAAATGCCAGACCACCGCGCTCACATAGAGACTTACTGCCCTATGGCGGTGGAAGCCGCATGACCGGGCCGGCAGTCGCGACCGTCGTTGTCGTTGGAAGCGGCATCACTGCCTGGTCGACCGCGGCGGCAGTCAAACGGCGCATTCCATTGCTGGATGTCACGATCATTCCGGCGCCCGTCGACCCGGCAGCACTGGCGGACCGAATGATCGGAACGCTTCCTTCGATCCACGGCTTCCACCACGACATCGGATTGACGGACGAGGATGCGATCGCCCGCTCGCGAAGCGGGCTTCGCGCGGGCACTCTGTTCGAAGACTGGGTCGAAGGCCTCCCCGATTATATCCACGCTTATGGACCCTATGGTGCGCCAATTGGCGGCGTCTCGTTCCACCAGCTGTGGGTGCGGGAGGGTCGGCACGCCGAGCTTCCGCCCTTCGATCGCTTTTCGCGTGCCGCCGACCTCGCGAGGGCCGGCAATTCGCAGCTGATCGACATCGGCGAGGCTGGCCTTCAGCTGTCTCTCGATCTCTATTCAACGATGATCCGAGCGTTCGCTCGACACGTTGGCGTGAGAGAGCGAAATGCGGCGGTTCGCGGAGTGCGGCTGAACAGCGCTGACGGGTTCATAAACGACCTGCAGCTTGAGGACGCGACGAGCTTCAGCGCCGATCTGTACATCGACTGCAGCGGCCCTTCCGCACTGCTGCGGTCCGAGATGGCGGGGTCGTTCCTGGACTGGTGCGACTGGCTGCCCTGCGACCGCCTGGCCTTCGGCAGAGGTTCGCCGATTGCCCAAGCCATTGCCCTGGACCGGGTGACCGCCGTGGATGCCGGCTGGCGGTGGACAGGGTCGTCACCGGACGCATCTTCCTCGGGAATCGCATATTCGTCGGCGCACGCGCCCGCGATCGACTTGGAAGCGACGATTATCGGCGCTCGTGAGGAGATCAAACTTCGGCAGGGCCGATGGGATGAACCGTGGAAAGGCAATTGCGTGGCGATCGGTGATTCGGCGGTTTCGGTCGAGCCGCTCGAGTGGACCAATCTCCATCTCGTCCACAGCCAGATCGATCGCTTGATCGCGATGATCCCCGGCAAGGATTGTGCCCCGGTCGAGCTTGCCGAATTCAACCGTCAATGCACGGCGGAGGCTGATCGCATCCGTGACTTCCTTTGTCTGCATTATGTCAGTTCACGCCGTCCTGAACCGTTCTGGAGGGAGGCTTCGGAGATTGCTCCACCAGCCTCGCTGGCGCACACGCTCAGCCAATTCGCTGAACGCGGACGGCTTCCATATTACGAAGAAGAGACCTTCGCACGCGACAGCTGGCTAGCGGTTCTGCTGGGCCAGGGCTTCGAGCCGCGCAGCACCGACCCACTTGCGGAGCTGGTGGGCCCCGCGCAAGCTCTGCAGGCGATTCGAGCAATGCGTCAGTCGCTTGAGCGGTCGGCACCATTCATACCGGCGTCGAATCCGATCGATCTCAATCCCCGTGGAGCACGATGAACGAGCACAGCATTCGCGACGTGGTGATCGTCGGCGGCGGAACCGCCGGCTGGATGGCCGCCGCCGCTTTGTCGCGGTACCTCAACAACGGCTACAGCAAGGTCACCCTGATCGAGTCCGAGGAGATCGGCACGATCGGCGTCGGCGAAGCGACCATTCCACCGCTAATCTCATTCAACAGCCTGCTAGGACTGAATGAGAACGAGTTCGTCAGCGCGACTCAGGCGACCTTTAAGCTCGGCATCGAATTCGTGAATTGGGGGCGGATTGGCCACCGCTATTTTCATCCGTTCGGAGTGATCGGCCAGGACCTACAGGGTATCCACTTCCACCAGCTTTACCTGCGCGAGAGCAAGCGACGACCGCTGCCACCAATTTCCAATTGGGCAATGAGTGCCAATGCGGCGGAGCTGGGTAAGTTCGCGCGACCCGGACAGGGAGCACCCTTCCCGCTCAACCAGATGTTCTACGCCTTTCATTTCGATGCCGGACTCTACGCAAAGTTCCTCCGCGGTTTCTCTGAGCGAGATGGCGGCGTGCGGAGGATCGAAGGCAAAGTCGTCGACGTGAAGCTGCGCGAGGAAGACGGGTTCGTCGAATCGCTGACGCTTGGTGACGGGCAGGTGGTCACGGGCGACCTGTTCATCGACTGCTCGGGTTTCCGTGGCCTGCTCATCGAGCAGGCACTCAGGACGGGTTACGAAGACTGGACCCGCTACCTGCCATGCGATCGAGCAATCGCGGCGCCCTGCCGGTTGCCCGGTCAGCTCGACCCATTCACCCGATCCACGGCGCACAGCGCGGGCTGGCAATGGCGCATCCCACTCCAGCACCGCATGGGCAACGGCCATGTCTATTCGAGCGCGTTCATCTCCGATGACGAAGCGGAGCGGGTTCTGGTGGAGAATCTGGAAGGCGACCTGCTCGCCGATCCCAGGCGTCTGTCGTTCACCACTGGCCGGCGAAAGCTCGCCTGGAACCGCAACGTCGTCACGCTCGGCCTTTCCACCGGCTTCGTCGAGCCGCTGGAATCCACCAGCATCCACCTGATCCAGACCGGCATTGCTCGGCTCATCGAGCTGTTCCCCGACAAGACATTCAGCCCGCTGGAGCGCGACGAATATAACAAGCGCATTCAGCAGGCGTTCGAGTGGGTCCGGGACTTCATCATCCTTCACTACAAGGCGACCGAGCGGGATGATTCCGAATTCTGGAAGCAATGTGCGGCGATGGACATCCCGGACAAGCTTCAGGAGAAGATCGATCAGTTCCGGAACAAGGGGCGGTTGTTTGCCGAGGGGCTGGAGCTCTTCAACAATACCAGCTGGGTTTCCGTAATGCTGGGTCAGGGGATCATTCCCGAAGACTACAACCCGGTTGTCGACGGGCTCGACGAGGCGAAGGTCTCGGCAGCGATCGATCAGATGCGCGCGACCTACGTGAACATGGCGCAGCAGCTGCCCACCCAAGCAGAGTTCATCGCCAGCTGCTGCGCGGCAACCCCGCCCGCGGCGGCTCAGGAATTCGCGCTTTGAGGGACGACCTCATCCAGAAAGTCGTGATCGTCGGCGGCGGGACGGCGGGCTGGATGAGCGCCGCCGCCCTAGCCAAGATCATGGGCGATATGCCCGGGCTTCGGATCGAGCTCGTGGAATCGGAAGAAATCGGGACCGTCGGCGTCGGCGAAGCGACGATCCCGCAGATCAATCTGTTCAATGCCCTGATGGACCTCGACGAACGCGATTTCGTCCAGGCGACTTACGCGACCTACAAGCTCGGGATCGAGTTCCGGGACTGGACGCATTTAGGGCATCGCTACGTTCACCCGTTCGGCCACTACGGTCTCGACATGCTCGGCATCGAGTTCCACCATCATTGGTTGAAGGGGCAAGCGCTCGGCGATCCCCATCCACTCGGTGAGTATTCGCTGAGCGTCGTCGCCGGCCTCGACAGCCGCTTCTCGCATCCACGGCCCGACCTGCCGAACTCGCCGTTGTCCCGCATCGGCTACGCGTTCCAATTCGACGCTTCCCTCTATGCCGTGTACCTGCGCCGGATCGCCGAGAGCCGTGGCGTCGTCCGCACCGAGGGGCGGATCATCGACGTCGAGCAGAATGGTGAGACCGGCTTCATCGAAGCCGTCGTTCTCCAAGACGGCCGTCGTGTGGCCGGCGACCTGTTCCTCGATTGCTCAGGTTTCCGGGGACTGCTCATCGAGCAAAACCTGGGGGCAGGATTCGAAGACTGGTCGAAATGGCTCCCGTGCGACCGCGCCTTCGCCGTTCCTTGCGAGCGGAGCGATGACCAACAGCCGCTAACCCGGTCGACGGCACGCAGCGCCGGGTGGCAATGGCGCATTCCGCTGCAGCACCGGACCGGCAACGGCTACGTCTATTCGAGTTCGCACGTCAGTGACGATGAGGCGGCCGAGACTTTGCTCGCCAACCTCGACGGCAAGGCGATGGCCGACCCGCGGCCGCTGCGGTTCAAGGCTGGCCACCGCAAGAGGGCATGGGTCAAGAATGTCGTCGCGATCGGTCTCGCCGGCGGATTCCTCGAGCCGCTGGAATCGACCAGCATTCACCTGATCCAGACCGGCATCGCGCGGTTAATGTCGCTGTTCCCGACCCGCCACTTCGATCCGGTCGTGATCGAACGCTACAACAACACCGTGGCGCAGGAATATATCGATATCCGCGACTTCCTGGTGCTTCACTACAACGCGACCACGCGGGATGATTCGGAGTTCTGGAACTATTGCCGGAACATCGAGCCGACCGAAGGTCTCGCCGCCAAGCTCGAGATGTTCCGAAGCAATGGACGGATTTTCCGCGAACATGACGAGCTGTTCACCGAGACGAGTTGGCTGGCGGTCTTGGTCGGCCAAGGGATTCAGGCGGGCGGCTACCATCCGGCGGCGGACCTCCTCAGCGACGCGGAAACCCTGAACCGACTCAAGCACATCCGCGATGTCGTCGCGCAGACCTCGGCAGCGCTACCGCTCCAGGGTGATTATATCGACGAAATGTGCGGCGCCCCGCTGATGGCGAGGACCGCCTGAACACCTAGTGGATAGTCGCCGCCGCCGGCTCGTCCTTCACCAGCACGCGCGCCCGACGAGCTGCCATCGCAAACAGGAACAGCACGGCGTAGCAAATCGCCGGGACGATGAACGCTTTGACGTAGCTCGAATGCTGGGAGACCAGGCCGACCAGCGGGGGGATCAATGCTCCACCGATGATCGAGAAGCAGAGGAAACCTGAGGTGGCTTCGTTACTTGCCGTCGATCGCTCCAGCGTCAGCGTGAAGATCACCGGGAACATGATCGAGTTGAACAAGCCGATACAAAGGGCGACCACGCCGGCAGCCACTCCGCCGACAGCGAATACGTAAAGGCACATCAGGCATGCGACTGCAGTGAAGGCGGCCAACAATACGGCAGCTCGAACCCGCGCCAGCAAGGCCGATCCGATCGCCCGCCCTACCATCGCGCCGCCCCAATAAAGTGCGACTGCCTTCCCGGCTTCTTCGGCCGATACGCCGAATACGCCGTCACTGCCCATGATGTGACCGATCAGCGGGAAGGCAAACGGTGCGTCGCTCTTGCCCCACACCGAATCGGAGTGGAGGAAGAAGGCCATCTGCGTTCCGATCGACACCTCCGCGCCGACGTAGAGGAAGATCGCGAGGCCGCCGAGCAGGGCCCACCTGGACGACACGGCGTCCATCACGACAGCCACAATGCCGCGCCGCGCGATTTCCTGAGACGGCGCAGGCGCCTGTTCGGTCACCACCCGCCGGAACACAATGAACAGCAGCGCAAGCGCAATGATGAAGCCGCAGATCCAGAAATAAGCGCGATCGATCCCGGCAAGCGAGGTCAGTCGCGCCGCGTGGCTGGTCGCCCCACACTCCTTGGTTTCGATTCCCTTCAAGAACAGGACCGCTCCGACGTACGGACCGATGAACGTGCCGAGAGAGTTGAAGGTCTGGCTGAACGTCAGGCGAAAGTGGCTGTACTTCGGATCGCCGAGCGCGGCCGCCAGGGGATTGGCGGCAACCTGCAGGATGGTGATCCCGCTGGCCAAAACGAACAGGCCCAGCAGCACCAGGCTGTATGTCTGGAAATTCGCTGCGCCGAGCATGAAAAGACAACCGATCACCATCAGCGCGAAGGCGATCAGGATGGTCGGAATCGACTTCATCCGCGCCAGCAGCAGCGCGGCTGGAAAGCTCATCACACCATAGGCGATGAAGAATGCGAACGCGCTCAGCTGCGCGCGCACGTCGGTCAGGCAGAAGATACCCTTGACCGCCGTAACCACCGGATCATTGAGCGAGGTGATCAAGCCCCAGGCGAAGAACAGGCAAGTGACGATCGCGTAGGCGGCAAGGGCGCCGGCCGATTGTCGTGATTGCTGCACGCTCGTCCCCTCGGTTGATGCGTTCCGGAGAGTGGCAGCGCATTTGGGGTCGCACAAGGCAGCTTGTTAGCGCTACCGTTGATCGAGGGACGTTGGTGAGGGGGTCGATGTTGAATTTGTTGAGCAGTGTGCCGCCGAATCGCACGTCGCTTATGATTTTGGGCGCGGCTTTGCTTGCGGCCGCTGGCCCCGTCCCCGCGCAGGTGGTCAAGGTCAATGGCGGTTCGGTCGCGGGAAAGATGTGGAACGGGAGCACATTATTTCGCGGCATCCCGTTTGCAGCGCCCCCGCTCAAATCGCTTCGGTGGAAACCGCCGCAGCCGGTTCGCCCGTGGGCCGGGATTCGTAAGAGCCTCACGCAGCCCCCTTCTTGCCTCCAGAACGACTACGGCTGGAACCATGGCGACGTTCTGATCGCGAACGAAGATTGCCTGACGCTGGACGTCCGCACCCCATCGATGACTGGCAAGCTGCCGGTGATGGTCTGGATCCATGGCGGCAGCAATCGCGCTGGCGGTCCGAACGACATCGTGCTGTCCGATATCGGCAAGCAGGTGGTGATCGTAGGCGTCCGCTATCGGCTTGGCATCTTTGGCTTCCTCTCGCATCGGCAGCTTACGGCGGAACAGGGCGCGTCGGGCAATTACGGCTTGATGGATCAGCTGGCGGCACTCAGTTGGGTGAAGCGCAACATCGCCAAGTTTGGCGGCGATCCCAACAACATCACCATCGCCGGGGAGTCGGCCGGATCACAGGACGTCAGCCTGATGCTGCTCGCTCCAGCCGCAAGGGGATTGTTCCAGAAGGCGATCATGGAAAGCGGCACGCCAGGGTTCGGCATGGCCTTCCGCAGCCGTGGCGAAGGTGAAGCGATCGGCGCCGAGACCGACACCCTTCTTGGTACCGGCGGGGACCTGACAAAGCTTCGGCAAGTGCCGGCGAAGGACGTGCTCGCCGCCGACCTCAAGTTGCACGATCCAGGAGCGCCAGACGATTCCTTCTTATGGCTTCGGACAACGATCGATGGACGAGCGATCCCGAGCGATCCCCGTCGCCTGCTCGCCGAAGCCCCCGACAGGCCGATCATTATCGGTAGCAACCGCTTCGAGTTCGGCCTCGGCGGAGGCCGTGCCGAACGCGACCGCTTCGTCGCGGATACATTCGGGACCCGCGGTACGGCAGCGCGCGCCGTCTATCGGCTCGATCAACCCGATCCGCCCGCCGACCCGCGCCTTGGTACTCGCGACGAGCAGATTGCCACCGACCTCGTCTTCCGCTGCCCCACGCAGCACTTCGCCTCCTTGATTGCAGCCAAGGGCGCACCGGTCTGGAACTACGAGTTTGACGCGGCGCAGAGCGGGGGAAAGTCCAGCCACGCCGGCGAAATCCCATTCGCATTCGGTGAGGCGAAGCTGGCGAATGGCCTTTCGCTGAAGCCATATTGGCTGAACTTCATCCGGACGGGCAATCCCAACGGGGGCGGCCTGCCAGCCTGGCCCCGCTTCGCGCCGAACAATCCCGCGCATCTATTGTTGAACGACTCTGGAGCGACCCCACTGGGCGCGCTACGGCCCCAAGTCTGTTCCCTGTCGGATCGCCTCTAATGTTGTTCGAACGCCGCCGCTTTCTTCAATCAGCGCTCGCCCTTCCATTACTGGCCGCCAAGCGCGCGCCACCAGGTGTCGACTGGAATAAGTGGTTTCACGATTGGCTTAGCCGGGACTTCGGAATGGTCGGATATTATGCCGACGACAATGCGGCGCTCATCGCATCGAAGGCACCGGTAGATGTTGTCTTCATGGGCGATTCCATCACCGAAGGATGGATGGACAAGCGTCCCGGCTTCTTCACTCGCGGGCGCATCGATCGTGGCATCGGCGGCCAGACGACGCCGCAAATGGTGCTACGGATGATGAGCGACGTTGTGGCGCTTAAGCCCAGGGCCGTGCATCTGATGGCCGGGACCAACGACATTGCCGGAAATACTGGCCCAATGACTCGTGAGATGACTGAGAACAACTTTCGCGAGATGAGCGACATCGCTCGCCGTAACGGAATCAAGATGATCCTGGCCTCGATCCCGCCGGCAGCAAGCTTCCCATGGGCGCCATCGATCGAGACGCGAAAGCCGATCGCCGAGATCAACGCATGGCTGAAGAACTACGCCGCTCAAACTGGAGCGACATGGGTTGATTATCACACCGTGCTCGATGACGGGTCGGGAGCGATGAAGCCTGGCCTCGCCTCCGATGGCGTTCACCCGACCGAAGCTGGTTACGACCGAATGGCGACAGTCATCGAACCGGTCCTCGCACATGTGTTGCGCGGGGTTCGCGGCGCGTGAAGCTCGAACGTCGCTATGTCGAAAAGCCGTGGGGGCGGAGGTCACTCCCCTCGATCTTTTCGCCCCCAGCTAGAGAGCGGATCGGGGAGGTTTGGTTTGAGGGCGGCGAGGATCTGCCGCTACTCGCGAAATATCTTTTCACGAGCGAGCGGCTGTCGGTCCAAGTGCATCCCAATGACGAGCAGGCGCGATCCCACGGGCTGGAGCGCGGAAAAAGCGAATGTTGGTACATATTGGACGCTGAGCCGGGAGCGAAACTTGGTCTTGGATTCAAGGAGGCGCTCACGAACAATCAGCTCCGGCAGAGCGCACTCGACGGCTCGATCGTCGATCTCATGCAATGGCATCCGGTCAAGCCCGGCGACTTTTTCTCCGTTCCGCCCGGAACGGTTCATGCGATTGGCGGCGGCATTTCATTGCTGGAATTCCAGCAAAACTCAGACGTCACATACCGGCTTTATGATTACGGCCGTCCGCGCGAGCTGCATCTCGATGCCGGAACCGAAGTCTCGCAAGCCGAGCCGTACGATCCGTCGCTTGCGGCTCATCTCACGGCCTCGGACGAGCAAACGCTGGTAACAGGTCCGCATTTTACATTGGTCTGGACAACTCGTGATGCGCTGCAAGGGCGACTTCGTTGGGTCATGCCGCTCGACGGAAGCGTCCGATCGGGAGCGGATGTCGCCGGCGCGGGGGAGTGCTTGCTGCTCGGGCCGTTGGATGAGCTTGAGACGGACGGAGAGCCGCTACTAATCGGCGCTCCTTGCTGACATCGCGAGCGCGATGGTCCCAAGCGGACCAGCATCCCCGCCAAGCCCCGGTGCCCGGACATACGCCTCGCCTACGGGCAATTGAATGTAGCCGTTGAGGCTTTCGACCAGCATCCGATTGACGCGATCCAAGAGGTGCGGTTGACCAGCGACAACGCCGCCGCCCATCGCAATCGCCCGCGGCGCGGACGTGCATACAATGGCGTGGCAGAGCTGAGCCAGCGCCCATGCCACAGAGTCCCAAACGGTATCGTCCGGCATCAGGGCAAGCTGGCCCTCCAAACCGGCCCGGGCCTCGAGCGATGGACCGGCGGCAAGTCCCTCGACGCAGTCGCCATGAAAGGGACACGAGCCGGCGAAGTGGTCACCTGCGAGCCGAGGGACCCGAATATGTCCCAGTTCACAATGGGCAAATCCCCGCGTCGGCTTGCCATTGACGATGAGGCCCACGCCAATTCCGGTGCCCACTGTGATGTAAGCAAAGTCGTCGGTTCCCTGGCCCGTTCCCCAACGCATTTCGGCAAGGGCGGCTCCGTTGACGTCGGTGTCGAACGCTGTCGGAGCCCCGGCCGCCCTCTGGAGCCTGCCCATTACCGGCGCGTCCTCCCAACCGGGCTTCGGAGTAGCAGCGATCTGACCGTAGTTGGGGGAGTTGGCGTCCAGGTTGAGCGGACCGAAACTCGCGATTCCCAATGCAGCGATGGCTTCGCTCCCGCGCCAGCTGCTTAGGATCGTTTCCAGTCGCCCAAGCGTCTCATCCGGCGTGGTTGTCGGCACGGTCTCCCGCGCGACGATCGCGCCTGGCCCTCGCGCAAGGATCGCGATGCACTTGGTGCCGCCAAGCTCAACTCCACCATAAAGGTCCATTGGTTCGGGATGTCCTCATTTCTTGGTCACCGACGGCCGGTAGGTGAAGTCGAACGACGTCGTCCAGCTCTTCCCGTCGTCGGTGGATTGTTCACCGAATTGCCGTACGGAGCCATCCTGGTTTCGGCTGTAGCTCATCCGGACGGTGGGACCGGCCCACTTGCCGGAGATGACCATGGCTGTGCCGTTCCAGCCGCCCGTGAAGAAAGCTCGTGATCCGGACGAATCGATCCAAAACTGTTCCCAATGCTTTTCCGCTGGCACGTAGATGCTGAGACTGCCGCCAGGGTGGTTGTTGAGCGGCATCCAGTTTTCTCGAATGCCGCAGCCGTAAACCGGCTCGATCTGGCTGTGGGCAACCATTTGGCCTTTGACATTGTAGACATCCCAGGTCCCCACCCAGAAGTCGAGCTGGTGGAACTCAGGACCGGCGCAGGGAGCATTACGCGCCGAAGATTGAGCAGCGGCCTGCGGGTCAAGCACCATGAGCGCGGCAGCGGTACTCGCGATGAAACCGGTGCGACTGAGACTACTCCTCGTGACCGCTAACAACCGAATCAGGAGACCAGGTCTCGCTCTATCGGGAGAGTGAGTCGTCGGTCGCATTTGTCGCTCCTCCAAGGGATTTCATCGAGTTGGGATGATTCGCATGACGAGGTAAAGGTCACTGATCGCCGCGGTCGGCATTATGATCGGCCGGTGACACAATCCGGGTCGCAAACAGCAGGCTCGATCCTGCACCGTTGCATTTTGGTATCGAAGTTCCAAAAGGGCGTTGCGTGGTGAACGTCCGATCGAACTCCGTGGCCAAAACCAGTTCGGCGCTGACCGAAAATGAAGGCTTGTTGCTTGCCCTTCTGGCTCGAGCCGGGCCGCTAACCGCCTACCAGATTGCCAAGGCCTACGATCTCTCACCGGTCAGCAACTTCAATACCAGCAAGGGCAAGATCTATCCGATGATCCGCAAGCTCGGTGCTGCCGGACTGATCGAGGCCGAAAAGGTGCCGGGCGATGCACGTGGGACCGAGCGGTTGTCCTGCACTCCCGCCGGGCTGGAGCAGGTGAAGCGCTGGGTCTCCAACGTTCAATCCGCTCAGATTCTGCCCGAGGATCCGCTGAGATCGCGCGTCCAGTCGTTCGGACTGCTGAGCCCGGAAGAGCGCCGCAACTGGCTTGCCGACGTGCGCCAGAAGCTGACTGACAAGTTGCGCGAGCTCGACGAATACAGGCAGGCGACCGAAACGCCTTTCCAGGAGCTCGTCCACCAGAACGCTTATTCGACGATCCAAGCGCGACTGGCCTGGCTCGATCGGGTTTTTTACGAGCTGGCGAAATCTGCCGAGGAATAGATCAATAGAGTGCAGGCGTCTTTCGCGGTGACGGCCCGATGCGCTTGCCCGATCGCTCCTGATCGTCTGGGCCGACCGTAGCGGGCGGCTGCGGCGGAGGCTCATCCCGCTTGTCCTCGATCCCGGCGAACAAACCAACCCGATTCGCCGCTCGATTGTCCTGACTTCCGCCTTGGCAGACCCAGAGCATAGTCATTCTCCGTTCCCCGGAACGGAGTTAGTGCGCTACCGCTGTAGCGCACGAATGCGAGTTTCGACGAACGTAAAGCGGCATTCGATGAGTACGGGATGGCGAGCCCGAACTCGCCGTCCCGTCCCTGAAAAGCTGCCATTAGAACCTTAGCCGGACACCCGCGTAATAGCGGCGACCGAACACGTCATACATGGCTTCGTCGGTGTTCGACCCGGTCGTGTTGAAGCCGGATCCCGACAGGATCAGCGGCGCCTGCACGTTGGTGATATTGTTCGCGCCGACATAGAACTCGAACTTACGAGCCGGCGTGAACCTGATCTGCCCGTCTAGGTAGAAGATCGGCCTGATCGAGATCGCGTTCGGACCAAGACCGAACAACGCCAGGAACTGATCGTCCTCGTACGCCTTGCCGATGTAGGTACCGGTCAAGTTAATCCCCCAAAGCCGATTGTCGAAGCCAAGGCTGGCATCGAACTTGTCCTTGGGCACGCCTGGAGGCCCAAGTTCGCCTGCCTGACGGTCAGGTGCCTGGCCGGGCGCAGGGATGATGAAGCCCTTGATCAGATGCGTGTAGGCGATCCTGGCATTCATATTCAGCGGGCTACCCAGGAACGTGCCCAAACCCCTGCGATACTGCAGCACGGTGTCGATGCCGGACCTCGTCAACGAGGCCGCATTGATCGAGAAGTCATTGACGAACTTGATCGACCCCGAACTTGCCGCACCGATGGCGGCCGGGTTGCGGGTGATCAACGCGCATGAGGCCGCGAGACCATCCTGGTAACAGGTGTTGAGGATGAGCTGCCGATTCAGCAGCGTGATCGCGTTGTCCACCTTGATGTGCCAGTAGTCGACTGACAGCGACAGGCCGCGAAGGAAGCCGATGCTCCTGGGAGCTAGCACGACACCGGCGGTGAACGTGCGGCCCGTCTCCGGCCCGAGGTTCGGGTTGCCGCCGTTGAAGCCGCTAATGCCTTGGCGATCGGCCTGCGTCAGGGTGAACACGCCGTTCGCCGCGATGTTCGCCGCAACGCCGGCCGCAGCCCGGCAGTTGTCGCCTGTCGTTCCTCCTCCCGTCGGCCCGATTCCGGTGCAAGGATCAACCAGCAACGGGAACGTCTGCGACAGGCCGGTGAACAGTTCGCCGATGTTCGGCGCACGAACCGCCTTCGCCAACGTGGCGCGGAAGCGAATGTCCTCCACAGGAGCATAGTCGCCGCCGATTTCCCAGGTCTTGACGCTGCCGATGGTCGAATAATCGGAGATCCTACCCGCGGCACGCAGGTTCAACTGCTTGGCGAACGGCAAATCCTTGAGGATCGGCACGTTCACCTCGCCATAGGCTTCCTTGACGTTGAACCGGCCCGAGGTGTCCGGAAGGACGTTGCCGCCGTTCAGGCCGGCATTGGTCAGCGCGTCCCAGTCCTCGTTGCTCGACTCGCGGCGATATTCCGCGCCGATCGCCACGCCGAGAGGGCCTGCAGGAAGATCGAACAGGCTGCCGGAGACGTTGGCGTCCCAAACTTGCTGCTTGAGCGTGAACGTATGTTGCGAATCGGCATTTACCCACGCGAGCGCCGCCGGCGAAATGCTGCCCGCTCCGAAGATATTGATGGGTACGCAACCCTGGGCGACCGCGATGGGGTTCGCACAGACGATGGCGCCTGCTGCATTCGTGGTGGCCTGCAACGCACTAAGGAAGTTCAGGACATTCACCTGTCCGGTCGAATGCTGTTGCTCCGATGACTCCCCGTAATTGTAGCCGATGTCCCAGCTGAACCGATCGTGGAGCAGCTTGCCCTCCAGGCCGACGACGATGCGGAAGAAGTTTCGATTGGCTGTGGCAGTGCGCGAGCCGACCTCACTGAGACGGCGCCGGAACGTGATATCCTTGAGGCCATCGCCGTTTGAATCCGTAGCGGCGGCGCAAATTGCCGCC
>DASUZY010000098.1:0-28810 GCA_036376635.1 Sphingomicrobium sp.
CAATGCGTTGGTCCGGTCGAAGTTGCCGCTCTCGCGGTGAGCCGTTCGCCGCGCTATGCGGCCTGAATGAACCCGCTCTACGAGCAGATGAAGACCAGCGTATTCGAGCGGATGTCGCTGGCGGCGACCCGCAACGGCGCGATCAATCTTGGACAGGGATTCCCGGACTTCGGCTGGCCCGATGCCATCCTGAAAGCCGCCTCACGAGCTATCGCCGAAGGTTCGAACCAATATGCACCTTCGCGGGGCCTACCGGCTCTTCGGGAGGCAGTTGCAGGACATTATTTCCGGCACTTCGAGCAACAGTTGTCGGCAGATCACATCTGCGTCACTAGCGGTGCCACCGAAGCACTCGGCGCGGCGATATTGGCCACGGTCCGGCCCGGCGATGAGGTCATAATCTTCACCCCGGCCTATGACAGCTATTCGCCGATGATCCGCAGGGCAGGCGCAACCCCGGTCGAGATTGCGCTGAAGCCGCCCGAGTGGCGACTGGATGCGGATAAGATCGAGGCCGCGATCGGGCCCAAGACGACAGCCATTCTGTTCAACAATCCGCACAACCCCGCCGGGAAGCTCTTCGACCGCGAAGATCTCGAGATCCTGGCTCGGCTCGCTTGCGAACACGACCTAATCGTTATTAGCGATGAGGTTTGGGAGCATGTGCTGCTCGACGGATCCAAGTTTACACCGATCGCCTCGTTGCCCGGCATGGCCGAGCGCACCATCAAGGTCGGCTCCGCAGGCAAGATCTTCTCTCTGACGGGTTGGAAGGTTGGCTGGCTGGTCGCGCCGCCGGCGCTCGCTGCCACGGTCTCGCGAGCGCATCAATTCCTGACCTTTTCGACCGCGCCGAACCTTCAGGCGGCCGTGGCGTTTGGCCTGGACCAGGGGGACGACTGGATCGAGCCGATGAGATCGCGCTTCCAGCGGGCTCGAGACAGGATGACCGCCGGACTGCGCGGCGCAGGCTATGCCGTACTCAATGCTACCTCGACCTACTTCCTGTGCGTCGACCTCGCTGCATCGGGGCTCGACGTCGATGATCAGACCTTCGCCGACACCGCGGTTGAGCAGGCGGGAGTGGCCGTGGTCCCGTTATCCGTGTTCGCCGAGCGAGACCCGCCAACGGGGCTTGTTCGTCTCTGTTTCGGGAAGAAGGACGAAACCATCGATGCCGGCGTTGCCGCCATGGCAAGGGCGAAGGAGCTGTTCCGATGAGTCCCGCCGAGGAAGCCGAACGCATTCTCCAACTGGCGGGCGTCGATTGCGGCGGAGGTTTGGTCAGCTTTTCGCCGATCGACGGCAAGCCGATCGGCCGGGTCACGGTCGGTGATCCGGATCGCGCGGCCGAGCGCGCCGCGAAGGCTTTTCTCCACTGGCGTAGCGTACCGGCACCGCGTCGCGGGGAGTTCGTTCGTCTGCTTGGGGAGTGGCTACGAGAAGCAAAGCCGCTGCTCGCCAAGCTGATCACGCTCGAAAGCGGGAAGATCATCCAGGAGAGCCTGGGCGAGGTCCAGGAGATGATCGACATCTGCGACTTCGCGGTCGGCTTGTCGCGCCAGCTCTATGGTCTGACCGTCGCCAGCGAGCGGCCGAACCACCGGATGATGGAGCAGTGGCATCCATTGGGCCCGGTGCTGATCATCAGCGCGTTCAACTTCCCGGTGGCGGTCTGGGCGTGGAACGCAGCGCTGGCGCTGGTTTGCGGTAATCCGGTGATCTGGAAGCCCAGCGAAAAGACGCCTCTTTGCGCTGAGGCCGTGATGGCGATCGTGCGGCGCGTCACCGAGCGGTTCGGCGATGCTCCCGACGGGTTGGTTCAACTGGTTCAGGGTGACGCCAACGCCGGCCAGGCGCTGGTCGACGACGCGCGGATCGCTCTGGTCTCCGCCACTGGCTCGACCGCGATGGGCCGCAAAGTTGGCCCAAGGGTGGCCGAGCGCTTTGGAAGGGTCTTGCTCGAGTTAGGCGGGAACAACGCCACGATCGTTGCGCCGAGCGCCGACTTAGAGCTCGCGACCCGCGCCGTCCTCTTCTCCGCAGCTGGAACCGCCGGCCAGCGGTGCACGACATTGCGCCGCCTCATCGTCCACGAGAGCATTGCCGACGATCTCGTCGGCCGCATCGGCTCGCTCTTCGGATCGGTGAAGGTAGGCGACCCGCGCGACACGAGCACGCTCGTCGGCCCGTTAATCGACGAGACTGCTTTCGAGGCAATGCGGAAGATATTGGGCGACGGTATCGAACGTGTGGATGCGGTCTCGGGTGGATTTTACGTTCGCCCGGCGATTGTCGAGCTGTCGTCGCAGGAGGGAAGCGTGATGACGGAAACGTTTGCGCCAATCCTTTACGTGCTGCGTTATCGCGATCTCGAGGAAGCAATCGCGCTTAACAATGCCGTGCCGCAGGGCCTCTCCTCCTCGATCTTCACCACTGATTTAAGGGAGGCAGAGCGGTTTGTGTCCGCCTCGGGCTCCGATTGTGGAATCGCCAACGTCAATATCGGCCCATCGGGAGCGGAGATCGGTGGCGCATTCGGCGGCGAGAAGGAGACCGGCGGCGGCCGCGAGAGCGGGTCCGACAGCTGGCGCGCCTATATGCGGAGGCAGACGAACACTTTGAATTACGGATCGGACCTGCCGCTGGCCCAGGGGATCACGTTTGACGTCGCGCCCTGAGCCGTCGACATCGCCGACGTACAGGAGGATTTTGGATTGGTCCAAGCGGTAACTCTCGGCGACGGCATCACGTTCGCGAATGACCGGCCATTCGTGGTGATCGGCGGCATGAACGTCATCGAAGATGAAGCGACCGTCATGAATGTGGCAGCGACTTTGGTCGAGGCGACTCGTGAACTCCGGATCCCGTTCGTGTTTAAGGCTTCGTTCGACAAGGCCAACCGCTCATCGGTCCATTCCTTCCGCGGCCCTGGATTGGAGACGGGACTCCAGGTCCTCAGATCGGTCAAGGAACGCTTCGGCGTCCCAATCCTGACTGACGTGCACGAACCACATCAGGCCGGGCCGGTGGCGGAAGTCGCCGATATCCTCCAGCTGCCCGCCTTCCTTGCCCGTCAGACCGACCTGGTCGTCGCGATTGCCAGGACCGGCAAGGCCATCAACGTGAAGAAGCCGCAATTCCTGGCTCCCGCCGAAATGAAGCACATCATCGCCAAGTGCCGGGAGGCGGGGAACGACCGGGTAATCCTGTGCGAGCGCGGGACCAGCTTCGGTTACAACAACCTGGTGGTTGACATGCTCGGGATGGATCTAATGAAGGATATGGCTCCGGTCGTGTTCGATGCGACGCATGCGCTGCAGATGCCCGGCGGCCGAAGCGATAGTGCTGGCGGTCGCCGCGCCCAGGCGGTGGCGCTCGCAAGATCTGGAATGGCGCTCGGCATCGCCGGGTTGTTCCTGGAAACGCATCCGGATCCGGACAAGGCGCTGTGCGACGGTCCTTCGGCACTGCCGCTTGCAGCGCTGCGCCACTATCTCGAGCAGATGAAGGCGATTGATGAGTTAGTGAAGGGGTTCAGTCCGATTGTCACCGGCTGATCGTCAAATATTCCACTGGTCGGCGACCTCGGACTCCGCCTCCCCCCACAATGCCAGCTTTTCTTCCGCGACCATGGCGGGCCAAGCACGGCGGAACTTGCTTATCCATGGCTTCAAGGCGTCCGGTTCCAGCGGCGTCGACATGAGATAGCCCTGCACGCAATCGCAGCCGAGTTCGCGGATGATGCGCAATTGGTCGATCGTTTCGACGCCCTCGGCCGTTGCCGTGAGGCCTAACCCGTGCGCCAGGTCCGTCACCGCCTGAATGATCAACCGCGAATCTCGCGAGTGGGCCACATCGGCGACAAAGGCCTGGTCGATTTTCACCTCGGTGAAGGGGAGCTGGCGCAACTGCATCAACGACGAATAGCCTGTCCCGAAATCGTCGATGGCAAGACCGATGCCCTTGATGCGGAATCGTGTCAGCGCGTCCATCAGCTTGACCAACGGCTGGGTCGCGCCCTCGGTGAGCTCGAGCACCAGCCGGTCACTCGGGACCTCAAGCGCTCGACACATCCGCTCCACCAGGTCCGGGAAGTCAAGGTGCTGGAGGCTAAGGGCCGAGATGTTGAACGCGATGCTGGTGTCGAGGCCGTCAGCCTTCCAGTCGAGCCATTGCCGCAGAATTTCCCGAAGGCCCCACTGCGTCAGCTCGTGAATAAGTCCGTGTTCTTCGGCCAGCGGCACAAAGAACGAGGGCTTCACCGGTCCAAGCTCCGGGTCGTCCCACCTGACAAGGGCTTCAACCTGACGAAGACCGCCGTCGCGAAGTGAGACCTTCGGCTGGTAGACCATCCTTAGCTGCTGCGCCTGGATCGCGCGTTGCAGGCCGTGGAGCAGCCTCAGCTCAGCCTTCGGGCTCACGGAACCAAAGTCGCCTTCAGCTTGCCGAGCAGCTCTTCGAGAATATCGAGGCGAACCGGCTTTTCCACGGGCCCGGCCATGTTGAGACCCAGCGCCTCGCCGAGGCGGAACGCCGATTCGAGCACGCGCCGGTCGAAGCCGCTGACGATCAGCACGGGGCCGTGGTAATCCTGATCGGCAAGGAACCTGGTCAGCTCGACTCCGTCCATTCCGGGCATTCCGAGGTCCAGCGCCACCATTTCTGGCCGATTCGCAATGAACGCATCGCGAAAATCCTGGTCCACTGCGGTGACAATGGGTTCAAAGCCGCACGCCTTCGCAGCGTTGGCGAGATACTCGGCCAGCGCCGGTTCGTCGTCGATCAGCAGCAGTTGGGGCTGCGGCATGTACTGTTACTCCCCTCCGGGGCGTAGGCAGCGACAACGCTTCACACAAGAATTTCTCAACGCCTTTTTAACCGCGTCCTCGATAAAGTCCCAATTTGGCGCGAGGGGCGCCGTTCGGAGGCGGATTTCGGCATGTTGGCGGACATCATCCGGCGCAAATTCTCGGGGCAGCAACTGACCAGCAGCGATGCGGCGTTCGAGTCGACGACCGTTTCGCTGTCGACGGCGGTTCCGCGTCCGGCCGAGCGTCGCGGCGAAGAGCGACTATCGGCCATGCTTCGCGTCGGAAAGCTGACCGGCGCCGACGGGAGCGAGCAGCTGGTCAAGATCAAGAACTTGTCGGCTGGCGGCGTGATGGCGATCCTGTCCCGGGAGCCCAAGGTCGGCGAAGAGGTGAAGATCGAACTTTCCTCCCAAGACATTCCCGCCACGGTGGTTTGGACCCGTGAAGGGACGGCGGGGCTCAAGTTCGACCAAAACGTCGACCTGGGCGAACTGCTTGCGGGCCGCAAGCCTCGCCACGGGTTCCGTCCGCGTCCGCCGCGGCTCGAGATTCCGTGCAAGGCATCGGTTCGGGTGGGCAAGACCTACTACACGGTGGACGTACACGACATCTCGCTGGGCGGCATCAAGGTCCAGCCGATCGAAGAATATTGCGTCGGCAAGAAGGTCGTTGTGGTGGTGGAGAGCCTCCGGCCGACGAAGGGCGAGGTTCGCTGGTATTCCGAGCGCCGCGCCGGCATCGTCTTCGATCAGCCTCTCAACTTCGACGAATTGTCGGAATGGGTCGGCAAGCGCCTTGAGCTTGCGAGCCTCAAGGCGTCTTACAAAGAAGACTGAGCGATCCTATTTGCTCCTTGGACAATTAAGGAGCGGATGAATGGCGGACCAAGTCGCAATCCTCGCGGGCGGATGCTTCTGGTGCACTGAAGCGGTGTTCCTCGACGTCGTCGGCGTGAAATCGGTGGAAAGCGGCTACACCGGAGGCAAGGTCGCCAATCCGACCTATAAGCAGGTCTGCGGCGGCGATACTGGCCATGCCGAGGCCATCCGCGTCACCTTCGATCCGGATCAGCTGAGCTACGACGACCTGCTCGATATCTTCTTCGCCACCCATGATCCGACTCAACTGAACCGGCAGGGCAATGACATCGGGACCCAATACCGGTCGGCGATTTTCCCGCAGGATGCGGACCAGGAACGCAAGGCGCGCGAGGCGATCGAGCGGAACAATGCCGACCATGGCAACCGGATCGTCACGACGATCGAGCCCAACGGCGAGTGGTATCCCGCGGAAAACTATCATCAGGATTACTGGTCGGGCGAGGGCCAGCGAAATCCATATTGCCTGGCCGTCATTCCGCCCAAGCTGCAGAAACTGAGGAAGAGCTTTAAGGCGCGGACCAAGAGCGCCGCAGCGACCGCCTAAGCAGCCGCCCTGCGCAAGCGATCGTTGATCGCAAGGCCGAGCCCTTCGTTCGGGACGGGTGCTACAGCGATGCGCGACCGAGGCGACGCGTCGGCCTCGTGAAGAAGATCAAAAAGCCTTGCCGCGGCTTCAACGAGATCACCGGCCGCACTCAGGTTGGAGTCACCCGCAACCCCGCCGAATCCGATCAGATATTCGTGTTCGCGAGCCGATGTGGCATCGAGGCGAACGGGCTTCGATGGCGCGTAATGGCTCGCGAGCTGTCCCGGCGCTTCGATTTTCCCGTTTGAGTGAGCATGGGCATCGATCTGCAATGGGCCAGGCCGCAGCAATCGAAGCGTGCCGGTCGTAGCGCCAACGATAGTGGATTCGAGGCCGCGTGCGGTCTTCCCGCCGTCGATAATCAATGGAATTCGGCCGCCGAGGCTCTTGAGCACATGCTCTGCACGCGTCGGGCTGATTGATCCGCTGGCGTTGGCCGAAGGTGCAGCGAGTGGGCGGTCGACGGCACGCAGCAATGCCTTCATCGCTGGATGTGCCGGGACACGCAGGCCAATGGTCGAAAGGCCGGCCGTGACAATGGAGGCAATTGGCGCCTGCGGACGCAAGGCGACGACAAGGGTCAGGGGACCGGGCCAATACTGCTCTGCCAGTGCCCGAGCTTCAGGACCGAAATCCCCAATTCGCTCGGCTACGCCAAAATCCTGCACGTGAACGATCAGCGGGTTGAAGCTTGGTCTTCCCTTGGCTTCGTAAATGCGAGCGACCGCCTCCGCATTGGTGGCGTCTGCCGCCAGACCATAAACTGTCTCGGTGGGCACGGCGACAGGTTCGCCCGCGAGGATGGCTTGCGCGGCTTCGGCGATGCTTTCGTCGTTATACCGCAGAACCCGCGTTTGCATGAACAGCGGCTAGAGGATTCCGCGGCCTGGCGGAATATCAGGCGCGTTCGCGCTCGATCAATTCCGAGGCGTCGATCCCCAAGCGGCGCATTCGGGCGCGGATTTCCGGCCATTCCTCCTTCAGGAAACGGCTGCGCTCGGATTCGCTGAGGCGTGCTCGAGCGCCCGGCGCGACGAACATGCCCACGCCGCGCTTCACGACAATCAGACCTTCGTCCTGAAATCCCTGATAAGCCTTCGCGACGGTCAGCGGATTGGCCTGCTCGTCAGCGGCCAGCGCCCGAACCGAGGGCAGGGGGTCTCCGTCGCTATATTTCCCGGCAAGGATCGCGTCGGCGATGGTCTCGCGAAGGCGGACGTAGACCGGTTTGTCATGCTGAGTGCGAAGCGCCATGCTGTAGTAATACAGCGGGTCGCAAGAAGTTTCAATAGCTTATCGCAACGCTATCACGATCCGGACGGCAGCCAGTCACGCGAGACTTCGCTCAGGGCCGGGCGATCACGTTCTTCGAGTTCGCGGCTCGGGTGGCCGATGAAGATAAACCCCGCGATCCGCTCGCCAGGTTCGCAAAAAGCTTCCCGGACGCGCTCCGAATAGGTTCTCCATCCGGTCACCCAGCCGGCGACGTAATTAAGCGCATGGGCGGCCAGAAGCATGTTCATCGCCACCGCTCCACACGATAGTTCCTGTTCCCAAACGGGGATTTTGTGATTGGGCACCGGCGCTGAAATCAGGACAACGAGCTGCCCGGCATAATGAGCGAACTCATCTTCCTTTTGGTGGTGGGCAATCGTCGCGCAGGGATCATGCTCGACCAGAGCCTCTCGCAAAAGAGCGCCGAACGCGTCCCGCTGATTTTCCCCCACCGTCACAAAGCGCCAGGGCGCCAGCTTGCCATGGTCTGGCACTCGCGAAGCGATGGTGAGGATGCGATCCAAGTCTTCCGCGCTGGGTCCGGGACCCACCAGCTCGCGCGGCTTGGCGGAACGGCGGGTCTCGAGGAGAGAGAGCGCCGATGAGTGATCGTTGAGCATTGACCGGGGCAGATAGGGCGGATGGCCCTTCCCAACAATGTGCTTCACAAGCGGAAATTGCTCGTTACGGTCGCCGCGCTGCATCCGCGGCAGGGGAGAGATACCGGATGGTCGATACGCCAGCCGTCGAAGAACCGTTTTCGCCCGCATCAGGGCGAACCGATCCAGCAGACAAGAACAACTGGTTTGGTCATCCGCGACAGCTGGCGCGCCTGTTCACCACCGAGATGTGGGAGCGGTTCGGCTATTACGGCATGCGGGCGCTGCTCACGCTCTACCTGACCAAGCATTTCCTCTTTTCGGATCAGCAGGCGACGGGCCTCTACGGCGGCTACACGGCGCTGGTGTACCTTACTCCGCTCGTCGGCGGGCTCCTCGCCGACCAGTATCTCGGGTCCAAGAATTCGGTGAAATTTGGCGCGATCGTCATGGCGATCGGCTATTTCACGCTAGCGTTCGGCGGCTCGCCCGCAAAGCCTTACGCGACCATGGATGGCCAGCGGTACGAAGTAGTTGTCGACCATTTCGTCGACCGGCCGACCAGCGATCCTAACGAGGCGCGGTACGTGCTGGATCATGGTCAGAAGCTGCAGATCCGCGGCAATGAGGACGGCTCGATGTCGCTCCTCAACAACGGCCAGGAAGCGCGTCACCTCGCGAAGGGCACATTCGACTTCGGCGGTGACCGCGATCCGATGACGCTCGCAATCATGCTGATCGCGTTGTCGCTCATCTCTGTCGGCAACGGCTTCTTCAAACCGAACATCTCGACGATTGTCGGAACGTTATATGACCAAGGGGACCGCCGCCGGGATTCGGGTTTCACCATATTCTACATGGGCATCAATCTCGGCTCCATCCTCGGCCAGCTCTTCTGCCCAATCCTGGCCGACTGGCTCGGATGGTGGGCTGGGCTCGGACTTGCGGGTGTGGGCATGCTGATCAGCTATTTCCTGATCCAGTTCGATGGCGGTCGGCTGTCTGGCTACGGCGAACGCCCGGCGCATGCGCCCAACAAGGACGTGATGATCTATATCGGCGCGCTCATCGCGGTGCCGGTCGTGGTGTTCTTGTTCATGAACCTGATGAACTCAAAGCCGGCCGCTGAGGGCTCCGGTTTCGTCGGCTATCTGATGTCGCTGTCGCTGATGGGCAAATTGCTGTTCGGCACCTTCATCATCAGCGTGCCCGGCATTCTCGCCTGGTCCTACACGAAGGGCAGTCGGACTGAGGCGCAGATGATGACCGCGGCGATGGTGCTCATTGTGTTCAACGTCTTTTTCTGGACGCTGTTTGAGCAGGCAGGATCGTCGCTGACCCTGTTCGCTGACCGCAACACGGATCGAAGCGTGTTCGGGCTGTTCAACATGTCCGCGCCCCAGACCCAGAACTTCAACCCGATCTGCATCGTCCTGTTCGCTCCAGTGATGAGCTGGCTGTGGACCGGCCTTGCCAAGCGCGGTCTCGAACCTTCGATCCCAATCAAGTTCGCGATTGCGCTCGTGGGTGTAGGAGCTGGATTCCTGTTCCTCGTTCTTGGCTCTGAGTTTGCCGGGCCGGGCAACAATTATCAGGTCGGTCTGTGGTGGCTTGCCGGCCTTTATCTGATTCACTCGCTCGCCGAACTGTGCATCTCGCCTGTCGGCCTCAGCATGATCACCAAGCTGTCGATCGCGCGTGTGGTTGGGCTGATGATGGGTGTCTGGTTTCTCTCCATCTCGGTTGCGCAATATTTCGCCGGCATTGTGGCTCAGTTCGCCAGCGTCGAGACGGTCGGCGGCCAGGTGACCAACCTGAAGGTCAGCCTCGACACCTACACACATACTTTCACGACGATTGCATGGGTGGCGATCGTTGCAGGCGCGGTGCTGTTCGGGCTGTCCTGGCCACTCAAGAAGTGGATGCATGGTGTCAACTAAGCTGTTCGCGGCGCTTGCCGCCGCACTGACTCTCTCCGCCTGCGCTGCCGGAGAGAAGCCGAAAACCGCGCCGGTCTACGTCAACGAAGACCCTTATCCCTCGACTTACGTCCGCTATCCGGGCGTGCCGACCGTCATCCGACATGCCACCGTATTCGACGGCGATGGGCGGCAGATCAATGATGGCACGGTGGTGCTGGCCGACGGAGTCGTGAAGGCGGTCGGCGGACCCGAGTTGCCGAGCCCGGCTGGTGCCATGGAGATCAACGGCAGCGGCAAGTGGGTGACGCCCGGCATCATCGATGTTCACAGCCACCTCGGAGATTATCCTTCACCCTCCGTCGATTCGCTCTCGGACGGCAACGAAGCCACTTCCCCGGTTCGGCCCGAGGTCTGGGCCGAGCATAGCGTTTGGCCGCAGGACCCGGGCTTCAGCCGCGCGCTCGTCAACGGCGGCGTGACAACGATGCAGATCCTGCCCGGCTCGGCCAATCTGTTCGGCGGCCGCTCGGTGGTGGTGAAGAACGTACCCGCGACCACGGTCCAGGGAATGAAGTTCCCCGGCGCGCCTTACGGGCTCAAGATGGCATGCGGCGAGAATCCGAAGCGGGTCTATGGTTCCAAGGGCAACATGCCGCAAACACGCATGGGCAACATCGCGCTCACGCGGCAGACCTGGATCAACGCGGTCCAGTACAAGCGCAAGTGGGATAAATATTACGCGGAAGGGGGCGACATGCCCGACCGCGACCTCGCCATGGATACGTTGAAGGGCGTGCTCGAGGGCAAGATCCTCGTCCACAACCACTGTTACCGCGCCGACGAGATGGCCATCATGATCGATATGGCCAAGGAGTTTGGCTACAAGGTCACCGCATTCCATCACGCGGTCGAGGCTTACAAGATCGCCGATCTGCTGCGTGAGAATGACGTCTGCGCGGTGATGTGGGCCGATTGGTACGGCTTCAAGATGGAAGCCTATGACGCGGTGAAGGAGAACATCCCGTTGGTCCACAATGCGGGGGCCTGCGCGATCGTCCATTCCGACGATCCCAATTACATCCAGCGATTGAACCAGGAGGCTGCGAAGGCGCTTGCCGATGGCATTCGGGCCGGCATCCCCAACCTCAGTGAAGCGGTCGCATGGGAATGGCTCAGCCGCAATCCCGCCAAGGCGCTGGGGATTCTCGAGAAGACGGGCACGCTGACATCCGGCAAGGGCGCGGACGTGGTGATGTGGAACGGCGATCCGTTCAGCGACTACACTCGGCCCGAGCGGGTATGGATCGACGGCGCGCTGATGTACGATGCCAACGATCCCAAGCGGCGGCCCGTCAGCGACTTCGAGCTGGGCCAGCCCGGCGAGGGAGACACGAAATGATCCGCTCTCTCGTGGCGGCGTTGCTGGTGGGGTCCGCGGTGCCGATCGCTGCCCAGACAATAGCGATTACCGGGGGCACTGTGGCCCTTGGCGATGGGTCGCAGCCCATTCCCAATGGCACGGTGGTCATCCGCGATGGGCGCGTGGTCGCTGCTGGCGGGATGCAGATGAAGCTCCCCGCCGGCACCCAGGTAATCGACGCTACGGGGAAGTGGGTCACACCAGGCATCGTGGCCGGCTTCTCGCGCCTCGGCCTTGCCGACGTGGACCTAACCGCCAGCCGGGAAGACGGCGGCGGCCGGTCCGATACCTCGGGCAGCGCCGACGACACGACGTCCGACGGGCCGTTCAATGCGGCGATCGACGTCGTGCCCGCGCTCAACCCGATGGACACCACAATTGCGGTAAATCGCGCCGACGGAGTCACTCGTGCGCTGGTCGCGCCGTCGGCGGGCAAGAGCATCTTCGCCGGGCAGGGCGCGGTCATCGACACCGCGGCACACCTGGACTCGGTCACCGCGCCCCGGAAGTTCCAGTTCGTCGAGCTGGGACAGACCGGAGCCCAGAACGCCGGCGGCTCGCGGGCTTCGGCGCACATCCTGTTTCGGAACGCCCTTCGGGAGGCGGCGGAGCTTGGTCGCTATTCCCCTGTTTCGGGAAGCCGAAGCGCTGCTCAGCCGGACGACCGCAGTCAGTCGGTCGTGAAGAATCCGAATGAGTCGCGCGTCTACAGTGCCGATGCCCGCCGCAGCCAGGACGTGCTCCTGACCCGGTTCGACGCAGCAGCACTGGTTCCGGTGCTCCAGGGACGCCAGTTCCTGCTGGTGCACGTCGAGCGCGCCAGTGACATCTTGCAGGTCCTGGAGCTCAAGCGTGAGTTTCCGGCGCTGAAGATCGTCCTGGTCGGAGCAAGCGAGGGCTGGCTGGTCGCCGACCGGATTGCGAAAGCAGGGATTCCGGTGATTGCCTCGGCGGTGAACGACCTTCCCGCGAGCTTCGAACAGATTGCCGCAACCCAGTCGAATGCCGGACGGATGCGAAAGGCCGGAGTGAATGTCTCGATCGGCATGATCGACGACAACGACACCCGCAACCTATTCATGGAGCGGCAGTATGCCGGGAATCTCGTCGGCCTTCAGAAGATCCCCGGCGCGACAGGCGTGAGCTGGGGCGAAGCGCTGGCGATGATCACCTCGCGCCCGGCCGAAGCCATCGGAATGGGTAGCGAGATTGGCAGCCTTGCTCCCGGCCGACGCGCCGACCTCGTCATCTGGTCCGGTGATCCGCTCGAGGGCACGAGTGCCGCGGAGCAGGTCTATATCGACGGTGTCCGCCAGCCGCTCGAGACCCACCAGACGCGATTGCTCGAACGCTACCGCTATCTGCCACGGCGAGACCTTCCCGAGGCTTATCGGCACTAGCTCGTCGTTGCGAGAAGCGAAGCGACGCGGCAATCCGGCAGACGATTGCTTCGCTTCGTTCGCAATGACGAATATGAGGGGCCCATGACGCGTAAATTCTTCGGCACGGACGGCATCCGCGGAACGACCAACATCGAGCCCATGACCGCCGTGACCGCGCTCCGCGTGGGTCAGGCTGCGGGCGCTCACTTCCTTCGCGGCGATCACCGCCATCGAGTGGTGATCGGCAAGGACACGCGTCTCAGCGGCTACATGATGGAATCGGCGATGGTCGCCGGCTTCACCAGCGTCGGCATGGACGTCGTGCTGCTTGGGCCGATGCCGACGCCGGCGGTGGCGATGCTGACCCGGTCGATGCGCGCTGACATCGGCGTGATGATTTCGGCGTCGCACAATCCGTTCGCCGACAACGGCATCAAGCTGTTCGGCCCGGACGGCTACAAACTCAGCGACGACGACGAGCGGGAGATCGAGCGCCTGCTCGACAAAGAGCCCAAGCTCGCGAAGTCGGAGATGATCGGCCGCGCACGTCGGATCGACGATGCGCGCGGCCGCTACATCCACTTCGCCAAATCGACCTTCCCGGAGCATCTTCGTCTCGATGGCCTGAAGGTGGTGATCGATTGCGCCAACGGCGCGGCGTACCACGTAGCGCCGGAGGCTCTGTGGGAACTGGGCGCCGAAGTCGTACCGGTCGGGGTCACACCCAATGGTCTGAACATCAACGAGGACTGCGGGTCGACCAAGCCCCAATTGCTGCAGGAGACAGTCGTCGCCAGCGGCGCCGACATCGGCATCGCGCTGGACGGCGACGCTGACCGGCTGATCGTGGTCGACGAGCAGGGACACATCATCGATGGCGACCAGCTGATGGCCCTGATCGGACTCGGTCTGCAGCGGCGTGGCGAGCTCAAGGGTGGCGCGGTTGTGGCGACCGTCATGTCCAACCTCGGCCTTGAGCGGAAGCTCGGCGAGAACGGGCTAAAGCTGCTCCGCTCAAAGGTTGGCGACCGCTACGTCCTCGAAGAAATGCGGAAAAGCGGCTGCAACGTGGGGGGCGAGCAGTCCGGGCACATCATCCTCTCAGATCATGCGACGACCGGTGACGGCCTGGTCGCCGGGCTGCAGGTGCTTGCCGCGTTGGTCGAGGCCAAGGCGCCCGCGAGCGAGCTTCTCCGTCAGTTCGAGCCATTGCCTCAGCTCCTGAAGAACGTGCGCTTCAAGGGCGGTGAGCCCCTCGAGACCGACAGCGTCCGCAAGCGGATCGCAGCCGCCGAAGCAGAACTGGAGGGCCGGGGCCGCCTAGTGATCCGTAAATCCGGTACCGAACCGCTGATCCGGGTGATGGCGGAAGGCGACGATCCGGCGCTAGTTGAGCGGGTCGTCGACGATATTTGTGAGGCGGTTCAGACCGCTGCGTGAACCCTTTGTTCGTATTTGCCGCCTTAGGTAACGTTCGTGCACATGGAAAACTTCGCCCCGGGACAGGGGTCGAAGGCGAGTAGCGTGACGCCGACGGCCCGCATCCTGATCATCGCCGGCTCGGACTCGGGCGGCGGCGCCGGGATTCAGGCCGACATCAAGACCGTCACGATGCTGGGCGGGCATGCGATGACGGCAGTTACCGCAGTCACTGCCCAGAATACGGTTGGCGTCACCGCAGTCCATCCTGTGCCGACCGAGATGATTCTCGCCCAGATCGAAGCGATTATCGGTGATATCGGAGTCGATGCCGTAAAGATCGGCATGATCGGTGGGTCGTTCGCGGCCGAGCAGATCGCGAGCCGGATGGAGCGGCTGCGCAGCGAGCAACCGGGCATTCCGATCGTCTTCGATCCGGTCATGGTAGCGACCAGCGGGGCTCAGCTCGCCGATGATGCGACCATTGCCGCGTTCGGGCGCCTGATGGATGTCGCCACGCTCACCACGCCGAATCTCCCTGAGCTCAAGCGCCTCACTGCCGAAGATGACCCGGTTTCGGCGGCCCTTCGCCTTGTCGGAGAGCACGGTTGCGCGGTGTTGATCAAGGGCGGACACGAGGAAGGCGATGCGCTCGCCGATGCGCTGATCGAGACCGACAACATGACCAGCTGGCAGGGCCAGCGGATCGACACGACGAGCACGCACGGCACCGGCTGCACTCTGGCAAGCGCGATCGCGCTTTTTCTCGCCGAGGGTATTGGCCTGCCGGATGCAATCGCGCGCGCTCGGGAGTTCGTCCGAGTAGCGCTGCTCGATGCTCCGAACCTCGGCGAGGGTTCAGGTCCGCTGGGGCAGGGCAGGGTTCGGCTGGACGTCGGCCGGGGACCAAGACTCAACCAGGTGACCGTCACGGGAACCGATTATGAGCGGTCAGTCGACTTCTATCGCCGGCTCGGCCTAAGGCAGATCGTGGACAGCCCGGAGAACGGCTACGCCCGGTTCGAAACCGCTGGCGGAGTGACGCTTTCGGTGCAGATCGACCCGGAAGAGAAGATTATCGCCACGACAGCGCTCTATCTCGAGTGCGACGATCTCGACGAACGGGTGGAGGCCCTGGCTCGCAGCGGAGTCACCTTTGAGCACGGCCCTCGTAACCAGCCCTGGATGTGGCGCGAGGCGCGGCTCCGTGACCCGGACGGGAACATCATCTTCTTTTACAAGGCGGGCGAGCATCGCCGATTCCCGCCCTGGCGAATCAGCTAATCCACAAAAATCTCAATGGAGTACTGGCGACTCGCCAAGCCTCCCCATAGGCTTGTCGTCAGATGCCCCGGCGCTGCTCCTTCAAGCTCGAGCTCGAATTTCCTCAGCCGCTGGCTGGCGTGGACGAGGCGGGCTGTGCGCCTCTTGCCGGTCCGGTGGTGGCCGGCGCCTGCATCCTCAATCGCGACAAATTCCCTCGTGGGATCGACGACAGCAAGAACCTGCCGATCGAAAAGCGCGAGGCGATCTACGCCAGACTGGTTAAATGCTCGGCCTGGGGAGTTGGCATCGCCACCGTCGAGGAGATCGATCAGCTCAACATCTACTGGGCAAAGATGCTGGCCATGACGCGCGCGGTCGAGGCGTTGGGGCTCGAACCCGCCTGGGTGCTGGTCGACGGTCCGCAGTGCCCCAAGTGGCAGCGGCCATCGAAGGGGATCGTCGATGGCGACGCCAAGTGCCGGTCGATCGCCGCCGCCTCGATCATTGCCAAAGTCACCCGCGACCGGATCATGGCCGACTACGCGCGCGAATATCCGGGCTATGGCTGGGAACGGAACCGCGGGTACGGCACGCCCGAGCATTGGCGGGCGCTTCATGCTCTTGGACCGACGCCGCTCCACCGCCGAAGCTTCCCGAAAGTGCGCGCGGCGATTGAAAAGGACGCCCAGCCGGACCTCGTCTTTGAAATCGTCGAAAGCGAGTCTTTCGAGTCACACCCCCCACAAGTTGAGTCCGCGGCCACCCAACTGACTCAACATCTTGTGGAAGCCGTGCGGCCCGCCGCCTAGCACGGGTCGTCCCGGAAAGGGCCGTTAACCCTTGATCGCTTGACCGCGAGTCCCGCCTGACTCACCTTCGCCGACCGAAGTAGAGGGGGCAAAGGTCAGATGAATCTCATCGCCCGCATTGCGGAGCCGGCGACGGCCTTGCGCCAGGCGCGGACGCCGTCACGCGAGCTGCCGCTCGACACCATCCTGAAGGGCGATTGTATCGCCGAGATGATGCGCTTGCCGGACAAGAGCGTCGACATGATCTTCGCCGATCCGCCCTACAATCTTCAGCTTGGCGGCGACCTGTTCCGCCCCGAAGGCAGCCGGGTGGACGCGGTCGATGATGAATGGGACAAGTTCGAGAGCCTGACGGTGTACGACAATTTCACCCGCGAATGGCTCGAGCAGGCGCGGCGCATCCTGAAGGACGACGGCACGATCTGGGTGATCGGTAGCTATCACAACATCTACCGGGTCGGCTCTTTGCTTCAGGACGCCGACTTCTGGATCCTCAACGACATCGTCTGGCGCAAGTCGAACCCGATGCCGAACTTCCGCGGCACTCGCTTCACCAACGCGCATGAGACCTTGATCTGGTGTGCCAAGGACGAGAAGGCGCGTTACACCTTCAACTACCGCGCCATGAAGGCGTTGAACGACGATCTTCAGATGCGGTCAGACTGGCTGCTGCCGATCTGCGCTGGCGGAGAGCGGGTGAAGGGAGAGGACGGCGCCAAAGCCCATCCGACCCAAAAACCCGAGGCGCTGCTCTACCGCATCCTGCTTGCCTGCACGAAGCCGGGCGACGTCGTGCTCGATCCATTCTTCGGGACAGGGACTACCGGCGCGGTGGCGCGGCGGCTGGGCCGTCGCTGGATCGGCATCGAGCGAGAGCCGGCCTACATCAAGGTCGCACGCGAACGGATCGACTCGACCCTGCCGCTCGATGAGAGCGCGATGAAAACGGTGCCGGACAAGCGTGAACAACCCCGCGTCGCTTTCGGTATCCTGGTCGAAAGCGGGTTGATCCCGCCGGGCACGCGCCTCACCGATGCAAAGCGACGGTGGAACGCCACGGTCCGTGCCGACGGATCAATCGCCTGCGAGGTGCATGCGGGTTCGATCCACAAGGTGGGCGCGGCGCTTCAGGGCGCTCAATCTTGCAACGGCTGGACTTTCTGGCACGTCGACCAGGGCGGAAGCCTCGCCGCGCTCGACACCATGCGCCAGCAGCATCTTCAATCGATTGCGTAGCCGCTCGCCCTTCGACGTCGCTCAGGACGAACGAACCTTATGACCCGCACGCTTCTCCGACCGACCGGCTTCGTCGATGCGCCCTTCGGGCATGATGGAAAGGTCGCGCGCCTGGCCGGCGGGATGAACTGGTTCGCCGTCGTCGAGCTGATCAAGATTGATGGTCACGCACGTACATCGTCGGAGCTCGTGCCGGTTGAGGGGATCGAGAACCGCTTCGACGATGACATGGCCGCGCAGTGGCAGGCGCTTACGTCCGCGAGATCGCCACTGCACCTCGGCGAGCGAACTGTCCGGCTCGACCAGCCTCAAGTCATGGCGATCGTCAACGCCACTCCAGATAGCTTCTCCGATGGCGGACAATTCCCCGATCCGGCGTCAGCCGCGGAAGCGGGCGCACGAATGGCCGCGGAGGGCGCCGCGATCATCGATGTCGGCGGGGAATCAACGAGACCAGGCGCTCGCTCTATTTGGGAGGGCGACGAGATCGAGCGGATCTTGCCGGTGATCAAGCAGCTGGTAGCGGGCGGGGCGGCAGTGTCCGCCGACACCCGCAAGGCGGACGTCATGACCGCGGCAGTCGGTGCTGGCGCGCGCATGATCAATGACGTGTCGGCGCTCACCTACGACAATCGTTCGGCGGAAGTTGCCGCTTCGCTCAGCGTCCCTGTCGTATTGATGCATCACAAGGGAGCGCCGGAGGTGATGCAGGACGATCCTCGCTACGACGATGTCCTCGTCGAGGTTTATCGCTGGCTAGAAGACCGGGTCGCCGCAGTCGTCGAAGCGGGGTTGAAGCGCGAGCATATCCTCATCGACCCCGGCTTCGGATTCGGCAAGAACGTCGCCCACAACCTCGAGCTGATGAATGGCCTTGCTTTATTCCACTCGCTCGGCTGCCCGCTGGTCATCGGAGCCAGCCGAAAGCGCACGATTGGAGCGCTGTCAGGCGAGGCGCCTGCTGACAAGCGCCTCGCTGGGAGCATCGCCTTTGCTATGAAAGCGGCGGAGCAGGGCGTTCAGCTGCTGCGCGTCCACGATGTCTATGAGACTGTGCAGGCGTTGCGCGTTTGGCGCGGGCTGCGTGACCAGGCGTTGACGCCAAAAATCTGAGCAGCGACTGCTTTCTTCCGCGGCTCATCGCCATCACGGTTCAGGGCACCGGCCGGTAATCGCCCGGTCGTAGATTAGAGCGTCAAGCTACGCCGACCGTCCTCGGCACGGTGGCGCAGGCCGGCGTTCCATCCTTTGCGGTGCCGTTGACCTTCATCTCCACGATCTTCCCGATCTTCGCCTGTTCGAGAATTTCGGGCGCGATATCGTGGATGTCGATTTTCATCCGCCGTGACCAGGATGAGGAACAGTCGCCGGCGGATTGGCCGATCCGGATGTAGACGAACCTTCGGGTGGGACCTTCGCGTCGCACAAAATCACCGAAGAACTTCGGCCCTTCCGCAATTCGAACCGTGAAGTCGAAATTCAACGGTTCGCCTGCCGGAGAGCGTTGCGGATCGAGCGGAGCATCGTCCTTCTGCAGGCTATGCAAAACACCGGGCACGGGATTCTCGATGACAATCCGCATCCGAATTGGAGTTTGGTCTGCTCGCGCCACGACGCGACCTTACCTCCGCTTGCCTGATCCAGGAAGTTGCACTGACTTACTGTATTATATCACCACGTTTGTGATATAGGCCCGATTGTCGGTGAAGATCCGGAGGTTGATGTGCAACACGGCATTGTCGATATCTTCGCCTTCCAGGAAGCGCTGCTGATCGAGGCGGTCTTTGGACTCATACTTCTGACGATGCTCTGGGTCGGCTTCCGCCGATGGCTTCAGCATAAGGAACGAGAACGTCGGGTGATCGCCCAGGACAGGGCCGAACTCGTCGCTCAATTCGGCGCCATAATCGAGCGCGTCGAAGCGCGCCTGAATAGCATTGAGCGAGGCATGACGGATGAAAGCGATCATGCGAGCGCTAAGATCGAGCCCGCGGCAGGGAATGGCTCAAGCGGCGGTGTCGATCCCTAGCTCGCCAAGCTTGCGATAAAGGGTCGAGCGGCCGATCCCCAGGCGACGAGCAACCTCGGTCATGCGACCGCGGTAATGGCCGATGGCGAGACGGATGATGTCCGCTTCGATATCCTCAAGTGGGCGGAGGTGGCCGTCACCACTATAGAGCGTGACGCTTGGTGCTCCCGCGAGCGCCTGCTCGCTGCTCGCCTCGCTAATCGATGGTGAGAAGTCAGTGCGGCGACCGGTATAGCGCGACTGAACGGCAATATGCGGGAAGTCCTGCGCGGTGAGCGAGGTGTCCGAACACTGCAAGGCCGCGCGAAACAGCACGCCGGCGAGCTGGCGGACGTTGCCGGGCCAGCCGTAGCGCATCAGTACTGCAAGCGCGTCGTTGCCGATCGACAGCGGGCGCATGCCGGTCTGCTCGGCGAGACGCTGAAGCAGGTGGCGGGCAAGAGCCGGGATGTCCCCGCTGCGCTCTCGCAAAGCCGGCAGGGTCACGGTTGTCGCCCCGATGCGCTCTGCCAGTCCGGGAAGGAAATCGTCTGGAAGGGGTCTGCTGCTGGTCGCGATCACCCGAACATCGACCGAATAGCTGCCATTGAGGCCGACAGGCCGCACCTCGCCTGTTGCAAGGACGCGGTCGAGCAGTTCCTGAGTCGACTGGGGAAGCAGGCCGATCTCGTCGAGGATCAGCGTGCCGCCGTCGGCCATGACCATCTTGCCGGTCTTGGCGGTGAAGGCTCCGGGGAACGCCCCTTTTTCGTGACCGAACAGTTCGCTGTCGATGATGTTCGCGGCCGCGGCCTTGCAATCGAGCTCCAGCATCGGGCCCTTGGCGCGAAGGCTGGCGCTATGAATTGCGCGGGCGACGGTTTCCTTGCCGGTCCCCGGTTCGCCGATGATCAGCACTGGAAGGCGGTTGCGTGCGGACTTCGCGGCAACGGCCAAAGCCGCACGAAACTCCGGAGCGGCGCCGATCAGCTGTTCGAGGGCCAGCGGCGGGGCCAACTTCTCGGAGACCGGCGCGAGCTCGCCAACGGCGCGACGGCGATCGGCATTGGCTGCCAGCGCCTCCAGGAGACGCTCTGGCGCAACCGGTCGAACCAGGAAGTCGGAGGCACCTGCTCGCATCGCTTCGACTGCCACCGAGACGGTATCGCCATGCGACAGGACGATAACCGGGAGGTTCGTCCGTTCCGAACGTAGCGCCGAGATCATTCCGGGCCCGCGTTCCTCGTCCCACGTCCCCAGCAGCACTGCCAGCACTTCGCGGCCATGGGGGCCCTGGAGCAAAGCAAGCGCCATCTCTTCATCCGCGGCGCCGACGACGCTCCAGCCCGCACGGCCTGCAATCGCGGAGACCAGCCGGCGCTCCTCGGGGCTCGAATCGAGCAGCATCAGTGAACGTGTCGGTTCTTCACGCATGCGCGCTGCTATGCAGCCAAGGGAGTAAAGGTCGCCTTAACCCCTTGATGCTTCCCGTTCATGGGGCTTGGGGACCGCGAAACGCCTTGTTATGGACGGCTCCACGTAATGTAATTTCGAGGGAAGATGACATGGCCCATGAAGAGCCGCTCCTGGACAACCCGCCGACGCAGGATGTCGCCCATCACGTGGCGGACTACAGCAACTTCACGCGGCTATTTAAGTGGGGCGCGATCGGAGTGTTCATAATCGGCATGCTGTGGATGCTGATCGTCAAGGCTTATTGGTAAGGCCGCCCCCTTGAAGGTCGCGGTCCTTAAGGAGGCGAACGGGGAGACCCGCTGCGCGGCGATCCCGGAGACGGTGAAGAAATTCGCCTCGCTCGGAGCCGAGGTCGCAGTCGAAGCCGGCGCCGGCAACGGCGCCGCGATTCCTGACGCCGACTTCGAAGCGGCGGGTGCGAAGGTGAGCTCGCGCGCGGACGTGTTGAAGGACGCGGGGGTCATCCTCGCGATCAACGGTCCTGACCCTGCAACGCTGAAGGGCGCGCCATCGGGTGCGTTGCTGGTGGCGGCGCTGGATCCGCTTCGCCAGCGGCAGGCAGTGGAGGCTTATGCCGTCGCCGGGCTCGAAGCGCTCGCCATGGAGTGGATGCCGCGAATCACTCGGGCCCAGTCGATGGATATCCTGTCCTCGCAGTCGAATCTCGCCGGCTACAAAGCGGTGGTCGATGGAGCCGCGGCGTATGGGCGAGCCTTCCCGATGATGATGACTGCGGCGGGCACGGTCAGCCCAGCCAAGGTCTTCGTGATGGGCGTTGGGGTTGCCGGTCTGCAGGCGATCGCGACAGCCAGGCGCCTTGGGGCGCAGGTGAGCGCGACCGATGTGCGGTCGGCGACCAAGGAGCAGATCCAGTCGCTCGGCGCCAAGCCGATATTCGTCGAGAATGTCGCAGGCATCGAGGGTGAGGGCAGTGGCGGCTATGCGACCGAGATGTCCGAAGAATATCAGAAAGCGCAGGCTGAGCTGGTATCCGGGCATATCGCCAAGCAGGACATTGTGATCACCACGGCACTGATCCCCGGACGCCCTGCGCCGCGGCTGATTAATGATGCTCAGGTTGCAACGATGCGCCCTGGCAGCGTCATTGTCGACCTAGCGGCGGATGCGGGCGGGAACGTCGAAGGAACTGCCGCGGGGCAGCATGTCGAGAAGCATGGCGTCACAATCATCGGCGCTTCGAACCTCGCGCGAAGCCTCGCCGCCGACGCATCGGCGCTGTTCGCCCGCAACCTCTACAATTTCCTTTCGGCTTTCTGGGACAAGGAGCAGGTGAGGCCGGTGCTTCCCAACGACGATGAGATCGTCAAAGCGATTTGCCTGACCCGAGGCGGCAAGGTCGTGAACGAGCGGCTCACTGCCGCCTGAGAGGGTGCACATTTCCGACATATTGGTGATCGGCGGGGGGATCGCGGGCCTTTCGGCTGCAGCGGCGCTCTCGGAGCACGCCCGTGTGACGGTCCTGGAAGCTGAAGGGCAGATCGGCTTCCACTCCTCCGGACGCAGTGCGACGATGCTCCATTACGCGCTCGGCGATCGCCTCATCCGCGCGCTGACCTTCGCCAGCCGAACCTTCTTCGACGATCCGCCGCGGGGCTTCAGTGACGTGCCTCTCGGCGTCAGGATGCCGGTGCTGATCCACGGTCGGGAGGACGAGCGTGGCGAACTCGATGCGCTCCAGGCGGAGCTAGCGTCCTTCGCAGTGCTGGAGCGTCTCGATGCTCACGGAGTACACGACCTCTGCCCGCTGCTGAAGGACGACGCGGTGCACGGGATTGCGGACCTCAACGGCATTCACCTCGATCCGCACGCAATGCTTCAGGGCAACCTCCGTCAGCTGAGGAGCCGCGGGGGCACCCTCCATACCGGAGCCCGTGTCGCCTCGATTGAGCATGGCGGCGGATGGAGCGTGACGACGGAGCGGGGAGAGCAGTTCGCCGCGCCGATACTGATCAATGCCGCCGGCGCCTGGGCCGATCGAGTCGCGGAGCTTGCGGGCGTCCCCCCGGTTGGTCTTGAACCCAAGCGGCGGACAATCATTACGTTCGACGCTCCTGCCGGCAGCACGCTTGGCGGCTTACCTTTCGCCAAGACCGTCGGCGACGAGCTTTATTTCGCGCCTGAGAGCGGCCGTTTGTTCGCCTCGCCGATGGACGAAGGCCCGAGTGAGCCGGTCGATGCCCAGCCGGATGAATATGATGTCGCGCTCGCCGCTTACCGAATGGAGGAGCGTACCACAGTCAAGGTGGAGCGCATCCACAGCCGCTGGGCTGGCCTGCGCTCGTTCACCCCAGACCGCCATCCCGCGGTTGGCTTCGCGCCGGAGGCCGAGGGTTTCTTCTGGCTGGCCGGGCAGGGCGGGGCAGGTCTTCAAACCTCTCCAGCTATGGCCGCGATCGCCACCTCGCTGGTCGCCGGAACCCCATGGCCGGTGCCCGAGGTGCGGCCCGAACAGCTAACTCCCGGGCGTTTCCTCCGGCAACCTGCATAGGTCGACCCAACGTTCGGCCACGAGCTCGTAGAGCCGCGCGGTCGGGACCTCGACCGAAGTATTGAGCGACCCGCCGGCAGGGTAGACCACGTCAAACGCCTTCAGTGAAGCGTCGAGATAAACGGGCAGGGGATTCTTCAGACCGAAGGGACAAACTCCGCCCACCCGATGCCCGGTGAGTTCGAATGTCTCCTCAGCTCCGAGCATGCGCGGCCGCGCGCCTAACTCGTCCTTGCACTTTCGGTTGTCGAGGCGCGCATTGCCCCGAGTGCAGAGAAGGAACAGATGCTCGCCGGCGCGAACGGCCAACGTCTTTGCGATGCGTCCCGGCTCGACTCCGAGCGCCCGCGCGGCAGTATCGACCGTCGCAGTGCTTTCCTCCACCTCGATCGGCCGGAGCTCCGGCGCGTGGATGGCGAGCCAGGCGCGGACGGACTCCAGGCTCATTCGCCGACCACGTGGAGCGCGATTTCCCGCTGGTGCGGTCCGCGCCGATGCTCGAACAGGAAAATGCCTTGCCAGGTGCCCAGAGCGAGTCGTCCCTGCATGATCGGAATGGACAGCTGCGTTGCGGTCAACGCTGTCCTCAAATGGGCGGGCATGTCGTCGGGACCTTCGTCATCATGCTCGTAGCCAGCGCCTTCAGGCGCGATCCGGGCGAAAAAGGCTTCGGTGTCCCGTCGCGCCGCCGGCGCGGCATTCTCGTGGATGATCAAGGATGCCGACGTGTGGCGGCAAAAGAGGGTCAGGACGCCCTCGCGAATGCCGCTGTTCGCGACGAAACGCTCCACTTCGGATGTGATTTCGTGAAGTCCGGGACGGTCTGCGCGAATCGGCAGCACAGCGGTCGATTGACGAAGCATCGATGCCGCCTAACCGCCTAGCGAACAGCGCGCCAGCGTCACCGCCCAATCATTTTTCGCAGGCAAAGAAAAAGCGCCCGCCTTGCGACGAGCGCTTCTAACTTATTGAAATACCGCCCGAACTAGATCGGGCAGGAGCTCAGTTAGCCGTTGCCGCCGGTCGAGCCGAAGCCGCCGCCGCAAACCCACTCCCAGAACCCACGGCCAGTCTGAACCTTCTTCATCGTCATTACCCCTTACGGTCACTGCGATTCGGCAGTCGAAGGGATATTAACCTTAATCGATGTGGTTAGCAAACCGTTAACTATAGTGAGGACGCGGCGCGGCCCCTGGCGGAAAGCCACTACGTCGATCTGCTTAGATTAGGCGGCGGTCCGCTTGCGGTCGGACGTCAAGCGCTTGGTTAGGCTCTCGAGGCTCATCGGCCGGCCAACGGCGAAGCCCTGGGCGATGTCGCAGCCCATGCCGATCAAAAGGTCGAGGATGTCCCGATGCTCGACGCCCTCGGCGACGACCCGCCGGCCGAGCGAATGAGCAAGGCCGATGGTCGACTGCACCATCAACCGGTCGCTGCGATTGTCGACCATGCCTTTGACGAAGCTCTGGTCGATCTTGATCTCATTCGCCGGGATCTTCTTCAGATATTCGAGAGTCGAAAGGCCGGTGCCATAATCGTCGATCGAGATGTTCACGCCGAGGTCCCGCAGGCGCGAGATCATCTCTAGCCCTTCGCCGCTTCCAGTGAGCGCCGCCGTCTCCGTCAGCTCCAACGTGAGGTCGCCTGCCGCCAACCCATGGCGAGCGAGCTGTGCGGCGAGACGCAGCGTGAAGCCCTTGTCGGTCAGCAGCCGGGCGGAAAGATTCACCGCCATGCTGAAATGTGTGCCCCGCTTGTTGATTTGCGCGGCGGCGGCGATCGCCTTCTCAAGCACGAAGTCGGTGAGCTTGCCGATACGGTTGTTTTGCTCGGCCGCAGCAACGAATTCCGACGCTGCGATCGGACCCTTGTCCGGGTGCGTCCATCGCGCCAGCGCTTCCGCCCCGACGATCCGCTTGGTCGCGAGATCCAGCTTCGGCTGATAGGCCACCCATACTTCATTCCGGTCGATGGCCTCGTCGAGCTGGCTGAGCATCGATAGCTTCCAGGAGGCGTTCTCCAGACTCTCGGGGTCGTGGTATTTCCACTTGAGACCGTCATGCGCGGCCTCATCGGCAGCAACCAGCGCGCTGGCGAGGCGGTTGTCGACCGACCGGCCGCTGCCCACCTCGACTCCAAAGGCGATGGTCAGGTCGACCGACAGACCGTCGATTCGCGCCGGATTGCGGAACAGCGCATAGAGCGCCTCCAGGTGATTTCCGAACGGCTGCCGCGGATCTTCGAACCACGCGAAGATGCCGGCGTCGCCCTGATAGAGGATGCGGCTCGGGGAACCGACCTTCAGGCGGGCGACGATCTGCTCGACCAGCTGCTTCTCGGCATCGCGCGGCAGGGTCGCGACGATCTCCTCGTAGTTCATTACCCTCGCAGCAACGAGCGCCTGCTTGCGCCCTTCCTTGTTCGTGCGCAGGGCGTTGAGGTTCGGCAGGTTCGAGATCGGGTTCACGAAGCCGCGCGCCCGATAGAGCTTCCAGCCAACCCCAACGCTCATCGTCAATAGGACGAACAGGCCCGCCATCACATCAGCGAAGATGAGGTGGGCTTCGAGGAAGGCGGGCCCGATCATCAGCGCGGCGAGGCCACCAGCCAGAATCGCCCCTCGCTCGCTGCTTCGACGGCGGCTCGCAGCTAAAGCCGACAGGGCAACGGCGAACGCAAAGGCGGGCAGCCAGCCGAGGTCCAGCGGGGCGCCGTTCTTGAGTGTCTCGGCACCCAGCACTTGGATGTATACCCCGTATCCCCGGCCGTAGCCCGGAATGAAGAAGACGTCGTTGAGGATATCGCTGCCGAGCCCAATCACGACATCCTTTCCGGCAAGTTTGGATCGCGGGATGCGGCCGCTCAGAAGATCAGCCGCCGAATATGTCGGGATGCTCTGGACCTTGATCGAATAGTCCACCGGGAAGGACGTATCGGCGGGGCGATCCACGTTGGCCAGCGAAGCTGCGAACGACGGAACCCGTTTGCCGCCCAGCATGGCGGAATAGGGCAGCTTCCAGGCCGCGTTCTGATAATTGTACCGAACGGTTCCGAGCGCAAACTTGGCATGCTGGCTGAGGATCGGCAACGGCCGGTCGATGACTGGTTCAGTCGATCCGTAAGCGCCTCTCCGCGATCGGACGAACAGCGAAACCTGCCCCGAACGCTCGATCGATCGGGCGAATGCTTCATCGTCGGCCGGGTTGGAGGCATAGGAGAAGTTGATGTCGAAATAGACGCGTTTGGCGCCGGCATCCGTAAGTCGGTCGACCATTTGACCATCGATGCGTCGAGGCCACGGCCAGTTGCCGATCTTGCGCAGCGACGGCTCGTCGACGGTAATGACGACAATGTCGCCACTCGCTTTGTGCTCGTGGGACAAATTGCGGACACTGCGGAGATAGTCCTCGGGAAGTTCGCCGAGCGCGATCAGTCCGAAGACGAGTCCGGCAAGCACCGTCCAAAGCAGCAGCTTCCACGGCTTTTTTTCGATCGTCTTGGCGGCCTTCGACACCTGGCGCTTCGCTTCCTTCCCCGAGGGTAGCCCCTCTTGCGCGCGCAAAGGTTATTAATTCGCTAACCCAGTGATGATTAACGGCCGGCTCGAGTTCCTATTTTGCCTCTGTCCTACCGGGGCAATTTGTGCATGTTGCGCTCGATGCATTCGCCGGGGCTGTCACGATCCATCAAACCGACCAGGGCGGCACTATTCGGCCCGTTGGACGCGCCCGCACGTAGGCTCGCTGCATTCGCTGCGTTTCGCCGTTTTGAGGAGGCCTGATGGACTTCATTTCCATCCTTTCGATCTTCGTTCTCGCCTGCTTCGTGGGCTATTACGTGGTCTGGTCGGTGACCCCGGCGCTGCACACGCCGCTGATGAGCGTCACCAATGCGATCTCTTCAGTGATTGTGGTCGGAGCGCTGATCGCCTCGGCGGCGGCGGGGAGCCCGAGTTCCAAATGGCTCGGACTTGCGGCGGTCGCGCTGGCGAGCGTGAACATCTTCGGCGGCTTCGCCGTCACCCAGCGCATGCTCGCGATGTACAAGAAGCGGGAGCGCGAGAAGTGAGCGGCGCCTTCGTCACCCTGAACTCGTTTCAGGGTCCATTCCGCCATGCCCACCACTCGTCTCCGCAATGGATGCTGAAACGAGTTCAGCATGACGGGGAGGGGGCCAATGGCTGAGTCTGCGGTCGCACAACCCGCGTGGGTCCTGCTTGCCTATCTGGTGGCGGGCGTCTGCTTCATCCTGGCGCTGAGGGGGCTTTCGAGCCCCGAGAGCAGCCGTCGCGGCAACCGCACCGGCATGATCGGCATGGCGATTGCGGTTGCGACGACGCTTGCGACGCACTTGCCGGGCTGGGACCCAGTTCTGCCTTACGGGTGGTCATTCCACACTGGAGGAATTCCGCTCGTTCAAATCCTGCTGGCGATGGTCATCGGTGGCAGCATCGGCCTCGTGACGGCCCGCAAGATCCAGATGACGGCGATGCCGCAGCTGGTGGCTGCGTTTCACAGCCTGGTCGGCATGGCCGCCGTGCTGGTCGGTATGGCGGCCTACCTCAATCCCGAAGCGTTCGGAATCGCGGTGCGGGTGACCCCCTTCGCCAGTCCGTCCTTCGTCAGCATCTTCCCGCAGAGCCGGATCGAGATGGGCCTCGGCGTCGCGATCGGCGCCATCACCTTCTCCGGCTCGGTGATCGCCTTCCTCAAGCTCAACGGCAACATGAGCGGCAAGCCGATCCTGCTGCCGCTGCGCCATGTCATCAATCTCGGCACGCTCGTCGCGATCATGGCGCTGGTCGCTTACTTCACCCAGGACCAGTCGCCGTGGGTGTTCTTCACCATCGCGGGTCTCAGCTTCGCCATCGGCTTCCTGCTGATCATCCCGATCGGCGGCGCCGACATGCCGGTCGTGATCTCGATGCTGAACAGCTATTCGGGATGGGCCGCGGCGGCGATGGGCTTCACGCTGCACAACAGCGCGATGATCATCACCGGAGCGTTGGTCGGAAGCTCGGGCGCGATCCTCAGCTACATCATGTGCCGGGCGATGAACCGGAGCTTCATCTCGGTGATCGCCGGCGGGTTCGGGGGTGATGCGGTCGCCGGCGCGGCCGCCGAGGCGATCGACCGGCCGTGGAAGCGAGGCTCGGCCGAGGACGCCGCCTTCCTGATGAGCCAGGCCGACCAGGTGATCATCGTTCCC
>DASUZY010000099.1:0-7294 GCA_036376635.1 Sphingomicrobium sp.
CCGTCTTCAGCGAAGACTCGGTCGTCTTTGGATTTGCGGGCAGCCGGTTTTTTCTCAGTCGAGTGAACCTGTCGCTGATCACCACCAGCGATTACGTGCACAAATACAGGAGCATCTGCAAACTCGGGAAGGCGACAAACCAGGCGTTCTAGGCCCGTCCGCCGACGGCTAACCCCCGATCCACTTCGCCACGTCGAGCGCCACCTGGTTCGCCGCGCGATTCAGCGCTGGCCCAACGCTCGGCGCAGTGCCGTCGGCGGGAGCGCTGGCGGTGAAACGACGGGTTTCGACCTTCGCCGCGCCTGCCGTTGCCATCGAGGCGTCGTAGGTGACGGTGACCTGGCCGGTGGAGGCGTCATAGCCGAACTTCTGCAGCTGGCCGCTGACGGTGACCCCGGGATCGAGATTGGTTTGGCCGGGATCGAGCACGACGCGGCCAGTGGTCCGGCGCACCGTCTCGGCGAGCAGGCCCTGGAACAGGCGATCGGGCGTGTCGACCAACGTGAGGTTGGTCACATATTGGATGTCGGTCGGCGAGACCTGCACCGGCACTCGGACGGCCGCCAGTTCCTTCGGCACCGTCGGGATATTGATCGTCACCGCCTGCCCCGCAGCCACCGTCCGAGCGATCTGCGCCGGCTCCGCAGCCTCGGGCGTCAGCGTCACGAGGCTCACCGGCGGCTTGCCGCCGCCGCCGAGCAGACCGCCCAGGGAGCAACCACTGAGTGCCGCCGCCAGGGCCAGCGCAATTCCCGTTCCAAGCAGCCTCATTTGCGTTTCCCTGGATTATAATCGGGCAGCTTGGGCGCGCTCAGCGCTCCGCCGATTCCCTGCTGGTTGACCCGGTTGGTGACCGCCTCGAGCGAGTTCGACAGCTGGCGCAGGTCGTGGACCAGCTTGTTCGCTTCAGGCAGCGTTTCCTTGCTGAAGTTCTGCACACCCGGCCGGGCGTCGGTGATCATGCCGTTGAGGTTGTCCGCAGCCTGACGCGCCGAGATGATCGTCTTGTTGAGGTTCTCGATAGCCGGCTTGCCCTGCTCGGTGATCATCTGGTTGGTGTTGTTGGACAGCGCAGCGACATTGTTCGCCGCGACGCCGGCATTGTGCGCCGCGATCTGAATCTGGGTCATCGTGTCAGCCATTTGCGGCGCCCTGTCGGCGAGCACCTTGCTGGTCTTGTCGATGTTCTCGAGGATGTCGGCGATTGAGTTCTGGTTCTTGTCGCTGAGCAGTTCCGTCAATCGCTCGGTCAGCCGCTGGATGCGGTCGATCAGTTCCGGAGCGCTGTTGAGCAGCGCGCTGATGCCACCCGAGCTCGACGGAATGACCGGGCAGCCTTGCGGCCCGACCTGCGCGATGGCCGGCCGGCCGCGTTCGGCACCGGTCAGCTGGATTTCGCTGACGCCGGTGAAGCCGACACCATGGATCTGCGCGCTGGTGCCCTGAAGCACCGGGGTCTGATCGTCGACCTCGACCCTGACCCAGACGAATTCCGGCCGGTTGGGGAGCAGCGAGATCTTGCTCACCTGCCCCACCGGAACGCCCGAGAATGAGACGTTCGAGCCCTTGTTGAGGCCGCCTACCCCCTCGGCGAAGTAGATGTCGTAGCACTTGGTCGCCTTGCCGGAGAGGCCCGCGATCCAGACGATGAACAGCAGGGCCCCGGCGAGCAAAGCCACCGTCACCGCGCCTACCATCACATAGTTAGACCGGGTCTCCACTAAGCCGTGACCCCTTTCTCGTCATAAGCGCCGGCTGCGGTGCGCCCCCGCGGCCCGTTAAAATATTCTTGTATCCAAGGATGGTCTAAAGCCAATAGTTCCGGGATCGTTCCGACGGCGACCACCTTACCATCGGCCAGAACCGCGACGCGGTCGCAGATCGCATGCAGCGTGTCGAGATCATGAGTGATCAGGAAAACGGTGAGGTCGAGCCGCTGCTGGAGCGACTTGATGAGGCCGTCGAACGCCGCGGCTGCGATCGGATCGAGGCCGGCCGTCGGCTCATCGAGGAAGAGCAATTCGGGGTCGAGGGCGAGCGCCCGGGCAAGGCCAGCGCGCTTCACCATGCCGCCCGACAGCTCCGAGGGATATTTAGGGCCCGCATCCGCCGGAAGGCCCCCCATCGCGATCTTGTAGGACGCGATCTCGTCCAGCAGCGGCGGGTGGATGAACGGGAAATATTCCCGGATCGGCACCTCGACGTTCTCGGCGACCGTCAGGGTCGAGAACAGAGCGCCATTCTGGAACAGGATTCCCCACCGGCGCCGGATGTTCTTCGCCTCGTCCTCGGTGCGCCCCACCATGTTCTCGCCGAGCACATGGATTTCGCCGCGGTCGGGCGTCTGGAGGCCGATGATCGAGCGCAGCAGCACTGATTTGCCGGTACCCGAACCGCCGACCACCCCAAGGATCTCGCCACGGCACAGCGTAAGGTTGACGTCCTCGTGCACCACCTGATCGCCGAAGCTGTTGCGCAGGTGCCGGACGGTAATGACCGGATGGCATTCCTTCGGTACGTAAGACGGATCGAGCTTTTCCGGGATCATATCCAGCCGATCTTCGAGAAGAATACCGCGAAGACCGCATCGAGAACGATCACGAGGAAAATCGACTGAACAACCGCCGTGGTCGTTCGCGCGCCGACTTCCTCGCTGTTGCCCTGAACCAGCATGCCCTGGAAGCAGCCGGCCAGCGCGATGATGAATCCGAACACCGGCGCCTTGATGAGGCCCACCCAGATGTCGGTCAGCGGGATCACCTCCTGCAGCCGTTGAATGTAGGTGAGCGGCGGGATGCCGAGCGAGGTCCAGACGAACACGCCGCCGCCGATCAGGGTCAGCAACATCGACCAGAAAGCGAGCAGCGGCATCATGACCACCGCGGAGATGATCCGGGGAAGCACCAGCGCCTCGACCGGCGACACGCCGATCGTTCGCATCGCGTCGATTTCCTCAGTGATCTTCATCGTTCCGATCTGTGCGGCGAACGCGGAGCCCGAGCGGCCGGCGACCATGATCGCAGTCATCAGCGTTCCAAGCTCGCGCGCGGTGATCCGCCCGATCAGATTGATGGTGTAGACCTCGGCACCAAACTGCGCGAGCTGAACCGACCCCTGCTGGGCGATGACGATGCCAATGAGGAAGCTCATCAGCGCGATGATCCCGAGCGCCCGGACGCCGACCACATCGAAGCGCTGAACGACGGCATTGAGCCGGAACTTCCTGGGCCGGCGAATGACGTTGCCGAAGCCGATGAGAGTCGCGCCAAGGAAGCCGAGCAGGCCGACCAGCGTGGTGCCTGTTTCCGCGATCCACTTGCCAAGTTCCGCGAATACCGACGCGATGTTGTGCGGAACGTCTGGAACGACGCGGGTCGGCACATCGAACTCGCCGACCTGCTTCAACAGACTGACTTCGTCGCGACTGGCGCCAATGACCTTGGCGCCGCGGTCGCGAACGGTGCGGTAGACGATCCAGGCGCCGACCGTGTCCATCCGGCTGATTTCGCTGAGATCGATGGTCAGCGGGTCGGGAAGCGCGTCGATTTCACGCTGGGTCGTGGCGGCGCGCGAGATCGTGATCGGTCCTGCAACCCGATAGACCGAGCCGTGCCCGTGATCCGCGTCGTGCTCCACCTCGGCCATAAGCGGCGAGTTACTGCGCGAAATGAAGGGGATGGGCAAGTCGCGGCGCCCCTTCCCTGCCCCAAAGACGGCCATTATGCCGGGTGCCATGACCAGCGGGGGCGGCCAGAATAGCGGCGTGATCGAGCGCGCAGCCTATGACGCCGCCTATCCGCGCGTCACTGACGCGCTAACGCTCTACGGCTGGCGAGCGCCGGCGTTCGAGTTGGTTCGTGCGGCTTCGACGGCCGGCGTCACTCCGACAACTGTCACCCTGGTCGAGGCGCTGTTGAGCGCGCTTGCCTTCGCCCTGCTATGGAATGCTCGATACTGGCCGGGCCTGGTCGTCGCCTTGATCGTGACCCTCCTTTCGATCGCCGCGCTGATGCAGGAACGGACATCCGCCGGTCACCCGATCGGGGCGAAGCGGTTCAGGCTTGCCGTTGAGCTAGTTCCACCGGCCTTCTGGTGGTGGGCGTGGGCGCATGGCCTGCCCAGGGCCGGGCACGCCCTGGCGCCGGTTTATGCGACGATGGTGTTGTGGGTGGTGGTCGGCGGCTACATCGCCGACCTCGCCATAGACGGATTGTCGCATCAGCGGTTTGGCGGGATGTCGATTCATGCCTGGCAGCCGGTCGACAGCTATTTCCGGCTGGTGGCCGCGGGACGGAATTCGAACCTGATCCTTCTCGGCGCGGCGATTTTGCTTGGGAGGCCGGATACAGGCCTTGAGCTCGTCGCCTGGTGGACGCTGATCACCCTCATCTTCCACTCCGTGCGATTTGCCCAGCTCACCGAACGCCAGGCGCGGCGCGAGAAGATCGTCTCCTGGCTGGATCGATGAGCGATCTCGCCGTCTACGACATGGACAAGACGGTGACCCGCCGTCCGACTTACACGTCCTTCCTGTTGCACGTTGCGGTGCGGCGTGCGCCGTGGCGGCTGTTGCTCCTGCCGATAGTGCTGCTGTCGCTGCTCGCCTATTTCGCCAAGCTGATCGACCGGGCGCAGCTCAAGGAGATCAACCACCACCTTCTGATCGGGCATCGCGTTCCGCTCGCCGAGCTGAAGCCGCTGGTCGAAAGCTTCGCCGATCGGCAAGTCGCCGCCAACATTCGCCGAGGCGCCCGCGCCGCCATCGCCCGTGATAAGGCCGAAGGCCGTCGGCTGGTCCTCGCGACTGCCTCCTACCGGCTCTACGCCGAAGCCATCGCGAAGCGGCTGGGGTTCGACGACGTGATCGCCACCGGCTCGGTCATTGGCCTAGACGACCGCGTCCACGCCAGAATCGAGGGCGAGAACAGCTACGGCGAGGCCAAGATGCGAATGATCGCGGATTGGGTGGAGAGGTCAGGTCTGAAGGGCGCGCACGGGCATGTGCGGTTCTATTCCGACCATGTGTCGGACTGCCCGGCGTTCGAATGGTCCGACGAGCCGGTAGCGGTGAACCCGCACGGCAAGCTCCGCCGGTTGGCGGAAGAGCGTGGGTGGTCGGTGGAGGATTGGGGGTAAAGTAACTTGCTAAGGTTGGCTTCCGCACTCGCAATGACGGCGTCCGCTTTGGCGGCCCCGCAGATGCTCTCGATTCCAGGGATTGTTCATAGCGTCTTGGCTCCGGACCATTCAGGAGCGCGGATCTTCTACCGACCGCATATGTCTACGGACGGAGGGCAGTCGAGCCCAGTTTTCTATGATGATGGGCATGGCAATGTGCAGCAAATAGCTACCCTGCGGCGGAACATGCAGATCAGCTGGTCACCCGATGGGACAAGAGCCTTTCTGCAGGACAATTGGGGCAGCAATATCGCCGACTGCTACGCGCTTACACGAACGAAAAGCGGCATAACCGGTGTAAGCCTCTTGAAGCTGATCCAGCGAACGCCCGGTCATCCCCTGGGAGCCGAGAGGCCCTTCGTCGCGCACTATTATGTGGTCTGCGACAACTGGAGGTCAGCGGAAGAGATCGAAGGAGAAGTCGGCGGCCATACTGACGAAAATCCGTTGCACGAGTTCAGCTATCGCTTTGCCTACGATTTTGGAGCGCGCCGGATCACTTGGCTTCACGCCAAGCGGGCTCACGCTTCGCGATGAAGGCGTCGATACCCTCCTCCGCATCTGCGGCGAGCATGTTCTCGACCATCACGCGCGAGGTGCGTTCGTAGGCTTCGGCGAGGTTTAGTCCCGCCTGCTTTCGCACCGCCTGCTTGCCGAGCTTGACCGCCGTCGGCGACTTCGCAGCGATGGTTTGGGCGGTGGCGTTGACGGTTTCGGTCAGCGCCTCGCTCGGGACGACGCGGTTGACGAGGCCGAACTCAAGCGCGGTCGGGGCATCGATCATCTCGCCGGTCAGCAGCATTTCCATTGCGCGCTTGGGTGCGATGGCGCGGGTCAGCGCCACGGCCGGGGTCGAGCAGAACAGGCCGACGTCGATCCCGTTGACCCCGAAGCGCGCCTTGTCCGATGCGAAGGCGAGGTCGCAGGAGGCGACCAGCTGGCAACCGGCAGCGGTGGCGAGGCCGTCGATTTCGGCGATCACCGGCCTGGGATGCTCGACAATCGACTGCATCAGCCGCGAACAGACGGCGAAGGTGGCCTGGAAGAATTCTTCGCCATGATCCGGGTCTCCCCGATGCGCCGTCATCTGCTTGAGGTCGTGACCGGCGGAGAACAGCTTGCCAGCTGCGGCGATGACAATGACTCGAATGGTGTCGTCGCCGCGCGCGGAATCCAGGGCTTCCTGGAGCGCCTCCATCAACTCGACCGAAAGCGCGTTTGCCGGCGGATTGTTCAGGGTCAGGCGGAGGATGGCGCCTTCGTGCTGGGTGGAGATCGGCGCCACTATTCCGCTCGCCCTGAGCTCGTCGAAGGGCCGTTCTTCCCCCTCGCGAGCTTGGCGATCGCGTCGAAATCGCCGCGGATCAGGGCCATCTTCTTTGCGCGAGTCCAGCCCTTGATACGCCTTTCCATCGCCGACGCCTCATGGCGCGTCGGGAACTCGGCCGACCAGACCAAGACGACGGGTAAGCGATCGACAGTAAAGCTTGGGATCTGTCCCGATTGATGCTGGCCAACTCGCCGCTCCAGATCGTCGGTATGGCCCGTGTAATATGCACCACCACGACAGTGAAGGATGTAGGTCCAGAAGGCCAAGGACGGTCCTTCGACAAGCTCAGGACGGACGGACCGTCACACCGCTCCCAACGCGTTCGCGAAGTCGGCAATCAGGTCGTCGGCATTTTCGCAGCCGATCGAGATCCGCACCAGATTGTCGGTGATGTCGAGCTGCTTCTTGCGCTCCTCGGGCACCGACAGATGGGTCATTGCCGCCGGCGCGCTGGCGAGCGTCTCAGTGCCGCCGAGGCTGACTGCGAGGTTCGCGATCTGAAGCGCATCGAGGAAGGCGAATGCCTCTTTCTCGCCGCCCTTCAGATAAAGCGAGAAGGTCGAGCCGGCACCGCTGCAGTGGCGCTTGAAAATGTCAGCCTGACGCGATCCTTCCTCGAGGAAGCCGAGGTAGCCGATCTTCTCGACCTTCGGGTGGCTCTTGAGGAATTCGCAGACCTTCTCGGCATTCTCGCCAGCCCGGCTCATCCGGAGCTCGAGGGTTTCAAGGCTGCGCAGCAGCATCCACGCCGTGTTCGGGTCGCAGATCGTGCCGATCGTGTTGCGC
>DASUZY010000100.1:0-45679 GCA_036376635.1 Sphingomicrobium sp.
TTGAGAAGGTTCGAGCCTCGAACGAAGAGTTCGACGCCAGGCCTGAATGAATAAGCGATGCGGGCGTCGGCAAGCCAATATGACCCAAGGGTCACGCGATCGAACGGAAAGACATCGCGGTTGTCGATGTGTGCTCCGACGTAGGCGATCGATGCGCCGTAACTTAGGGCTCCGTTCGAGCCGTCGATCGCCACTGAGCCGCTGTGCTTGGGCCGGCGCGCTTCCGTCACCTGCACGCCGGTGACAGCATCGGGCTGCGTAGCCTTCAAGTAGGCGTAATTTGCCGAGATCCTCAGTTCCTTGGCTAGCCTCCAGTCGACGGTAGCTTCGACGCCGGCACGCCTGCTCGTGCCCGCCGAATTGAGAACGCTGGAGAAATCCGCGTTGTTGACGATCTCATCGTGCAGTCGCTGCCGATATCCTGTGACGGACGCGCCGAATGGGCCTTTGCGGTAACGAAGGGAGAGCTCGAAGCCGCGAGAACTTTCGGGCTTAAGATTAGGGTTGCCAACGAAATCTCCCGGGAAGAATCCATAGAGATCGAAGAAGGTCGGCTGCGCAATTCCTTCGGCATACGCGCCGCTCAACGCAAATCCGCCGCCGAGCTGCCCAAGGAGTGAAGCGCGCAAGCTCGTCGCATCCTTGAAGCGGCTGAAGACGTCCCGCCGCACGGCTACGTCGCCTGTGAGCTGGTTAGCGTCGGCCCGCCATTCGGCGGTGATCGATTCATGCTGCCTCGTGCGATCCTGATCGGTAAAACCACCGAATGCCGTATCGCGGGCATGGAAGGTCTCTCGCTCGCTATCCGCGGCGATGATCAAGTGATGAACGACGTTGCCGGTCGAGACGTTGCGCTCCAACTGTGCGGACAGGTTGCGACGGGTGCCGCGCGTCCGGTTCTGTTCCTCGTCGGCGACGAAGTTCCTATTAGAGGAACCGAGAACGGACGCCGCAATCTGGCCTTGCCACGGTGAGTCGGAGTTGCCGACCGCGACCCAGAGCCGACCGGCTTCCAGACGATTTCGGCTGTTGTCGAGCGTATCGACATGTGCACCTGTTAAAGGATCGAATCCGTCGAACTCGTCGCGACCGTTAAGTGCCAGGGCAGAGGCGCCAACCTCGAGATTCGCTTGCGGGTGCCATGTCGCTCGCACCCGGCCGGACAAGTTTCGATAACCGTCCCGGTCTCCGGAGCCTTCAACACTGTTGATGCCGGTGGCCCGTTGAAAGCCGACAGCGCCGGAAAGACTTGTCCGAGCGCCAACCGCAGATCCCGAAGCGCTGCCGCGGAGCAATCCGAAGGAACCCGCTTCGGCATTGGCCGCGTAACCGGGTGCATCATCGAGCCCGTTCACGGCGATCACGCCGCCAATGGCCTCAGAACCCCACAAGGCCGACTGCGGCCCCCGTACCACCTCGATTCGAGAGGCGAGGTCGGCATTGAGGATCTCAAATCGCGGAGTATCGCCGGAGGCTGGATCGTCGATCTTGATCCCGTCCACGAATAACAAGGTGTGGTTTGCCTCGGCTCCGCGAATCCGCACTTCGGTCAATGAGCCTGCGGGACCGGAGGTCGCCACGGCCGCTGACGGTGTCAGGCGAAGAAGAGCACTAAGGACAGGCTCATCCAGGCGCTCGATGCGCTGCTGATCGATGATGGTGACACTCGCCGGCGTCTGCGCCTCGTTCTCGGGAGCGCGCGACGCGGTGATGACAATCTGACTGGTATCAATAGGCAATGCAGGCATTTCATTCCTCCTGTTGACGAACTTGTCGTCACGGAGGGATGCGCCGCCCGAAGGCAGGAGAGCCCACGCCCCGCGGCTGGTCCCGGCCGAGGAAACGGACGACGGACCGAGGCAGGTTCCTGACTTCGCTAATCGAGGCTTTCACCCGATCGGCTTCACAGTTGCGGGCACAGCGCCGGATTCTCGCCGGCTTCCCTTTGAACCGCCCCCGCCGAGCCGAAGCTCGTGGGCGGCACCCCAGTCGTTCGCTCTGCTAGGCGGTTGCCGGACGGGCTGTCAAACTCGCGCCGAGCGCGTTAATGAGCCGCCATGACCATGAACCACAGCCGCCTGATTGCGCTTGTCGGCGCGATTCTCGCCGCAGCCGCTCTTCGCCTTGTACCGCATCCGGCCAACTTCTCACCGATCGACGCGATGGCGCTGTTCAGCGGCGCGTATCTCGGCCGTCGGGCGCTTGCATTCGTTGCTCCGCTGGCCGCGCTGCTGCTGAGTGATCTGGTGCTCGGCTTCTACCATGGCCAAGCCACTGTCTATTTCAGCGTGGCCCTGATCGTTCTGGTCGGCACGGTCGCTCTCCGCCGGCGCTCGGCGCTGCGGATCGGCGCTGCGGCCGTCGTCAGCTCGATCCTGTTCTTCGCGATCACCAACTTCGGGATGTGGTTGTTCAGCGGCATCTACCCGCGAACAGTCACGGGGCTCGAGGCTTGCTTTGTGGCGGCCATTCCCTTTTTCCAGAACACGATCGCTGGGGATTTGTTCTTCGCGACGCTACTCTTCGGCGCGTTCAGGGCCATTGAGTTGCTGGTACCGGGGGTGCGAACTGGGGCGCCGCAGCCCGCCTGACCGCCTCGATTGGTTGCAACTTCGGACGTCTCCCTGTAGAGGCGCCGCTCAACTTGCTGCTGCTGGTCGGAAACCAGCGGCTAACCCAAGGAAATCAAACATGAAGTCCGGTGTTCATCCCGACTACCACGTCATTAATGTCGAAATGACGGACGGCACCAAGTTCCAGGTCCGCTCGACCTGGGGCAAGGAAGGCGACACGATCCACCTCGACATCGATCCCAAGGTTCACCCGGCCTGGACCGGCGGTACCCGGCAGGTCTCGGAAGGCGGCCAGGTCGCGCGCTTCAACAAGCGCTTCGGCGGCCTCACTCTCGGCAAGAAATAAGCTCGAAAGCCTGAATGACTGAGTTGCACCGCTCGGCTCCGACGCTGGAGACCGAGCGATTGCGGTTGCGTGCGTGGCGCAGGGATGATCGCGAACCCTATTTCGCAATCCTGCAGGAACCCGCCGTCCACCACCATTTCGGCCCGGAGCCAATGGGCATGGAGGATTGTTGGCGCCGGATCCAGGCGGCGGTCGGAGGTTGGCACCTAAACGGGTTTGGAGGTTGGGCTGTAGAACGCAAAGCGGATGGCAAGCTGGTCGGGACGATCGCGCTGTTCAACGGGTGGCGTGATCTCGTTCCGCAGTTCGGCACCGAGCCTGAGATGGGCTGGATCTTTGCCACCGAGGCCCATGGACAGGGCCTCGCCGGTGAGGCCTGCAATGCCGCACTCGGTTGGTTCGAGGCGAACGTCAGTCCGGCCAACATCTGGGCGATCATCGCGCCAGCAAACCACTCTTCGATCAAGCTTGCGGAACGTCTTGGCTTCGAGCGGATGGAAGATTCGGTCTACAAGGACGAGCCGACGCTCGTCTTCAGGCGGCCGCCTGCCGGCTGATCAGAAGGCAGACAATCCCGTAATTGCGCGGCCCATGATCAGGGCATGCACGTCGTGAGTCCCCTCATAGGTATTCACCGTTTCCAGATTGGCCGCATGGCGCATCACCTGAAACTCTGCGGAAATGCCGTTGCCGCCATGCATGTCTCGGGCGATCCGCGCGATTTCGAGCGCCTTCCCGCAGTTGTTGCGCTTCACCAGGCTAATTGTTTCCGGCACCAACTCGCCGGCCTCAAGCCGCCGGCCGACGCGAAGAGAAGCCTGGAGCCCAAGCGTGATCTCCGTGGCCATGTTGGCGAGCTTCAGCTGGACAAGCTGATTGGAGGCGAGGGGACGGCCGAACTGCTTCCGGTCCAGCGTATATTGGCGGGCAGCGTGGTAGCAGGACTCGGCTGCACCCATTGAGCCCCAACTGATTCCATAACGCGCGCGGTTGAGGCATCCGAAGGGGCCCTTGAGGCCCTCGACGTTGGGAAGCAGCGCGTCCTCGCCGACTTCGACGCCGTCCATCACGACTTCGCCGGTGATTGAAGCGCGAAGCGAGAGCTTCTCCTTGATCTTCGGCGCGGTGAGGCCCTTCGCACCCTTCTCCAGCACGAAGCCGCGGATCTTTCCGTCATGCGCGTCGGATTTGGCCCAGACGACGAAGACATCCGCAATCGGCGAGTTGGTGATCCACATCTTGGTGCCGGTCAGAACATAGCCGCCCTGCACCTTCTGGGCGCGAGTTCGCATTCCGCCAGGATCAGATCCGGCGTCGGGTTCGGTCAGTCCGAAGCAGCCTACCCACTCGCCGGCTGCAAGCTTCGGCAGGAACTTCTTTCGCTGCTCCTCCGATCCGTAAGCGTAGATCGGGTACATCACGAGACTGGACTGAACCGACATCGCAGACCGATAGCCGCTGTCGACACGCTCGACCTCGCGGGCGATCAGGCCGTAGCTGACGTATCCGAGGCCCGCGCCGCCATATTCCGGCGGGATGGTGGCGCCGAGCAAGCCCAGCTCACCGAACTCGCTCATGATCTCGCGGTCGAACCGTTCTTCAAGATAGGCCGACGTCACACGCGGCTGGAGCTTCTCCTGGGCGTAGCCTTCCGCCGTATCGCGGACGAGCCGCTCTTCGTCCGTCAATTGATGATTGAGATCGAACGGATCCTGCCAATCGAACGGCAAGATGGCTGGCTCGGCCACTGATAGGTCCCCGCGGTAGATGAAGTCGCCGGGCTATTAGCGATGGCAGGGGAGGAGCGCCACCCCGACACCGTCAGCTCGCTTTGCTTGCAACCTTCGTGCCGCTCGACCCGCCCCCGAAACTCTGTTTGAGGGTAAGCCCGATGTCCAAGTGGTTGTTGCGGTTGCGAAGCTCGTCGACGATCTTCGTCGGGAAGGCTCGATTGGGGGTGAAGATCAGCCGGTCGAGATTGGCCGTCGTATTGAAGGCATTGTCGACGTCGAAGGTGATCGCTGTTTTCGGCGCGGGCCGATATTCGACGAAAGCAGTCCCGTAAGGGCCGCCCTGGAAGTTCGCGTCAAACTCATCGGTTCGGTAGTTGGTCCAGCGCTGGTTGTCGCTGACCACGAACCCATAAGAGAACCGGCCATGATCGCGGCGCACGTCCACGTTCCACTGCCAGTTCGGATAATAACCGCTGAACTGCCTGAGCTTCCCGCTGATCGGATCGGCTACCCGCGTACGCTGGGCTGTTCCGGTGAACTTCGCCCGCAATCCATTCCACAGCCGTGATAAAGGGGCATCCACCGTCAATGTGGCGTAATAGCGCCGGCCTGTCCCAAGGTTGCCTGGAGAGTCGAAACCGGCTCCCTGCGCATCGACGATCAGAATCCGGTCCTGGAGCTTGCTGATGAGGTCATGCCCAAGCTCGAGCTTGACCAAACCGTCGCCGAGAAGCGGATGGTCGGCAGTGGCGCGGAACTCCCACGTCCGCTGTGGCTGAAGATCGGCGTTCCCTCCGTTCACGTGCGAAACGGAGAGGTCGGCGACACTGATGAAATCATAGAAGTCGAGTTGCGCCACGGTTCGGCGGATCGAGAGTTGCCCATGCCAGCCGCCGCCCAGCTTCGAGTCCAGCGTCAGATTGGGTTTGAGAAACTTGAGCGACCGGTCGGCCGTCGCGTCCCCGCGCACCGTAAGCTTCGAGAATTCGTAATTGACCCCGCCATCGATGCGGAGCGCCGGAGAGAGAGTCCTCCCGACGTTCACGTAGACCTCGCCGCGCGTTTCCTTCACCGTCGCGTGGGAGATCGGCAGGTCGATCGGAATGCGCGTGCCGTCGGCTTCGGTTTCGGCAAAGTTCACATCATCGACGAGCGTATTCACCGCGCCCTCGCTGCCCGCTTCGAATGAAAACCCGGCAAGATTCGACCGGGTCCAGCTCAATCGGCCGATCGTCTCGTTGCGGCGGGCCTTCACCGTCTGGTCAAAACCGCCGTCGATGGAAGGATTGTCGCTGAGCAGCCCATCTCGCTGGACATAGATGTCGGTGTCGTTTCGCTTGCGGCGCGTGACCAATCCGAGGAGCTTGATTGCACCGCCGCCCAAAGGCTCGGTGACGTCTCCGCCGAGCTCGAGAACGGGGTCGCGGTAGTGCTGAAACAGATTATCGTCGTGCGGCAGGCCCGCAGCGGGCGTCACGCGATTGTCCTGAGTCAGATCGAACCGGCTCGGCTGCCATCTCGCATTGAGGTGAATGGCCCTGTCGGATCCTCGTTCGAGCGACCAAGCGGCCGATAGGAACGGGTTCCGATTAAAATAGCTGTTGCGCTTGAATCTGCGCTCGGTGACAGCGCCCGTGCTTAGGTCGGTCACTGTGTCGGGCCCATCCTGGAGCTGACGATTGCGCCCAGTGCCCGCCGAAAGATTGATGGTCGACGCGCCGCGCCGGATCAATATCGAACCTTGCGCATCGGAATTGATATAACCCGTCGACCATCGCCGTGCCGCCAGCTGGATGTTCGCGTCGATGCCCGACTGTTCGGACAGCACGACGTTCAGGACCTGGTTTTTTCCGGCATAGTCCGAACCGTAGAGATCGCCTGGTCCGAGCTCGACCCGGACGACTCGCTGCGCGGGGATGCGGGCCAAGGTGACATCAAGGGTTTCGGCCTTGGTGCTCGGGCGAGATCCATTGATTACGACGTTACCGGCCGTGCCAGCGAAACCCCTGACGTCCACGCTGCCCTGGGTCGTTTGCGTGGCGCCAAGATCGAGTGCGAAGCCCGGCACGCGCTGAACGATGTCGTACGCGGTGCGAGGCGCGAACTGCGAGAAGAAGGCCGCGTCGTATACTAATGTTCGCGACGTCGACGCTGGACGTTCGACCGAGGGTTGGCAAGGCGCGACACTGGCCGCCGCGAGCGCGGCAATTGCGGCTGAGGCAAACAACAGCCTCCGATACAAAGCATGTCCCCTTGGCGGATTCGAGGACCCGCTACGGATGGGTTCGCGCTCTTGCGAATGGCGGTCGATGAAACGGCCAACGGTTCTACCAAGACAATGGTGAGCGCCGACGAACGACTGAATCGGACTAGTGTCGGGCAGCCGACGGAAACTGATGTGCCATGCGGGGACTAGGGTTAAGAAAAAAGATGAATTTTCGTTAAGAAAATTCTTTCCCCTCTGATTTTACACGATAAAGTCGGCGAGTCGGAAAGGGGGTCCGGCCCCCTTCTCATCCAACAGGAGGGGCCTGTGAAAGTGGATCGTTCTAGCTCGTTTCGTACCGCGTTGCTCACCGCATGTTCGACAACCGCGGTAGCTCTTGCATCGCCAGTTTCGGCGCAGGTTGCACCAAATCCGACCGCGACGGCGGCGCCGACCCAGACCCTCGACATCGTCACGAACGATGGTCCGGCGATTACCCCCGGAGTTGGTAACCCGGCGACCGGCGGCAATTACGCGAATAGTCCGGACGTGCTTTCGAGCGGCGTCAACGGCGTCGGCCAGATGATCTCCATTACGCTGCCGTTCCTGAACCTCTGCAGCGGCACGCTGATCAACCCCCGCACCGTCATTACTGCCGCGCACTGCGTCTATGATGCGCCCGCGCAATATTATGGCAGCAACACCGGTGCAGGCGGCGGCATCACGGCGGGCTTCGGACTGGCGACGACGAACGGCATCCCGCTGAGCTTCGGATTCGCTCCAACCAACCGTTGCCGCGGGGTTGCGGTCAACGGCTGCGCCAGTGGTACGGGACCCTACGAAGCCTGGCTCGCCAGCGGCTTCCAGACCGTGGCCAGCAAGTACATCTATAACGCCAACCAGGTCTGGTACGGGCTCGGGGCTGCACCGGCCGATGTCGGCGGCGGAGACGAGTTCGCGAACGAAGATATCGCGCTTGTGACGCTCGACACCCACGTCAAGAACGTCCCAACCTGGACGCTGCTTTTCTCCCCACTAACCGGTCCGACCCATTCGATCATTACCGGCTACGGCGGTGCGGGTGTCGGTACTCCCGGCATCGGTGACGCTTATGGTATCGATTATCGCCGTCGCTCAGCCGAGAACATGATCGACGCGCTAATCAGCACTAACGACTTCGTCAGCAGCAATGCGATCAATCCCGGCAGCACGGCCTTCGCCGATCAGACTCATCCGATTTACTGGATGGACTTCGACGACCCCAACTTCTCGGTGCTGGGCGCAATCACCAACCCGAATTTCTTCAATAACACTGCAGCGCCCGGGCAGCGTGACAACGGCTATTATGACTTCAACGGCCTCGGCGGCGTCACACTGCCGAAGGAAGGCACGACCGCAGGAGGTGACTCCGGCGGCCCGCTGATCGTCGATCAGACCTTCAAGAACCCCGACGGAAGCTGGAAGCCTGTCGTCGCCGGCGTTCTGACCGGAAGCTTTTCCTTCAACGGTGGCATCGGGACCTACGGCGAGTTCAACGTCTACCCGCCGTTGTTCCCCTTCTGGCAGGAGATCGTCGCCAACAACCCGTACAAATATGTCTCGGCCAAGGCGGGCAATGGCGACTGGTTCGACCCGTCGCATTGGGTCCAGGACATGGATCCCAACTATGCGATCATTGGGCCCGACGGCCAGCTGGTAAATTCCGTTCCCAGTCATCCGCAGGTCGGCGCGGACGGTCAGATTGACAAGTTCGGGACCGTCTGTTTCCTGGGCGAAGATTGCCAGACCTTCAGCGGTCCGGCCAATCCAACTGACAGCGGCACGCCGCTGGTGACGGCCGGTGGTCCGGGTTCGACCAATTTCGTTCCGAACAACGTGGAGCCGGTGAACAGCCTCGATCCCAACGATTACGTTAAGGCGCGCTATTACGACGTGACGCTGCGTCTTCCGGGACGCACGACGCTGTCGGGGTCGGCGGTAATCGACAAGTTCACCATCGACGGCCAAGCCAACCTCAACATCGCCCCGACCGGCAATCTCAGGGTTTGGGCGGAGTACAACCAGCTGGGCGGCTGGACGAACGTCGACGGTACGCTGACGGCCAGCGAATCGCTGATCGTGCAGGGCGTCATGACGGGCAGCGGGACGTTTGATCCGACCTACCTCACTGTGGTCGGCGGCATCCTTGCGCCGGGGACCATGACCCCGTCGGGTCAAAGCCCGGTCGGCACGCTAAGTGTCAAAGGCGACGTGATCCTTGCATCAGCATCGACCCTCGCAATCGATCTGATGAAGACCAAGAGCGACCTGCTCAACGTTGTGGGTGATGCCGACAACCCAGGCATCCTCGCGCTGAATGGCGGTGCCGTTTACTTCGGTCAGGGCAATGGCGCCGTCGTCAGGGATGGCCAGACCTTCACCTTTGCCAAAGCGCAGGGGGGTGTCGACGGGACCTTTGGAAGCGTCTTCGCGAACCTCGGCGTTCTCCAGCCAACGGTGAGCTATACGCCCAACAGCGTGAACGTCTCGCTCAAGGCCGGCAGCCTCGCGACTTATCTCGGAGCTTCGAATGCGACTGCTCTGGCGTTCGCATCTGCGCTCGATGCCGTCCGGTCGGGAAGCTACAACAAGCTCTCGAACCTGTTCGGTCGAGTAGACTTGATGGGCCAGGCTCAGCTTGCAGCAACGCTCGACTCGCTCGCGCCTTCGGTCATTGGTGAAACCCAGCTCATCCAGGATCGGCAGAGCGAGCAGCTGTTCAGTAATGTCAGCGATCGACTGTCGCTGCTCGGCACCGGCCGCGCGCATGGCATCAGCTTCAAGACCAACGGCATGGCGTTCGCGCAGAACGGCCAGAGCGTCTCTCCGCAGGCCCAGCTTGGTCTGACGACTTCCAATCAGTCGGTCAGCATGCCTCTCGGGGGAGGGGTGAGCGGGTTCGTCGCAGCAGGCGGTGACACCTCTCGCGCGAGCTATGGCAGCAGCAAGCTCGGTATCGGCCGCCAGAGCCGTTACTTTGCCTCCGGCGTTGAAGCACCGTTCGGCAACGCGATGGTCGGCACAGCCGTTGGCTATGCCGAAACGAGCAGCCTCGCAGGCCAGGATCAGGCGCGGTCCAAGCTCACCCAGGCGGCGGTTTACGCTAGTGTGCCCGTCGGGAAGAGCGCCTATGTCGGAGGCATCGTCGCCGGCGAACAGGCGAGCAGCGACAGTGACCGGATGGCAACCGACACCGCCTCCATGTTCCGTCTGTCGGGCGCAAGCCGCTCTAGCCGTTACATGGCGACCGCAGAAGCCGGCTTCCGGACGAACCTTGGCCATGGGCTTTCGCTCAATCCGCGCGCTCAGCTCGGCTACAGCCACTTCTCAATGAACGGCTTCCATGAAGAGGGTGGCGAAACAGCACTTCAGTTGAACGAGCTGAAGATCAACCGGCTCGAGAGCCGCTTCGGCGCCAAGCTAGACGGAAGCGCCCACGTGGCCGGGTGGACCGTGCGTCCTGAAGTCCAGGCTGACTATGTCAGGCTGCTTTCCGGTCGCAGGAACGGCATGAACGTCAGCTTCGCCGCTGCCCCCGACTACAGCTTCGCTCTGCCGCTCGCCAGCAGCGGACGGGGGTGGGTCGAGACCAAGGGCGGCGTCGAAATGTCGCGCGGTGCTTTCAGCGTCGGCTTCTCGGGCCAGGCGACTGTCGGCTCGGCGCCTTACAGCGATCAGCGCGGACTGGTGGATTTCGCCTTCAAGTTCTGATTGCATCTGAAAAGAGAAGGGCTGGGCGGCGACGCTCAGCCCTTTTCTTTATCAGTGGCGCCGGTCGCCAAAGATTTTCAACTCCGCGAGGTGACTGACGGAAGGCAGCGATTGCCCGGCCGGCACCGCGCGACGGACAAATTCGGGCGTGATATCCAGCGCTTTCAGCTGCACGAGAGTCTCGACCGGGAGATCGCGATAGCCGATGCGCTGGTATCCGCTGATGAACTCCGGAGTGATTCCAAGGGCTCGCATCTGAACGAGACCATCGCCTGGCACGTTGGCGTAACCGACTCTGACGAAGCCGGCGATCCACTGCGGCGTGACACCCAGGGCCTTGAATTCAATAAGCCGTTGGATGGTGTTGGGCCGATATCCGGCATGCGACATCTCACTGATGTAGCGCCCGTCTACGCCAAGGGCGGCAAGCGCGGTCAGATTGTCAATGGATGGAGTAGGATAACGCGCGTCTGCGACGGCATCGATGAGATCGCGGCGCGCATTGACCGCCATCAGACCGAAGGCTTGCCTCTCTGTGGGGGTGCCGATCCCGCGGCTCGCCAGGAGCCGTGTGAAATTCGGGTCCGAAGTGAAGCGGCACCCGCCATAGGCATGTCCGCTTCCACCGGTCCCGCTACAATCCAGGCGCCCTGCTTCACGAACTAAGGTGAAATGAAGCGGCCGTGAGCCGGTCCCACGAAAGGAGGACACCTCCAACCCGAGCAGTTCGGACGGCAAGAACCCGGTGGACCAACTGTCGTGATCGCGGCCGTCGCGGTCCTGGCGGAAATTTGCATGGATCTTGCCGCCGGTTCCGTGATCCGGATCGAGGGTGAAGCGAATGGAATCATCGCCTTGGGCAGCGCACGCCGAGGATATGGCGACGCCGGCACACAGCAATGCGGCGATAAGTGCGATTGGACGGTTCATGATTGTTCTCCTTCATTGGGCAAAGCTCGCCCGTTCGTCCCGAAGGACGGTCAAGTTGCTCGGCAATTGGAAGTCAGCGGTTCGAGAGGCGCGGATCAGCCGTCGTCAGGGTCGGGAACCGCCGGCGGCGGCGGTGGTGCGGGAGGCCGCATCTTGATCAATTGCTTGATCTTCACCCTGGTCAGGGGGCCGGATCCCCGGACGCGGGCCAGTTCCTCCGGAGTAATGTTCAACGCGCGAAGCTCGACGAACTCATCGATCGTCGGCTGCACTCCGGTCGCGCGGATCTCCCTCATATAATCTGGAGAAAGGCCGACGGCCCTTGCTTCCTTGATTGCCTCCGCGTCGATGTTGCCGAAACCGGCGCGGGAGAGTTCGCGAATGTAGTCCGGGGTGACACCAACGGCCCTCAGGCCGACAATGTCGTCAGTATCCGCGTTGCGGAGTGCGGGCGAAGCCGAGCGGATGGTAGCAATATACTCGGGGGTCAGACCGAGCGCCTTCATTTCGATCGCCGTCTCGATGGCCCGGTCGATGTGACGGGAATGGGGATCGTCGCCGTCCGCATAAGCGATCGCAGTCGCGCCATTTGGAGCGATGGCCACCACACGGCGGCGGCCCTGGGCGTCCGGCGCATAAGTTGTCACTGTGGCACCATTGGCCTGGGCAACGAGCACGCCGTGCGCGCTCTTGACCGTCGCTCCACCTGGAGCTGTGACCTCAAAATCCTGACTGCCCGGTCGAGGCTTCGCAGGCGCCGCGGCGATCGCGGCGGTCGCAGTCGCAACAGATGCGGATACGCCCCTTGCGATAATGTGCGGCAAATCTGCAGGCGCTTCGATGGCTGCGACATTCGCGACTGGCGCTGGGGTACCGAGTCTCGTCGTAGAAGTGGCCTGAAGCTGAGACGATGCTGGTGCCAGGGTTAGTGCCGCCAGCGGGGTTGCAACGACCAGGGCGCCGGCAAAGACGGTCAATGCAAAGGAACCGGCCGCTGGACCACGGATAAGCTTGGCATCGAGTACCCGCGCAACGCGGCGCGCAAGGGAACTCTTCGACGGCGCGACTCCATGGGCTCCCAGCAGGAGGCTCGGGCACTCGTGCCGGGCGACTCCAACCAGAAGCTGAGCATAATCGGTGTCGACGATATCCGCCGCCAACACGCTGTCATCGGCCGCTTCTTCGCGAAGCTGGTGAGCTTCTCGCGCAAGCACCCATACCAGCGGGTTGAACCAGAAGAGTGCGGTCGCAACGCGAGCGAGCAACAGCTTGATCCAGTCCATTCGCGCGACATGCGCCAATTCGTGGGCAATGATCGCCTCGGCTTCACCCGACGCTTCGACCGCGCGACTGTTGAGCAGGATGACCGGTCGCAACAGTCCCCAGCTGATCGGCGACGCAAGCTCGTCGCTCGTGAGAAGGGCGGTGCCATGTTTGAAACCCATCCGCCGTTGCGCTCGCGCGAGGGCGCTAAGCCAATGACCGTCGACCAGCACGTCTGCACGCGCCTGCAAGGCGACCAGCCTGAGAAAGGCGATGAAGGTGATCAACAGGAGAAGGAATGCCGGCAGAGCATAAGCGGCTGTCGCTGCGGCGACGGGGTTGAATGAAATGCGGGATGGGGCCGGCAGAGACACGGCAGAAGCCGCAACAGGATGATCGAAACCGGTGATCGCAGCGGCTTTAGCCGGTGCTGAGGTCGCGGCCGGCTGTGCGACCTCCGCCGGCGCGCTGTACAGTGCGGGAACTTCAACATTCCACTGCGGAAGGACAAGCGGTGCGAGCGCGAGCACGACGAGTGCTAGCAACCCCATATGCGCGACCCACGACCTTTCAGCCGCTGAGCGTCGCTTCATGAACTGGAGTACGGCGAGCGTTAGCCCGGCGACGAGCAGCGATTTCAGAGCGATGGTGATGAGGACTTGCATTACTTGCCCCCTTTGGCCTTCCGGGCACGAGCGATCATTTCCTCGAGCTTATCGAGTTCGTCTTCCTTCAGCTTGTCGGACATGCCGAGCAGCGCGCTTGCTGCGCTCGCTGGCGAACCATTGAAAAACACCCTGACGATCTCGGTAAGCGCCGACTTCTTGGCCACCGTGTCGGAGAGAACCGGACTGTAGAGAAAGCCGCGCTCCGATTCGCTGCGCTGGACGAAGCCCTTTTTCTCGAGTCGCGACAGCATCGCACGCACTGCTGAACCACTCAGCGGCACGGGCAAGGCGTCACAGATGTCCGCAACGGCGAGAGGGCCGCGCTGGTACAGGATGTCCACGATCTGGCGTTCCCGTGGCGGCAGCTTGCTTAACATTCGCATCCCTTTCTGCGCGGCAGGCGAGCCTCGCAGTTTCACACAGTGCTACATTTGTAGCGTGAATGCAAGATGAATGAGGAAGCTGGCGGATGGGGTGGGATTCGAACCCACGGACGCTTGCACGTCGCCGGTTTTCAAGACCGGTGCCTTAAACCGCTCGGCCACCCATCCTCACGGGCGCCTTCTCACGGCGCTCCGTCCGGTTTTCAAGTGCGTTCGGCCAGATGCCCTTAATCTTGTGCGCCTAATGTTACCGACCGGGCGTGCAGCAGCCGCGATGAACGATGCTGTGCGTCGCGGGCGGGTGTCGATAGCTTCCGCATGATTCAGGAGATCGAGGTTGGCATTGATTGGGTGGGGGACCGTGATGATGTCGGCGGTGTCGCTGAGCGCGGCAGGCAGCCCCGCGTCGTCCGTTCTCCATTCGGTGCAGGTAAGTGGTCTAGAGCCGAGCCAAATCTCGCCGACCTCGGTTCAGAATTCCTGGTCAACTTATATGGTCCGGCTTGCAGCGCTGGCTCGACAGCAAGGTGTGAGCGACGTCACTATCCAGGCGAATGTGCCGGGACTCACGATCAATCAGCAAGTAATCGAGCTCGAGCGCACCGAACCCGTAGCCCGGACGAGCAGTGGAGTCGTCGGCGCGCTTGCACCTTATCTCCGTTCGCATGTGACGGCCTCGCTGATCAGCCGCGGCCGCGATCACTATGCCGAGCACTACGACGCGCTTCGGTCGATCGAATCACGCTATGGCGTCGACCCCGCCGTGCTGATGGCGATCTGGGGCGTGGAGACCAGCTACGGAACGGTGACGGGCAGCAATGACCTGCTCCAGGTGCTCGCGAGCCTTGGCTATTACGGCAGGCGGCGGGAAATGTTCGAAAATGAATTTGTCGCGACACTCAAGCTGATAGACCAGGGCGTGCCGCGTTGGCGGCTCAAAGGGAGCTGGGCCGGAGCAACCGGCTATCCCCAATTCATGCCCTCAGTGGTGTTGAGGCTTCGGGCCGACGGCGACGGCGACGGCTATTCGGACATTTGGTCGAATGAGCTCGACGGTCTCGCATCGATCGCAACCTACCTCCGAGACGCCGGGTGGAAGCCCAACCTCACGTGGGGAATCCCAGTACGCGCGCCGCCGAATCTCGACCGCGCCGCAATCGTCAATCGAACGACCGCGCCGCGATGCCCGCAGGTCTATCGCCGCCAAAGCCGCTGGCTGACGATGAGGGAATGGCGAGCGATGGGAGTAACGCCCTTGGGCCGCGTGCTTCCCGAGGATGAAATGGCGAGCCTGATCGAGCCCGATGGACCCGACGCGACGGCTTACCTGCTGACGACCAATTATCGAGCGATTCTGGATTACAATTGTTCGAATTTCTACGCGATTTCGGTTGGGGTTCTGGCGGACGCGATTGCCCGGCGATAGAACGACCGCTCACCTTGAATCGGGGACACCGCCCAAGCTCATGCCGCGCCCAATCTTCCTCACGACCGCCGTCTCGCTCCTCCTTGCCAGCGCAGCGCCGGCGGCCGCCCCGCAGTTCGATACTCCGGCCAGATATGCCTATCTGATCGACCTCTCGTCGGGCGCGACGCTCTACGCAAAGGACGCGGACGCCCACATGCCTCCCGCATCGATGGCCAAGATGATGACGACCGATGTCGCATTCGAGCTGATCGACAAGGGTCAGTTGCCGCTCAACAAGATGTGCACGGTAAGACCGGAAACCTGGCAAAAGTGGCATGGCCCGGCGGCGGGCTCGACCATGTTCCTTTCGCCTGGCGAACAGGTCAGCGTAGAAAACCTCCTGAAGGGCATCGTTACCCTTTCGGGGAATGACGCATCGGTCGTCCTGTCCGAATGCATCGCCGGCACCGAACAGGCCTTTACCGATCAGATGAATGCTCTCGGCAAGAAGATCGGACTGACTAACAGCCATTTCGGCACCGCGAACGGGTGGCCCGACAATGGGGTGACCTACGTCAGTGCGCGGGATCTCGCGACGTTGGCACGCTGGGAGATCGAGCACCACTATAAGCTCTACAAGCAGTTCTATTCCCTGCCCAATTTCACCTGGGGCAAGACCGTCGGATCCAACCAGGACATCACCCAGGCGAACCGCAACCCCATCCTGGGCGTGGTTCCTGGTGCGGACGGTCTGAAGACCGGCCACACCGATGAGGCAGGATATGGCTTCACCGGCTCGGCAGAGCAGAACGGAAGGCGTCTGATCGAAGTGGTCGCGGGCCTGCCCAGCTGGAATGCGCGGGTTCAGGAATCGAAGCGGTTGATCGAATGGGGCTTTGGCGCCTGGCAAGCGAAGCCTCTCTTTCAGCAGGGCGCGAAGGTTGGCTCTGCCAATGTGCAGCTCGGGAGTTCCGGCCAGGTCTCGCTGGTCGCTCCGCGCAATCTCGCCGTAACCGTGCCCGCAGGCCTGTCGTCCGGCTCGATCCAGACGAAGATTCGCTATGAAGGGCCGCTGGTTGCTCCGATCGCCAAAGGGCAGGAGGTGGCGCAGCTGGTCGTGACGACCGGAGATACGCCGCCGCAGATCGTGCCGCTGGTCGCTGGCGAGGACGTCGGCAAGGCCGGATTCTTCGGCCGCATCTGGCTCGGCCTCAAGTCGCTGTTCGGGATGGCGTGACGGCCAAGGGCAAGTTCATCACCCTCGAGGGGGGCGAGGGGGTCGGCAAATCGACGCAATTGCGAGCCCTCGCCGACGCACTGAGGGGCCGCGGTCTCGAAGTCATCCTGACGAGAGAGCCCGGAGGAAGCGAAGGTGCTGAGCGCATTCGCGAACTGCTGCTTACCGGCAATGAGGATCGCTGGGGGCCGAGGGCAGAGGCACTGTTGTTTGCCGCCGCTCGTGCCGATCACGTAAGCAAGACGATCAAGCCGGCGATCGAAGCGGGCCGCTGGGTACTCTCCGACCGCTTTGTGGACAGCTCACTTGCCTATCAGGGCGGAGCAGGCGGTCTCGGGATTGAGGCGGTGCGCGCCGTGAATGCCTTCGGAATTGGAGACAATTTTCCTGATCGAACGCTGGTGCTTACGCTTGATGAGGGAGCCGAGCGCGCCAGGGCCCGCGATATCGCGGGCAGCGATCGCATCGGCGGCCGACCGGACGAATATCACCACAGGGTTGCCGCCGCGTTTCACATCATCGCCGCCGAGGAACCTGAACGGGTGAAGCTGGTCGATGCCTCGGGTGAACCCGGGGAAGTCACCGGCCGCCTGGTCGCAGCGCTCGAGGACCTCCTCGCGTGATCGTGGGCCAGAGCAGAGCCGTCGAGCAGTTCGCCAGTGCTTGGGCATCGCGCAAACTGCATCATGCATGGCTTCTTGCGGGCCCCAGGGGCGTCGGCAAGGCGACATTCGCGCATGCCGCCGCCCGGCGCGTGCTCGCAGACGCCGCGGCGCCATCCGCGAACCTGCCGGGTATCGATAGCGAAGATGACCATCCAACCGTCAGGCTGGTCGAAGCCGGAAGCCATCCCGACATGCGGCGGCTCGAGCGTCTGGTGAACGAGAAGACGGGCAACCTCAATCGTAATATCAAGGTCGATCAGATCCGAGAGCTCGGCGAGTTCCTCAGCCTCAGTGCTGCTCTGTCGCCGTGGCGCGTCGTGATCATCGACTCGGTGGACGATCTTGAAGCATCGGGCGCAAATGCTCTCCTGAAGATGCTTGAGGAACCGCCGCTCAACACATTATTCTTTCTAATCAGTCACGCGCCTGGGCGGCTGCTGCCGACCATTCGCTCACGCTGCCGACGTCTCGAGTTCCAGGCGCTGGAGGATGACGCCATGACGTCAATCCTCCAAGCAAATGCCCCGAACTTGACCGCGGCTGATCGTCAGCGCGTTGTCTCGATGTCGTTCGGATCGGCGGGAAGGGCGCTTGCCTTTGCCGAGCTCGATCTCGCCAAGCTGGAGGAGGCTGCGTTGGCCATTCTCCGTCAAGGCGACCCAACCAATGCGCGCCGCTCTGCGCTCGCCTCTGAATTGGGGAAGAAGGCCGCGTCCGATCGCTTTGCGGCGTTTCTCGATCTCGCACCTTCGCTGCTTGCACGTGAGGCGAGGAAACTGGAGGGGTCTCGCCTGGAACGAGCGTTAGACGCCTATGCCAAAGCTCGCGAGCTGGCGGTCGTTGCTCCAAGGGTGTCGCTAGACCCTGCCGCGACCGTATTTCAGATCGGCGGTATCCTTGCGGACGTCGCAGGCGAGCCTTCCTTGAAGCGCTAGGCATGCCCCGCTAGGTGCGGGCCCACGCCATGTCCGACCCCTTCTACATCACGACAGCAATCAGCTATCCCAACGGCCCTCCGCATATCGGCCATGCCTATGAGGCAATCGCCGCAGATGCGATTGCTCGGTTTCAGCGCCAGCAGGGTCGGGACGTCCGTTTTCAGACAGGCACCGACGAACATGGCCTGAAAATGGCTCAGGCCGCTCGGGGCGAAGGCGTCACACCGCGTCAGCTCGCCGACAGAATGTCGCGACTTTTCCAAGACATGTGCGATGCTCTTAACGTTTCGTACGATCGCTTCATCCGAACTTCTCAGCCAGACCATTACCGCGCCAGCCAAGCGATCTGGAAAGCGATGGAGGAGCGGGGAGACCTCTACCTCGACCGCTACGAAGGTTGGTACTCGGTTCGCGATGAAGCTTATTACGAAGAGGTCGAGCTCGGTGTCTCAGATGACGGCACGAAGGTGTCGCCACAAGGCACGCCGGTCGAGTGGACGGTCGAGGAGAGCTGGTTCTTCCGGCTATCGAAATACCAGCAACCGCTGCTTGACCTCTATGCCGCCAATCCGGACTTCATTCGGCCCGAGAGCCGCCGCAACGAGGTTGTTCGGTTCGTTGAAGGCGGTCTCAAGGATCTGAGTATCTCGCGCACCAGCTTCGACTGGGGCGTTCCGGTGCCGGGCAGCGACGATCACGTCATGTACGTCTGGCTCGACGCGCTGACCAATTACATCACCGGCTTGGGTTATCCCGACGACACGGAATTGTGGCGGCGATTTTGGCCGGCGAACGTGCACCTGATTGGCAAAGACGTCGTCCGTTTTCATGCGGTCTATTGGCCCGCATTCCTGATGAGCGCCGGTGTCGAGCTGCCGAAGCAGGTCTACGGCCACGGCTTCCTGCTGAGCCGCGGCGAGAAGATGTCGAAGAGCGTCGGCAATGTCGTCGACCCGATGGCGCTTGCTGAACGGTTCGGTGTCGATGCGCTACGGTATTTCCTGCTTCGCGAAGTTACTTTCGGCCAGGACGGAAGCTACAGCGCGGAAGCGATCGTCAACCGGGCCAATTCCGAGCTTGCCAACAGCTTTGGAAATCTGGCGCAGCGGGTGCTCACGCAGATTGTCCGCAACTGCGCGGGCGGACTTCCGCAAATCCGTGGCCATTCCGCCGCGGACGATGCGCTGTTCGACACCGTGATCGAGGCCGTGGGACGCACAATGCCCGCCGCCTATGAGGAATTTGCATTTTCCCGAGCGACCGAGAGCTGGATCCAGGCGGTATTCGCCTGCAACGCCTATATCGACGAACAAGCGCCGTGGACGCTTCGCAAGACTGACTTGCCACGAATGGAGACGGTGCTCGCGACCCTTTACATCTGCATCGCCATCCTCGCCGTGGGGATTCGGCCGATTATCCCCGCGAGCGCGGATCGCTTGCTCGATACGATGGGCGTTCCCGCAGACCTTCGGAGCCCGGATGGAATCGTCAGCCATTGGTACTCCCCGCTGGCGGAGAGCGAGTTTCGCCTGGAGCAGCCAACGCCCCTGTTCCCACGTCTGGAGCTTCCCGAGGATCAGGAGGCGATCGCTTGAGGCTGATCGATAGCCATTGTCACCTCAATTATGACGGGTTCGCAGAACGCCAGGCTGAAGTCCTTGCAAATGCTAGGGAAATCGGGGTTTCCGGTTTCCTCAATATCTCGACTCGCCAGCGGGAGTGGGAAGACATCGTCGCGGTTGCTGAGCGCGAGCCGGACGTCTGGGCAAGTGTCGGCGTTCACCCCCATGAGGCCGATGCGCATCCTGATCTCGGGGCTGCGGCGTTGATCGAGGCCGCTGATCATCCGCGCGTAATCGCGATCGGTGAATGCGGTCTCGATTATTATTACGACAAGTCCGATCGACAGGCTCAACGTGAACGTTTCCGGGCGCACATCGACGCCGCGCGCGAGACCGGGCTACCGCTGGTAATCCATACTCGCGACGCGGAGGCGGACACTGCGGAGATGTTGAGCGAGGCGGCCCGGGGAGGAGGCGTACGTGGCGTCCTCCATTGCTTTACCGGATCTGCCGAACTCGCCCGCAAGGGCCTCGACCTGGGTTTTTATGTCTCATTGTCCGGTATCGTGACGTTCAAGAACGCCCGGGACCTGCAGGAAACCGCCAAGTGGCTTCCGAGCGATCAGATGCTGGTCGAGACGGATGCGCCATTCCTCGCACCGGTTCCGCATCGAGGACAGAAGTGCGAGCCTGCCTTCGTGGCCGATACCGCGCGCTTCGTCGCTGAGCTTAGAGGTGAAGACCCCGAGCAGCTCGCCGACGCGACCACCGCCAACTTCTTCAGACTCTTCAGCAAGGCCGCGTGAAGGTCCGGATACTCGGTTGTGGAACGTCGACCGGCGTCCCGAAGATCGGAAATGACTGGGGCCTGTGCGACCCGACGGAACCACGCAACGCGCGTCTGCGTACGTCCATTCTTGTCGAGAGCGCGGATGAACGAATGCTCGTGGATTGCGGTCCGGATCTCCGCCAGCAGCTGCTCGCCGCCGGTGTCAGCCGACTGGCAGGCGCCATTGTGACCCATGTGCATGGCGATCATTGTCACGGCATTGATGAGCTCCGCCCCGTGGCTCAGGCCGTCGGGGCTCCGGTGCCGCTGCATGGACGCGCGGACGTGCTCGATGAGCTGAGGCTCCGGTTCGCCTACGTATTCGGGCAGTCGAATTTTTACCGTCCCATATGCGATGCACGCGAACTTGGACGAGAACTGACCTTCGGTGCCGCGAAGGCGCGCTTTGTCGATCAGCCGCATGGTGGTCCAACGTCGCTCGGCATTCGCTTCGATGAAGCTGATTTTTCAGTTGGTTACGCGATTGATTTCAGTCGCTTGAGCGATGACATGGCTGCGCTTTATCAAGGTGTCGATGTGTGGATTGCCGATTGTCTCACGCGCAAGCCGCATCCAACGCACATGCATCTCGATGGCGTGCTGGCGGCGGCCAGGGACTTGCGCGTTGGTCAGCTGTACCTGGTGCACATGGGTAACGGCCTCGACTATCGTCAGCTATGTGCCGAGCTGCCCGACTGGGCCGCGCCGGCTTATGACGGGCTCGAAATTGCCTCATGATGACCAACGATCTGATGCTGGGCGGCGTGTACTTGCTAATGGCACTGATGCTCGTTCTCGGTTCGCTGATGACGCGACGTGAGCCTGCAGCGAGGCTGATCACGATGGCCCTGGCCTGGGTCGCCATCTTTTCCGCCGGCTTCGTGCTGCTCACTTTTCGGGACAATCTGGGCTGGGTTGCACAGCGGCTTCGCGCCGAGGCCGTCGGAACGCCGGTGGAGCAGGGACAGGAGACTCGCATTCCGATGGCAATTGACGGCCATTTCTGGGTCGATGCCAAGCTCAATGGTCATGACGTCAAGTTCCTGATCGACAGCGGAGCAACCACAACGACGATCGATCGCAACACTGCGAACGCTGCTGGTGTGTCCGTCTCGCAGCAAAAGGATCTGTACGTCCGTACCGGCAATGGGGTCGTCCGGGTCGCAAGCGGCCGTGCCGAGCAACTCAACATCGGCGGGATTACACGCCATAACGTGGCGCTGGAGATTGCCGACAACGATGATCTGAACGTGCTTGGAATGAATTACCTGTCGTCGCTCAGTCGTTGGGGGGTTGAGGGTCGCTGGCTGATCCTGGTGTCCTAATGCTCGGTGAACTTTACATAATACATATTATCATACTTGTCGATTTAGCGGAGTGGAGGGCCCCTCATGGCGCTTGAGCGGCTAGTCGCCATCATGCGACGGCTACGAGATCCCATGCGCGGTTGCGAATGGGATTCGGTCCAAACCTTCGACACAATCGCGCCCTACACGATCGAAGAAGCTTATGAAGTCGCTGACGCGATCGCCCGCAAGGACACGGATGCGCTTGCTGACGAGCTCGGCGATCTCCAGCTTCAGGTCGTCTTCCACGCCCAGATGGCTGAAGAAGCCGGGCTGTTCGATCTGGCAGACGTCATCAGGCGGATTTGCGACAAGATGGAACGGCGCCATCCCCACATCTTCGGCGACGCCGAGCATGGCGGTCACCACTTGTGGGAGATCATCAAGGCCGAGGAGCGGGCTACAAACCCGGACAAGAGCGCTCTCGCCGGGGTCGCGCTCGCTCTTCCTGCGCTCGAACGGGCGGCCAAGCTTCAACGAAGAGCGGCGCGGCTCGGCTTCGACTGGCCCGATGCCGCAGGCCCACGCGCGAAGATCGATGAAGAACTGGCGGAGCTTGAGGCCGAAAGCAAACATGATCGCAAGTTCGAGGAATTGGGCGATCTATTATTCGCCGTGGTGAACCTCGCACGCCATCTTAACATTGAGCCAGAAGCCGCTCTACGGGAAGCTAGCCGTAAGTTCGAACAACGCTTCCGAGTCATTGAGAGCGAACCGGGATTCGCCGATTTGCCGCTGGATGAGAAGGAAGCGCTGTGGACCGCGGCGAAGCGGTCTCAGGCCGATTCCAAAGCCTGAAACCTTGCCCAATTGTCCGGCGAAAGCCGGACAGACAGCTCCAGCTGATCGCCATTGAGACTTTGATCCAGGACCTCGCCCCGGGAATGCAGCCAGGCGATCTTGCCGCCCTCAGTGGTCGCCAACCTAACGTGACGAACCTCCTCACCCGAACGCAGCCTGCCTGCCATCAGGTCGCGAAGTTCGTCCAGACCTTCGCCGCTCGCCGCCGAGATGGGAATGACGTCATCGCGCCGCTTGGCCTCCTCGAGAAGACGTGAGCGCTCCTCACTCGAAAGCAGGTCGATCTTGTTCCAGGCTTCGATCCTCGGTGGCGCGTCTTCCTCACCCAGCCCAAGCGAAGTCAGCACATCCTCAACGTCCTCACGCTGGGCTTCGCGGTCCGGGTGCGCCATGTTTCGCACGTGGACCAGCAGGTCCGCCTCTCGGACCTCCTCCAGCGTAGCGCGGAAAGCTGCGATTAGCTCCGTCGGCAGGTCCGAAACAAAGCCGACAGTGTCGGACAGGATCACCTTATCGAATCCAGGCAACCGAATGTCTCGCATTGTCGGATCAAGGGTCGCAAACAACAGGTCCTCTGCAAAAACAGCTTCGCCCGTTAGTCGGTTGAAAAGCGTGGACTTTCCCGCATTGGTATAGCCGACGAGCGCCACCACCGGCCAAGGTGCGCGTTGCCGCCTGTCGCGATGCAACGCTCGAGTTCGTTTCACCTGATCAAGCTCTCGCCGAATCTTGGCCATGCGGTCGCGGATCAGACGACGGTCGGCCTCAATCTGCGTTTCACCTGGTCCGCCCAGGAAACCGAAGCCGCCGCGTTGCCGCTCAAGGTGCGTCCAGCTCCTGACCAATCGTCCCGCCTGGTAATCGAGATGGGCAAGCTCAACCTGCAAGCGCCCCTCCGCGGTTGCCGCCCGCTCGCCGAAAATCTCCAGGATCAACCCGGTGCGGTCGATAACCTTGGTGCCGACCTCTTCTTCCAGATTCTTCTGCTGGATAGGGCTCAGCGCCGCATCCACAATCAGTAGCCCTGCCCTTTCTGCCTTCGCGGCTTCGGCAAGTTCCTCCACCTGACCCTTTCCAAGAAGGGTCGCCGGTCGCACCGTGCGCACCCTCAGCGGGCGCGCTGCCACAACGTCGATACCGATCGCTTCCGCAAGCCCCTCGGCCTCTTTTATGCGCGCCTCCCCAGAGCGCCTCGCACCCTCCCGTGGAAGTTCGGGTACCGCGATGACCGCGCGCTCGCCACGGGCGACTTCGATCGCACCGTTTCCGTCGAAGGAGTTCAGGGCTGCTCCTCCGTGTCACCGCCCTGGTCGGGTCCAAGATTCAGGGAACTGCCCGGCTGCAATGTTGATATGGCGTGCTTGTAAACAAGCTGTAGCTGACCGCCGCGCTCTAGCGTCAGGCTGAATTGGTCGAAGCCGGAAACTGTACCCTGAAGCATGACCCCGTTCACCAGGAAGAGAGTCATCCGTTCCTGATCCCGCGCCGCGGCCGCCAGAAACAGATCCTGCAAAGCCCCTTTGCCTCCATCTGCCGCCGGGGCGGTCGGGGTGAAATCCGCCGGCACTTGTGCGGGCATGATCGTGGAGATCGAATGCTTATAGACAAGCTGCGACGTTCCCTCGCGCCTAAGCAGCAGCGAGAAAGCGTCGAACCAGGTCACGACACCCTGCAGTTTCACGCCTTTGACGAGGAATATCGTCACCGGAACCTTGGCGCGCCTGACACTGTTCAGGAAATGGTCCTGCAGGCTCAGCGAACGCGCAGCCATGACGCCTCCTACTCCTCGCCCTCCCGCTTCTCGCCGATCCCGAGCGCCTTGAGCTTTCGGTGAAGCGCCGAACGCTCCATGCCGATGAACGACGCGGTGCGCGAGATGTTGCCCGAAAAGCGGCGGATCTGGATCTTGAGATACTCACGTTCAAAGGATTCGCGCGCCTCGCGGAGCGGACTGCCCATGATGGCCATTGTCGTGCTGGCTCCGCTCATCACGTTCTGATTGTCCAGCACCTCAGGCGGCAGAAGATCGACGTCGATCTGCTGGACCCGGTCACCGGGCGCGAGGATCAGCGTACGCTCGATAATGTTGCGCAGCTGCCGGACGTTGCCTGGCCAGTCATGCGCCTGGAGCGCAGCCATCGCCTCTTCGGAAATGCCGGGAGGAGACATACGGCGTTCGCCTGCAAAGCGCGCCAGGAAATGGCTTACGAGTTCCGGGATGTCCTCTCGGCGTTCCTTAAGCGGCGGAAGTTTTACCGGAACCACGTTCAAGCGGTAGAAGAGATCCTCGCGGAAACGTCCAGCGGCGATCTCGTCTTGGAGGTTGCGCGAGGTGGCGGAGAGTACCCGAACGTCAACCTTCACGGGCCGCTGTCCCCCAACGCGGGTGTAACTCTGGTCGGTGAGCACGCGCAGGATCTTGCCCTGAGTGGTCACGGGCATATCCGCGATTTCGTCGAGGAACAAAGTGCCGCCGTGCGCCTGTTCCAGCAGGCCGGGCCGCATGGTGCCTTCGCCCTCGGCGCCAAAGAGTTCCTCTTCGACCCGCTCCGGGCTCATCATCGCCGCTGAAAGAACGATGAAGGGCGCTTTCGCTCGCGGACTCCATTGGTGGATCATTCGAGCAGCAATCTCTTTCCCGACCCCTGGGGGACCGGAGATCAGCACCCGGCTGCCCGTCGGAGCGACCCGCTTCAGCGTCGCGCGGACAGTGTTGATCGCTACCGAATTACCGTGGAGCTGATCCTCCTGTCCGACCTGCAGCCGGAGCGTTTCGTTCTCGCGGCGGAGGCGGTCAGTCTCGGTTGCGCGATCGACGAGATAGATAAGCCTTTCCGCCTCGAACGGCTTTTCGATGAAGTCGACGGCCCCTTCCCTGACCGCGGCGACGGCGGTGTCGAGATTACCGTGACCGGAGATCATCAGCACCGGAATGGTAGGATCGCGGCGCTTGATTTCCTGGAGCAGCTGCAACCCGTCGAGCTTGGACCCCTGGAGCCACACGTCGAGCAAGACCATGGACGGCCGCCGCTCCTCCACCGCATCCAGCGTCTGGGAACTGTCGGCCGCCGTACGCACGGAATAACCTTCGTCCTCGAGAACGCCACTGACGAGCTCGCGAATGTCGGCCTCGTCGTCCACAACAAGTACTTCAAGCGCCATCAGTCTTCCTCATCGCTGTCGCTTGGCTCCTCGCCCTGAGCTCCCGCATGTTCTGCGAGCGCTGCAAGGCGGGCGGTATCGAATGAAATGCGGACGTGCGTTCCTCCGCCGGGCCGATCAAGAAAGGCGATCTCGCCAAGATGCTCCTCGACGATCTTCTTGACGATCGCGAGGCCCAGGCCGGTCCCCCTTACCCGGGTCGTCACATAGGGCTCCGTGAGCCGCTCCCGGTCGTCAGGCAGGCCGACGCCGGTGTCCAGGAGATCGATGACAAGATGCTCCTCGTCCTTATGCATCTTCAGCTCCACGCGGTCTCCCGCCAAGCTGTGCTCACCGCGATTCTTTCTTGTTTCAATGGCTTCCACGGCGTTTTTAACGATGTTCGTGAGTGCCTGCGCTAGCTGACGCCGGTCGCAAACCATGCGAAACTCGCCCTCGGGCGGGTCCAGGGAGAAGCCGATGGCGGGGTGAGCGACTTCGTGGAGGAACATCGCCTGGCGAGCGATCTCGTGAACATCCTCGTCCCGAAAGACGGGCTTCGGCATTCGCGCGAAGTTCGAGAATTCGTCGACCATCCGGCGCAGGTCACCGACCTGGCGGACGATCGTCCCCGTCAGCCGCTCGAACGTTTCTCCGTCAGAGCTGATCTCCTTGCCGAAGCGGCGCTGCAGCCGCTCCGCTGCCAACTGGATCGGGGTCAGCGGATTCTTGATCTCGTGCGCGATCCGGCGGGCGATGTCCGACCATGCCGCCCGCCGCTGATCGGAAAGCTGGTCGGTGATGTCGTCGAAGGTCAGTACCCAGCCATCCTGATAGCGGACGCGCTTCACGGCGAGAGTGCGCTGTCCCTCGTCTGCCGCCAGAATGACGTCAGCTTCAGCTTGATCACCGCGCATGAACTCGTCCAGGATCGGCGTAACCGAATGCAACTCCCTACCCTCGAGCTCGGCCTGGTTCTTCTGGAGCAGCGTTTCGGCCGATCGGTTCACAAGGAGGATGCGCCGTGCCGAATCGAGCGCGATGACGCCTGCGGTGACGCTCGACAGCACCGCCTCCATGAAGGCGCGGCGCGCGTCGAGTTGACTGTTGGCAGAGCGCAGCGCGCCTGTCTGCTCGTCGAGGCGCCCAGCCATTCGATTGAACGCAGTGGCAAGCGTCTGCACCTCGTCTTCGGAATTCGTTTCCGCAACCCGGGCCGAGAAATCACCTTCTTCGATCCGCCCCGCCGCGGTAACCAGTTCTCCAACCGGCCGGACAAGGCGATCGGCAAGCCGAAGCGCGGTCAGGATCGATAATCCAACGATCACGAGGGCGCCAAGCAGCAGCGCCGCGTTAAATCGAAGCTGGTTGGCGCGAGAGCGGGCTAGAAGTTGATGATAGTCGCGGACGACGTCATTCGATCGCCGCAACTGTTGAGCGATCTCCGGGTCCACCCATCGAGCGGCGTAAAGGTAGAAGTTGGTGCCGTAATTAAGCCGCGTAAGAACTGAAATCCGGTTCGGAGTCCGCTCCTCGACAATTCCATCCTCGGGCTGAGTCGATAGCCGTGCGACCGCATTGTGAAGGCGCCGCGGACTGATCATTCCCTCGTAGCCGTTGATGACCCCGAACGACTGTACCTCCCCCTTGGGGTCGATCTTCAGGATCGCAGCCTCGTTCAGGGAGCGCAGATAGGTCTGCGTCGCGAGCGCCTCGGCAACCCTCGGATCGTCGATCGGAACTCGCCGCAGGCCATCCGCCATGTTGCCGGACATCGCCGCGGCCTCTGCACCAACCCTGCCAAGCTCATACCGGTAGGTGGCCTGCGCGACCTGCACCGTGTTTTCGAGCATGTTGCGGGCGCCATTGGAGAACCAGAAGGCGAGCCCGCTCTGAAACAGCAGGGAGGCGAAAATGGCCACCAGCACCGTCGGAACCGCTGCGATTGCGGTGAAGAGCGCCACCAGACGTACGTGAAGACGCCCGCTTCCGAGGCCTCCCTGCTCCGCCCGTTGCACGGCGACCCTGCGCGCATAAAGCGCCATCAGAGTGATCGCCGGGAGCAGATTGGCGATAAGCAGCAGCGCGATCACCGGCGGTGACAGCGGCGTTCCGGGCTCCTCGCCGCGATGCAAGAGCCAGAAGCTGAGGCCCATCATTCCGGCGAGCACGAGCGCTATCAACCACGCCAGCCGGTCGTAGAAGCGCCCGCTCGCGCGTTCACGCTGGAGCCAGCTTTGATGCTGCGAAATCACGGGTGATTCGGCCGTACGCGCGTCCATCCGCGTGGCCCGTAGCATGGCCGTTGCAGAATCAACACACCTGTGTTGTATTTAATATGCCTAAGCCGCGCTGCGTTTAAGCCAGGGTGAATAGAATTCGCGCAGCACACGGGTGACAATGGCCGGATCGTCCTGCTGGTTGACCCGGTTGCGCAACTCCGCCGAGCCCGGCAGTCCCTTCGTATACCAACCGATATGCTTGCGAGCGAGATTTACGCCCGTCTGCGTGCCATACAGCTGAAGCATCTCGTCATACTGCTGAAGCATTGTCTCGAGTTGCTCATCGAGGCTCGGGTCGGGGCGCTGTCCGCCCCCGCAGAGATCGCTCATCACCTGTCCGATCAGCCAGGGACGCCCATAGGCGCCGCGGCCGATCATCACTCCGTCCGCTCCCGATTGCAGAAGCGCTTCGCGTGCGTCGCCGATCGAGCAAATATCACCGTTGACGATCACCGGGACCGAGACCGCTTCCTTGACTCGCCTGACGAAGCTCCAGTCCGCCTCGCCCTTATACATCTGGCAACGCGTGCGGCCGTGGATCGTGATCATTTGAACGCCGAGGTCTTCCGCAATCCGCGCGAGCTCGGGCGCGTTGAGGTTGTCATGGTTCCAACCCATCCGCGTTTTGAGCGTGACGGGAACCTTCACCGCCTTGACGGTCGAATCGATCAGCCTCGCCGCCAGCGGCAGATCGCGCATCAGCGCGGAGCCGGCCTCGCCATTGACAATCTTCTTGACCGGGCAACCCATGTTGATGTCGATGATCGCGGCGCCGCGCTGCTCGTTGAGCTTGGCGGCCTCGGCCATCACATGCGGCTCGCATCCGGCGAGCTGCATGGAAACGGGCTCTTCCGCCGGGTCCCACATCGCCTTCTGGATCGACTGGCGCGTCTCGCGGACCATCGCTTGACTGGCGATCATCTCGCTGACCGTGAGCCCCGCGCCGTATCGCTTCACCACCCGTCGGAACGGAAGGTCAGTGACGGCCGTCATCGGCGCCAGAATAACTGGCGATGCGACCTCTACCGGGCCGATCTTGATGGGCTTCAGCTGATGCATGAGTGGGCCGCAGATAATCGAACAGGCCTTGGCGGACAAGGCAAGCAGTCCTAGAGGCGCCCGCGGTGACCACCACTGCGCTCATCGTCGCCGCGGGAAGCGGAACCCGGATGGGCGGACAGGTTCCGAAGCAATACCGGATGCTGGGCGGCAAGCCGGTGCTGCGCTGGGCCGCGGAGTCGCTGATCCGTCATCCCGCTGTGCGATCGGTCCACGTTGTGATCGGCAAAGGACAGCAGGACGCCGCTGCCGAAGCCCTCGCGGGACTCGACGTCGGGGATTTGATCGAAGGCGGATTCGAGCGTGCGGATTCGGTCCGAGCGGGATTGCTGGCCGTCGACGGTGACGCGATCCTGGTGCATGATGCGGCTCGGCCCTTTTGTCCGCCGGCGGTGATCGACCGTCTGCTTGCCGCCCTGGAGTTCTTTGAGGGCGCCGCACCGGTTCTCCCCGTTTGCGACACGCTTGCCCGGATTGATGAGGTGCTGTGCGATCCAGTCGATCGCACAGGGCTTGCCAAAGTCCAGACACCTCAGGCCTTCCGGCTCGGCTCGCTGCGGTCCGCTTATGATCTCTGGTCGGGGCCCTCACCCACCGATGAGACGACGGTGCTCCGCACGAGCGGGATGAGGGTAGCCGCGGTGGAGGGCGACCCGGCGCTCGACAAGCTCACGTTGCCGGCGGATTTCGAACGCGCTGAGCAATGGCTGACGGGCCGTTTGTCTCCCAGGACCGGTCTTGGCTTCGACGTGCACGCCTTTGCGGGCGAAGGTCCTGTAATGCTTGGCGGGATTGCGGTGCCGCATGAGCGTGGCCTTGCTGGGCACAGCGACGCTGACGTCGTCCTTCACGCCATCACCGACGCTGTACTGGGCGCGGCAGGGCTCGGCGACATCGGCCAACACTTTCCGCCCTCCCATCCGCAATGGCGAGGAGCTGCATCAGAGGTCTTCCTCGCCCACGCTGTCCATCTCCTGCGTGAAAAGGGAGCGGTCATTGACCATATTGATTGCACCGTGATCGCCGAAGCACCGAAAGTGGGCCCTCACCGAGAGGCCATGCGAGTTCGAATCGCCGAAATCGCCGGCTTGAGCGTTGATCAGGTCAGCGTGAAGGCAACCACGACCGAAGGCCTCGGCTTCACCGGACGACGCGAAGGTATCGCTGCCCAGGCGGTGGCGAGCATTCGGATGGGATTATGAGCAGGTGAGCGAAACACTTCTTCCCCAATTACTGGTGAACAAGGCGCGGGAGGTCGTCGAAGCCAATCGCAAGGCGGGGCGGCGCATCGCCGTCGCCGAGAGCTGCACCGGCGGCCTCGTCAGTGCGGCGCTGACCGAAATACCCGGTTCGTCCGAAATGTTCGAAGCGGGATATGTAACCTATTCGAATGCGGCCAAAATTGCCGATCTCAAGGTGTCCGAAGATGTCGTCGACACCTTCGGCGCTGTCAGCGTCGCTACGGCATGGGCGATGGCCCGTGGCGCGCTTGCCGCCTCCGAGGCGGATGTGGCGGTGGCGATTACCGGCATCGCCGGCCCCGGCGGGGGAACCGCTCAAAAGCCCGTAGGTACGGTGGTATTCGCCCGCGCCGAGCGGGATGGAGATCCGGCCAGGATCATCGCCGACCAGAAGCATTTCGAGGAAAAGACCCGGTCCGGGGTCAGGCTTCAGGCCGCGCTTTGCGCACTCGAGCTCTTGATGCCGTAGAGCGCCGCCGCGCGCTGTTCGAAGGCGGTCGTCATGCGGCGAAGCGCGCGATCGAACATCGATCCGGCCAAAGTTTCGAAGAGTCGCGATTTGAACGCGAAATCGACCGAGAAGCCAACCTTGGTCCCACCATCCGGCGCCCTCTCGAACTTCCACTCATTGTGCAGATATTTGAGCGGCCCCTCGAGATAGTCGACGCAGATCCGGTCTGGGCGCTCCTTGAGCACGCGGCTGGTAAAGCGTTCCTTGAAGGCGTTGAACCCGACGACGAGGTCGGCAACCGTTTCCTTTTCGCTCGACGAGCGCACGCGAACGGCAACCACCCAGGGGAGGAATTCATTGTAGCGGGCAACGTCGGCAACGAGATCGAACAATTGCTCCGGCGTATAAGGTAGGTGCTTGGTCTCGCTATGCCGCGGCATCAGCCGTTCGAACGCTCCAGCTGCGCATTGCGTGCCGACTGCATCTTCTTGAAGTCGTCGCCGGCGTGGTAGCTTGAGCGGGTCAGAGGCGACGCTGCAACCAGCAGAAAGCCCTTGGCCCGGGCGATCGCCGCATAAGCATCGAATGCCTTGGGCGTGACGAATTCCTCGACCTTGGCATGGCGTGGTGTCGGCTGGAGATATTGGCCCATCGTCAGGAAATCGACGCCGGCCGAGCGCATGTCATCCATCACCTGATGAACCTCGAGCCGCTGCTCGCCAAGGCCGACCATCACACCCGACTTGGTGAAGATGTGCGGTGCCTTGCGTTTCACGCTCTCAAGCAAGCGAAGTGACGCGTAATAACGTGCGCCAGGCCGGATGGTGGGATAGAGCCTCGGAACGGTCTCGAGATTGTGATTGTAGACATCCGGACCCGCAGCGACGATCTCCTCGACCGCTGCCTCACTTTTGTTGCGGAAGTCGGGAGTCAGGATCTCGATCGTCGTGGAAGGAGTGCGCTTGCGAAGCGCCTCGATCACCTTGACGAATTGCCGAGCGCCTCCGTCGGGCAAGTCATCGCGGTCGACGGAGGTGATGACGATGTGCTCAAGGCCGAGCTCGGCTGCCGCCGTGGCGACATGCTCGGGCTCCAGCGGATCAACTGCCCGCGGCATCCCGGTCTTCACGTTGCAGAAGGCACAGGCCCTCGTGCAGGTGTCGCCGAGGATCATCACGGTAGCGTGCTTCTTGGTCCAGCATTCGCCGATATTCGGGCACGCCGCCTCTTCGCAAACGGTCGCAAGATTGAGGTCGCGCATGAGTCGGCGGGTGGCGTGATAACCTTCGCTGACGGGCGCCTTGACTCGGATCCAGTCGGGCTTGCGCTGTTTGGGGGGAACTGCGGCAGGAGCGTTCATGGCCGGCGAAATAGCGATAGAAAGGCCGGGTTGCCACCCCTGCCCCGACGGCGCTAGCGGCAGCTCATGCCTTACATGAGCCAATTGATCGAAGGTTACCGACGCTTCCGGGAGAAAAGCTGGGAGCGGGAACGCGGCCGTTGGGCGGAGCTTGCCGAGGGTCAAAGCCCGAAGGTCATGATCCTGGCTTGCGCGGATAGCCGAAGCGATCCGGCCCAGATTTTCGACAGCCGCCCCGGCGAGATGTTCGTCGCTCGCAACATTGCCGCGCTGGCGCCCCCTTACGAAACCAGCACCGGCTTCCATGGTGTCTCGGCGGCCCTGGAATTCGCAGTCACGCAGCTTGAGGTGGGTGAGATTCTGGTCATGGGCCATGGCATGTGCGGTGGTTGCGCCGCCGCGCTCACCGGCAAGTTCGATGACGTTCCGCCCGGAAAAGGCCATTTCATCGGCGATTGGGTGAGAATGCTTGAGACTACGCGCGATGAAGTTCGAGCGCGTCACGAACGGCTTGACCGGGCCGCCTTCCTCGACATGGAACGGGAAGCGGTGAAGGTGAGCCTATCTAATCTGCGCACATTTCCGTGGATTGCGGAACGCGAGAGAGCCGGGACGCTGAAGCTCCACGGCGCGCACTTCTCGATCGCGGAAGGCCTGCTCTATATACTCGACGAGGCGGAAGAGAACTTCCGCCCCGCCTAGCAGCTCAATTCAGAACGGTTGCGACTAGCAGCGAGTGCCGTAGTCGTAGTGCGGCTGACCATACTGGTCGACGTAATAACAGGTGCCGCGGGTATCGCGATAATATTGGCGCCCGTTGATGACCGCGCCGAGAACGCCGCCCAGAACTGCGCCTGCAACCGCGCCGCCAACCGAATGCGTCGCAATGGCGCCGGCCACGCCGCCTACAGCGGCACCGGTCGCAACGGCAGCGCCCTGGTTATTGTTATAGCCGGGCCCGTAATAGCCGTTGTTATAATAGCCATTATTGTATCCGTACGGGCCGTAGCCGTACTGGTCCGGATATGTAGCGCAGCCGGTCACCGCAACACTGGCGGCGAGGGCTGCTGCAAGACCTAGTTTCCTCATCGTCTCGTCCCTTCCTCAACTCGCCCCCTCAGTCGGGGTAAGAATCGAACAAACAAGCATTTCGTTCCCGGTCCGATCAGCGGTGATTCGGTATGGAACTGGGTCGAGCGCCGGGATGTGGCCATTCCGCGCCGCCGCGTTAGAGACGGATGGAAGAGACTCGACCCGAAAGTGCCCGGATGCGCGATCGATTGCCCGAACAAGAAGCCAATATCGCGTTGCTGATCGATGCCGACAATGCATCGCCCGATCATCTGGACGAGGTGCTGCTGGTGTTGGGCGAACTGGGCACAATCAACATCCGCCGTGCCTACGGCAATTGGGCGAAGGCCAGCCTCAAAGGCTGGGGCAACCTCACCGGTACCCATTCGATCATACCGATGCAGCAGTTCGACGTCGTGAAGGGCAAGAGCGCCACCGATATGCGGATGACCATCGACGCGATGGACCTCCTCTACCGCGGCAATGTCGACGGCTTCGGGATCATGTCGTCGGACAGCGACTTCCTGCCCCTCGCTCAGCGAATCCGGGAGGATGGGCTGCCAGTCTACGGCTTCGGCACCGCGAAGACGCCCGTGTCCTTCCAACAGGCCTGCACGCGGTTCTTCGACGTCGGCGCGCTCGCAATGAATGACGAGGAAGAGCTCGAACAACCACAGGCGAGCGCCGGCCAGCGCCCTGTCGATCCGGAGCTGCTGCAGGTGCTCGGCGCGGCGTACAAGGCGTCCAAGCGCGATGAGGAAGGCTACACGCCGCTTTCCGAGCTCGGCCAGCGGGCGAAGGCCGTCTCGAGCTTCGCGGCGCGCAATTATGGCTACACGCGGCTTTCGGAACTCATCAAGGCGGTGCCCAACTTCGAGGTGAAGAGCGGCGACGATGGCCGCTTGCTGGTCAAGCGCCTGCGCTGATCCCGGGCGGATTGTGGATAGTTCGTCCACAGATATTTCGTCACCGATGTGAGTCGAGAACTGTTGTCCAAGCAACACACATGGTTAGTTTTTCCCGGCTCGCGGAACGGCAGAGCGGATCGACAGTTGAGCAACCCAATCCAGGCTAACTGACTCGCGAACCATGCTGGCACGGCACGATCCTGAACACCTGCTCGACACTGCACTCAATGCGCTCAACGCCGACCGGCCCGAATGCCGGGCGATGCTCGATGAATTGCCGGTGCCGATCTACACCACGGATACAGCCGGTCGGGTGACCTACTGGAACCGCGCCTGCATCGATTTCGCGGGACGCGAGCCGGAACTCGGACAGGACCGATGGTGCGTGACTTGGCAACTCTACACCACGACGGGTGAACCGCTGTGCCACGAAGACTGCCCGATGGCACAGACCATCCAGCAGCAACGGCCGATCCGTGACATCATTGCAATCGCCGAACGGCCCGATGGAAGCCGGGTGGCGTTCAAGCCCTATCCGACCCCTCTCTTCGACCGATCGGGCCAGTTCACGGGAGCGGTGAACATGCTGGTCGATGTAACTGGCGAGCAGAGCGATGCGCTTCACGAACAAGCCGAGCGATGCCGACGGCTGGCTGATGCCACTTATGATCGCGCGACGAGCAAGGTGCTCGGCGACATGGCCGAAGGCTTCGACAAAACTGCGGGCGAACTCGCCGCCAACCGCGACTAACCTGGACTCGCGGCTTCGACCGCTTGTTGCCTGGTCGCGCCGATAAGCACTCCGTCCCTTTGGAATCCTGCGATGATGTCCCGGGCCATCCGGTCCTTCATTGCCCGGATACCGTGATCGGGGCCGAGGAACCGCACCGTCATCTCGAGCCAGTCCTCCGTGATCCGCCAGAATACTTTGGGGTCGATCTCGCCGACGTCGATGCCGAACCGGCTTTCGATCCGCTCCAATTCTTCCTCGCCGATCTTTTGGCGTGAAAGGGCATGGTTTGCGGCTGCCGACTGAATGCATTTCTCGGCAGCGGCGTAATCAGTGGCATATCGAACCGGAATACTGACCTCGTCCCATATGTAGGCGAACTCGTGAGTGTAATTGAACACCGGCTCGTCGAAGACCTTGTCATTCGTGACCGTGACGATCCGACCGGTGAATTGACGGCTCCGAACCCACGACTTCTTGTCGGTCTCCTCGCGGGGTGACTGGCCCATCTCCATGATGCGCGTCTGCATGAAGGACAGCCCGACCACGTCGCCACGAACGCCCCCCATCAGGATGCGGTCGCCGACATTGAATGTCTTGCCGCGCAGGATCACGAAATAGCCCGCAACGGCTGTAATCACGCGTTGAAGCGCGAAGGCGATGCCGGCGCCGATCAGCCCTAGCGCGCTGGCGAGCCGCGCAGGGCTGTCGAACCAGATCGACATCACGCCGAGGATGAGGATCGCAGCAACGATCAGGCTGACGCCCTGCTTCCCCCAGAACTGCACCCGTGTTCCGGTCCGAGTGCCGATGAACAGTTTGAGGATCGCCCGAAGCACCCAGGCGACGCTCCATGCGATGGCGATAAATGCGACCGTGAGGATCAGCTTGTGAAGGTTGTGCGACGTCGCGCCGATCAGCGTCACGCCAAACAGGCGCGCACCCTCAACATGCGTAGCGGCGCCGTTCTGCGCCGGCTGTGCACTGTTCAGGAGGTCGGCCAAGCCCTGCACGACCATTTAACCGGAGGTTGCTTGCGATGGTTCCGTTAAAGGAGCTCGAGCTCCACCGTGACGACGTCACCTACAGCGATGCCCGTTCGTCGCAGAACCTCGATCTTGATCGGCAGGAAGTATCCGCCGGTATCCTTCGACGGGAAGATCGACGTGCGCCAAGTGAACTGTTCAACGGTAACCTCGACCTTCACCGAGCCGAACCCCCGCGGAGTTTCCATGGCACGGAATTTGATCTCGCCGGCAAGCTCCGGCGGTACGCTCATGAAGTGCGAGGTGCCCTCGGCGAAGGCCCAGACCTTCAGCGGGGCGGTGAACGCGATCAAGGCTTCTTCTTCCACTCATACTGCGGAAGCCGCCGTCCCTCTGCGCAGACTGCGATCAGCTCAGCCAGGCGCTTTGCTCGGGTTTCAGACCGCTTCGCTCCAGCGATCCAGCCAAGCACCTGTTTGCGGTAGCCGGGCGGCCGTTTCTCCCAGTCTATCCAGGCGCTCTTGTTCCCGCGGAACATCAGTTCCTCATCGGCAGTGAGCGAGGCGAGCGGCTTCTCGTACGAATAGACGCCGGTCTTGTGCTTGTTTTCTTCGTAGGCGCGAACGCCCGGCGGCCTCATCAACCCCGCGGCCGTGAGAGCCTCGAATCTTTCGACGTTCACCCTGCTGAAGATGCTGCCCTTCCGCCGGGGCGTGAAGCGGATGGTGTAGGCTTCGTCGCCAAGCGATTTGCGGTGACCGTCGATCCACCCAAAGCACAGCGCCTGGTCACGCGCCTGCGGCCAGTCGATCGAGGGCTTGCCACAGCCCCTCTTCCAGAAGCCGACGAGCAGTTCGGGCGCGGTCTCGTGATTGGCCTCGAGCCAGTGGCGGAATTCGGCCTCAGTCGGGAAGAAAGCCGGATCCGCCACTCTCGTTACCGAGTCAGCTTCCGATAGCTCGTCCGGTGCGGACGGGTGGCCTCTTCGCCCAGGCGATTGATCTTGTCTTCCTCATAGGCCTGGAAGTTGCCTTCAAACCACTCAACGTGGCTGTCACCTTCAAATGCGAGGATGTGAGTGGCGAGCCGGTCCAGGAAGAAGCGGTCGTGGCTGATGACCACGGCGCAGCCGGCGAAATTTTCGATCGCTTCCTCGAGTGCGCCGAGTGTTTCGACGTCCAGGTCGTTGGTCGGCTCGTCGAGCAGCAGCACGTTGCCGCCGCGCTTGAGCATCTTGGCGATGTTGACTCGGTTGCGCTCACCGCCCGACAGCTTGCCGACGTTCTTCTGCTGATCCTGGCCTTTGAAGTTGAAGGCGCCGACGTAAGCGCGCGTCGACTGGTCGTGGCCGTTGACCTTCATGTAGTCGAGCCCGTCTGAGATCTCCTCCCAGACATTGTTCTTGTCGTTGAGGTGGTCGCGGCTCTGATCGACGTAGCCGAGGTGCACGGTCGGGCCGATGTCGATCGAGCCCGTGTCCGGCTGTTCCTGGCCGGTGATGATCTTGAACAGAGTCGACTTGCCAGCGCCGTTGGGACCAATCACACCCACAATTCCGCCGGGCGGAAGCGTAAAACTTAAGCCATCGAATAGCAGCTTATCCCCATAGGCCTTTGAAATATTGTCAACTTCGATGACCTTTCCGCCAAGGCGCTCGGGCACCTGAATGAGGATCTCAGCCTTGCCGGGAACGTGCTTTTCCTGAGCGGCGACGAGCTGGTCGAACTTCGCGATACGTGCTTTCGACTTGGTCTGGCGAGCCTTGGCACCCTGCCGGATCCACTCAAGCTCGTCCTTGATCGCCTTCTGGCGTCCGGACTCCTCGCGCTCCTCCTGCTCCATCCGCTTGGATTTCTTCTCGAGGTAGGTCGAGTAATTGCCTTCGTACGGGAAGTATTTCCCGCGATCGAGCTCAAGGATCCAGCTTACCACATTGTCGAGGAAGTAGCGGTCGTGGGTGATCATCAGCACCGCGCCCGGATATTCCTTGAGATGGGCCTCCAGCCATTGGACGCTCTCGGCGTCGAGGTGGTTGGTGGGCTCGTCGAGAAGCAGGATCGACGGCTTCTGGATCAGCAGCCGGGTGAGCGCGATCCGGCGCTTCTCACCGCCTGAGAGGTTCTCGACCGGCCAATCCGACGGCGGGCACCGCAGCGCTTCCATCGCGACCTCGAGCTGGTTGTCGAGCGTCCAGCCGTCGACTGCATCGATCTTGCCCTGGAGCTCGCCCATCTCCTCCATCAGGGCATCGAAGTCGGTGTCCTCCTTGGGGTCGCCCATCTCGGCCGAAATGGCGTTGAAGCGATCGACCATGTCGGCAACGTCGCGCGCGCCGTCCTTGACGTTCTCGAGCACGTTCTTGGTCGGGTCGAGCTGTGGCTCCTGTGGCAGATAGCCGACGGTGATGTTTTCGCCGGGCCACGCCTCGCCCTGGAAGTCCTTGTCGATGCCGGCCATGATTTTCATCAGCGTCGACTTGCCCGCGCCGTTCGGGCCGACGATTCCGATCTTGGCGCCCTGGTAGAATTGCAGGTTGATGTGGCTGAGCACCGGCTTCTGAGCGCCGGGGAAGGACTTGGTCATGTCCTTCATGACATAAGCATATTGGGCGGCCATGGGGTCGCGGGTTCCTTCAAGTGTTCGGGAGTTGCCGGCCAGTTAGTCGACCGCGTCCCCTTTTTCTAGTCGCGCCCGACCATCTCCACGGCATTGGCGAACCGGTAATCGCGATATTTGTCGCGCAGGTCCTTCTTGCTGAGCTTGCCCGTCGCCGTGTGGGGAAGCTCATCGACGAACTCGATCGCATCCGGCAGCCACCATTTCGCGACCGATTGAGAAAGATGACCGAGGATCTCTTCCTCGGTGGCGACATGATCATCGTCGCGGACAATCAACAGCAACGGACGCTCATCCCATTTCGGATGGGGAATGCCGATCGCCGCGGCTTCGAGCACTCCGGGGCAGCCGACAGCTGCGTTCTCCAGCTCAATCGAGCTGATCCATTCACCGCCCGACTTGATCACATCCTTGGCTCGATCGGTCAGACGCAACGTGTTGTCAGGATGGATGACAGCGACGTCGCCGGTGTCGAACCAATTGTCGACGTCGACGCAATCCTTGTCCTGCTTGAAGTAGCGTTTGACGACCGAAGCGCCTCTCGTCTGCAGCCGGCCAGAGCTCTGGCCATCGCGCGGCAGCACCCGGCCTTCGTCATCGACCACCCGCAGCTCGACGCCGAACATCGAGCGGCCGGGCCGGGAAAGATAGGAAAGCTGCTCCTCTTCGCTCATTGAGTCCCAGTTCGCCGGCGGCGCGCCGACCGTTCCGATCGGTGACATCTCCGTCATGCCCCACAAATGGTTGACCCGGATTCCTCGCTCCCGGAACCAGCGGATTGTCGCCGGTGGCGCAGACGACCCGCCGACGATGATGGTGTTAAGCTTGCCCAAACTGGCGCCAGTGTCCTCGACATGGTCAATCATGCTGAGCCACACCGTCGGGACTCCCGCCGAGTGGGTCACACCCTCTTCGTTCAGGAGTGCGCACAGCCGCTCCGGCTTATTGTCGGCACAGAGCACCAACTTCAGTCCGGAAATCGCCGTTGCGTAAGGAATGCACCAGCTCCCCGCATGGAACATGGGCACCACCGGAAGGAAGACCGAGCGGGCGGACACGTCAAAGATATCGGGCGCGATGATCGACATCGCGTGGAGCACGGTCGAGCGATGCTCGTAGAGCACACCCTTCGGATTTCCGGTGGTGCCACTGGTGTAGCAAAGGCCGCAGGGCTCTCGCTCATCGCCTTCGTACCAGGCGTAATCGCCGTCCAGCCCGGCGAGAAGATCATCGAATTGATCGTCGAAGCGGACATAGTGCCGAATTGTCGTCCATTTGGGCTTCATGCGCTGAACCAGCGCCTCGAAGGCCGCATCGTACAGAAGCACCCGGTCTTCGGCGTGATTGACGATATACTCAAGCTGATCGTCGAACAGTCGGGGGTTCACCGTATGGAGCACACCGCCCATGCCGGGCACGCCGAACCAGGCAACGAGGTGCCGGTCATGGTTCATGGCAAGGGTCGCGACCCTGTCACCCGGCTGGACGCCCATCGCCTCCAGCGCTTGAGCCAGACGACGCGAGTCACGCGTCAAGCGCGCCCAGTTCGTCCGGTGAGTAAGGCCGTCAGGTCTGGCCGATACGATCTCCCGCGACCCATGCTCGCGTTCGGCATGGTCGATCAGCCGCGCGATGCGCAGCGGAAAATCCTGCATTGCGCCGAGCATCCCCATCAGCGCTCCTCTTTAGGAAGCGCATCATGGCGCAATAATGCTCTACGTCAAACAGCTAGAAAGGAAGCTTGAACCCAGGGGGAAGCGGCAGCGAGGATTGCATTTTCTGCATTTCCCCCGCCGCGGCGCCATCTGCCTTCGTTCGGGCGTCATTGATGGCCGCCGCAACGAGATCTTCGACCATCGTCTTCTCGGAGGGCTGAAGCAGGCTTTCGTCAATGTCGACGCCGAGAATGCGGCCCTTGGCGGTTGCCCGGACCTTGACCATGCCTCCGCCGGCGATGCCCTCGACCTCGATCTTGTCGAGATTGTCCTGAGCCTTCTGAAGCTCACTCTGCGCGTTCTGCGCCATCTTCATGATTTCGTCGAAGTCTGGGAGTTCGGGCATGTCAGCTGCCTCTCGTTGAGAAAGATTCGAGTTCTGCGTCCGGGAAGACGTCCATCACCGCGCGGACATTGGGATCGCCGAGCACATCTGCGCGAACGCGCTCCTCGGCCATTTTCTCCTGATCGAGCAGCGACGGTTCCCCCGCCTCGTCAGACAATAGCACCTGCCAGGACGCGCCCGTAGCCGCCTTCAGGCTCATTGCGAGATCACGCGACCAGTCGCTTCCGAGCGGTCGCATTGGCTTCAGGACAAGCTCTGGTGGAGCGTAGCGCACGAGACCGACTTGATCGTGAAGCTGGATAGCAAGACTGTGCTTCCCATTCGCTTCCAGAAGCTCGAGCAAGGCTCGGAAATCCGCTGGAAGCTGGGCCTTGGGAGCTGACGGCGCGGCCGCGGTCCGCGCGGGAGTGGTCGCGGTTGACGCACCTTCTCCCGTGAGCTGCGCGATCAGCGCGGCCGGGTCGGGCATGTCGGCGGCATGGATCAGGCGCAGCAGCGCCATTTCCGCTGCCTCCCGCGGATCCGGCGCGATCTCGACGTCCTGCAGGCCCTTAAGCAGCAGCTGCCACAAACGGTGGATCGTCCCCCATCCGAGCTTCTGCGCCATTTCGGCAGCACTCCCGCGCTCCTCCGCGCTCTGCAGCGCATCGGCAGGGGCGCCGGCCTTCGCCCGAGTGACCGAGTGGAGGCTTTCCATGAGGCCCCGAAGCAGCTGTGTCGGATCGATGCCGAGTTCGTGCGCCTGGTCGAGCTCAGCAAGCGCGGCGCCTGCATCTCCCGCCAGCACCAGCTGCAGCAGGCGCCGTATGCGTCCGCGGTCGGCAAGGCCCAGCATGTCGCGCACCTGCACCGCAGTGACTGCTCCCGCCCCATGGGCGATTGCCTGGTCGAGGATGGACAGACCATCCCGGGCCGAACCCTCCGCGGCCCGCGCGATCATTCCGAGCGCCTCCGCTTCGACCTCAACGCCTTCCGCTTTCGACACCTCGGCGAAATGATTGGCAAGTTTTTCCGCGGGAATGCGCCTCAAGTCGAACCGCTGGCAGCGGGACAGTACGGTCACCGGCACCTTGTTCACCTCGGTGGTCGCGAGGAAGAACTTCACATGCTCAGGCGGCTCCTCAAGAGTCTTGAGCAACGCGTTGAATGCGTTCTTCGAAAGCATGTGAACTTCGTCGATGATGTAGATCTTGTAGCGGGCGCTCACCGCCGAATAGCGAACCGCGTCGATGATCTCGCGGATGTCCTCGACGCCGGTATGCGAAGCGGCGTCCATCTCGATCACGTCAATATGCCGCCCCTCGGCGATGGCCCGGCATGGCTCGCACACATTGCAGGGGGTGATGGTCGGACCGCCCTGCCCGTCCGGACCGATGCAGTTCAATGCCTTGGCGATGAGACGCGCGGTCGAGGTCTTGCCGACACCGCGAACACCGGTGAGCAGGAACGCATGAGCGATACGGTCACGCGAGATTGCGTTGCCGAGTGTCGTCACCATCGCGTCCTGGCCGATCAGTTCCGCGAAGGTCTGCGGGCGATATTTGCGGGCGAGGACGCGGTACGGAGACGCGTTCGCGGCCGGAGGCGCCACTTCGGGAAGGTCCAAGCCGAGACCGGGCGATTCGTCGTCGTTCATTGCTGCTGGTGTAGGGCGTGAGGCCCATCCCCGCCAAGGCTTCGATGGGCGGCTAAGCCGGTTCTTGGGGCCGAGTTGTAGAGAAGAGCGGTGGAAGCCGACGACCCGGCACGAATTCGTTGTGGCTGCTTCCTTCCGGACCTGACCAGGTTGGCGACAGCGCCGTCCGCCGACTTCCGGGCGCGCATATGGGCAATCCGGAACATGGACGCAAGTTCATCCGCTTGCGTCTGACATTTTCATCTCGCATTCACCCCGCGAGGACGAGTGCGGTTTGCATCGTCGTGGGGAGGACTAGCGCCGAATGCCGATGGCTCCATTGATCCTGCTTGTTGCAGCCGCGGTCGCGCAGCCCGCGCCTCCGGCTCCCCAGTCCGTTCCTAGCGGACCAGGCGGCCGATTGTTCATCAGCCCTATGGGTGAACCCTTTCGACCGCGAAGCCGCGACGATCACCCGCTCGCCGACTGGTTCAACCAGGCCGACACCAATCATGACGGCTATCTGACCGTCGGCGAGATGGTGAAGGACGCCGAACGATTTTTCGCTGTGCTCGATCTCAATCATGACGGTGAAATCGATCCTGACGAGATTACTCATTACGAAGAGGTGATCGCTCCGGAAATCCGAAGCGGTCCGAACTATGCGATGGAGCTGGCCGGCGATTCGGGCGGTGGTGAGCGATACGGCCACGGCCACGGGGGAGGAGGCGGTCACCGCGGTCGGGGCGGCAATGGTGGCGAAAGGTACAAGGCCCGCGGCGGCGCCGAGGACATGCACCAGGGCGCAGCGAGGTACGGACTACTCAACCTTCCCGAGCCTGTCGTCGCCGCAGATACCGATTTCAACCGGGGCGTATCCTTGAATGAGTTCCGTCAGGCTGCGGTCCAGCGGTTTGTGGCGCTGGACATCGACCATCACGGCCGGCTGACCCTCCCCGAGCTGGAGGCAACCCACCCGGCCGCCGCCGACGAGCCGACCAAGGAGACGAGCCCGGACGCGGCTCCGCCTCCGCCGGAATGAGATGGCTGCTCCGCCTCTGATCTTCCTGCTGCTGGCGGCTGCCACTCCAGCCCCGGATACCCGACCGATCATGGTTACCGGTCATGCCTGGGCGCCTTTCATCAGCCCCATGGGCGAGCCTTTTCGCGCGCATACCCAGACCGAGGACACGCTCGCGGCGTGGTTCCGAAAGGCCGACAGGAATGGCGACGGAGTGCTGACCCAGGACGAGATGTTGGCAGACGCGGATCGATTCTTCGCCACGTTGGACACCGATCACAACGGCCAGATCGATCCTGACGAGCTTGCCAGGTACGAATACGACATCGCTCCCGATGTGCAGGTGAACTCCCGCAAGCGGCCCGGCCCGGGAGATCCACCCCCAAAACCGAACCGGACCCGCGAAGCAGATCATGGTGACCGGCAGCGACGGGAGCAGGCTCGACGCGATGAGGACGAGCTTGGGCTCGGCGGCAAATTGCAGGGAGCAGCGCGGTACGGCCTGTTGAACTTGCCCGAGCCGGTTGCCGCGGCAGACGCGGACTTCGATCGGGCGATAACACTTCAGGAGTTCCGCGAAGCTGCCGTACTTCGGTTCGGCCTTCTCGACACCCGTCATACGGGCCGGATTACGCTCGATCAGCTAGAAGCCATTCGTTCGGCGGCACTCGCGAGCGATCGGCGGGTGAAGCGCGACTCCGATGCCCCCGATGCGCGCCTGGGCAGTCCTGTCCCCCACGAGAATTAGCGACCCATCCAGTTCCGCGCCTCCGGAGGGACCCGCACATTCAGAGACTTGAGGCTGTCTGTTAGGATGACCTGGCAAGCGAGTCGAGACGTCCGCGTCGCGTGGGCCGCAAGGTCGAGCAGGTCTTCCTCTTCCTCGCTTGCTGGTGGAAGTTTTTCGAAATCCGCACCATCGACGATCACATGGCAGGTCGAGCAGGCCATCACTCCTTCGCAGGCCCCCTCAAGCGGTTCGCGCGCGGCCCAGGCAACGTCGAGCAGCCGCTGCCCCGGCTCCGCTTCCACTTCCTTGTCGAGAGTTCCGTCTGCCCGGAAGAAACGCACGAGGGTCACGCGTCGAGCTTCTCCTGCGCGACGGCGTGCGCCGCGATCCGCCGGCAGGCGTCGACCAGTTCCTGCTGGGTCGTGTAGCGCCCGAAGCCGAGACGGATCGAGGATCGCGCCTGCTTGTAGTCGAGACCGAGCGCGCGAAGTACGTGGCTCGGCCGTCCAGATCCGCTGGCGCAGGCCGATCCGAGCGAAAAAGCAACGTCTCTCATGTCGGCGATCAACCGCGCTCCGTCGAGGCCCTCGCGCCTGGCGTTCAGATTGCCGTGATAGCGATGCGCGGTGCTGCCATTGACGATCCAGCCGGGGCCAAGCGCGTGGATCGCGGCTGCCCACAATTTTTGCACGTGATCGTAGTCGCGGGTGCAGCGCTCGTCGGCGAGCTTTGCCGCGGCACCGAAGCCCACGCACAGCTCGGGTGACAGCGTCCCGGACCGTAGCCCCTGCTCCTGCCCGCCTCCGTGGATCAGCGGCGCCGGCTCCTTGCCCTTGCGCATCCACAGGGCGCCGATGCCCTTGGGGCCGTGAATCTTGTGCGCCGAAATCGCTACCAGGTCCGGGCCCTTGCACAGTTCGACCCGCCCGAAAGCCTGAACGGCATCCGTCAGGACAAGTGCGCCGGCGTTGTGAGCGAGCTCCGTGATGGCAGTAAGCGGTTCGCGAACCCCAATCTCATTGTTCACGCTCATTACCGCCACCAGGAGCACGCGGTGATCGAGCTCGCGTTCCAGCAGGTCAAGATCGAGCCGTCCCTCCCGATCCACTGGAAGCACGGTGAGATCCACGCCCTGCCCCGCAAGCCATTCGCATGTGTCGAGCACTGCGGCATGCTCAGTCGCGAGCGTGACTATGCGGTTGCGGCCCTTCGCGCCCTTTTCGGCGGTGCCCTTGAGTGCCCAGTTGAGCGCTTCGGTCGCGCTTCCCGTGAAGGCGATACTGCCACCTTTCAGGCCGGTCGCCTTCTCGACCTGCTTGCGCGCGACCTCGATCGCCGCGGCTGCCTCATGACCCCAGCGAGAGGGGGAATGAGGGTTGGCAAAGCGCTCCTCGACCCATGGGCGCATCGCCTTGGCGACTTCGGGAGCAACGGGCGTCGTCGCCTGATAGTCGAGATAGATCATGCGACAGCCCGGTCCGCGCGCTGCCTGATACGGCGCCACTCAGTCATGAATCGGTCGATATCCGCTTCGCTCGTCGACGGGCCGAAGCTGACCCGGATGACCGTGCTCGCGACCTCCGGGTTCAGGCCCATGGCACCAAGGACTCGGCTTGGCCTCATGCTGCCGGACGAGCAGGCACTGCCGGCAGATACCGAAATGCCCGCAAGATCGAGCTGGACCAGCTGACTCGAGCTCGCGACGCCAGGCATGGAGTATGCCCCGATCGTCGCGATCCTGGACGCGTCGGATGCGACAATCGCTGACC